>NZ_JBVJUY010000011.1:181474-237410 GCF_055604165.1 Streptomyces sp. NPDC037242
CTATTCGAAGAACCACGCCTCGACCCCTCCCCCCCCCCCCCCCACCCCCGCCCCCCCCCCCCCCCCCCCCCCCCCCCCCCCCCCCCCCACCCTCCCCCCCTCCCCCCCCCCCCCCCCCCCCCCCCCCGCCACCATGACGGCGGACAGCCCGACAGCACACTGGGGGGCGCTGTGACCGACAGCATGACCTTTCGCAACGAGGACCTGCCGGCCCTCTTCCACCACACCGACCAGGCGGCCATCTCCCGGCAGCGGGAGTCCACCCAGGCCACGCGCGCGCAGCTGATGCTGCTCGTCGCGGCCGCGGCCGCCGCCGCCCTGCCTTCGGGGCCGAAGCTGGGATCGCTGCACCTGTTCGGACTGCTGAGCGTGCTCGCGTACACCGGGGTGCTGGCCGTGGGCGTACGGGCGACCCGGCGCCGGGCGCGCCCGCAGTGGCAGCTCAACCGCAGCGCGGCGGAGTTCATCAAGTCCCTGGCCTGGCGGTACGCCGTGCACGGGGCACCGTTCGGCAGCGAGGTGTTCGGGCCGGAGGCCGCGTACCGCACGCGCCTGGAGGCGGGTCTGGACGAGCTGAAGAAGATGGGCTGGGCGGATCCGCGCGGCTCCGGGACGGTCCCGGAGGGCGGGGAGATCACCGGCGCGATGCACCGGCTGCGCGGACTGGCCTACCAGGTCCGGCGGGAGACGTACGTCCGGGACCGGCTGATCGAGCAGCGCAACTGGTACCAGCGCAAGACGGAGGTGTCGCGGCGGGCGACGGCCCTGTGGTCGTGGACGATCGTGCTGCTGACCTGTCTGGCGCTGCTGTTCGCGCTGATCGGGGCCTTCGGTTCGGGGCCGGCGCCGAAGCTGACCGGGCTCCTGAGCGCGGCCGCGGCGGCCGGGATCGCCTGGAACGAGGTGCGGCGCCACCATCCGCTGATCGAGGCGCACACCCTGATCGAGCAGGACCTGGCGGCGATGATGGTCGTGATGCAGACGACCATCACCGAGTCGCAGTGGCCGTCCGCGGTGTACGAGACCGAGCGGTACGTGTCCCCGATGCACACGGACTGGCTGGCCCGGCACAGCAGTTGAGGTGTCCCGCTGCGCTGCCGCGGGGCGGTGTCGGGGGCGGCTTCGGGGGCGGGGCTCAGTCCCGGGTCACGCCCTCGCGCCAGATCACGGTGACGGGCTTGCCGATCCCGCGGGCGTAGGCGACGATCTCGCCGGTTCCGCCGTGCCCGCGGGCGGGCTGTCCGTCCCAGACGGCCACGAGCCGGTCGCAGGAGTCGGCGATGTAGGTGCCGGCGGCGTAGTAGGCCTCGTCGGTGGAGCGGTCGAAGGCCATCCGGACCTCCTGGGTGGCCCGGCCCTTGAGCCCGAGGTAGCGGGCGAGCGCCTCGGCGCCCTCGAAGGCGTCCTCGTAGTCCCCGCTGGGGATCACCACGGTGAGGTCCGCGCCGTGTTCCAGGGCGATGGCGGCGAAGAGCTGGTCCGCTCCGTCCGCCAGGCTGGAGAGCGCCTCCAACGGCCCTTCGTGGCCTTCCAGTACGGCCCTCAGGCCCTCCACCACATGGCCGTGCACCTCGTCCGGGATCGAGCGGTGCCCGGTCACGCCGATACGTTTCATGCAGAGACCTCCCCCGTGTGACGCCCTGGACATCCTCCCAGAAGGCGGGAGGACGTCCAGGGGTGCAGCGGGGGCGCGTGGGTCTGCGCGGTGGGGCTGCGCGGTGGGTCTAGTAGACGCTGACCCCGTACGCGTTGAGCGCTTCGACGACGGGCTGGAAGTAGGTGGTTCCGCCCGAGGAGCAGTTGCCGCTGCCGCCGGAGGTGAGGCCGACCGCGCGGGTGCCGGAGTACAGCGGGCCGCCGCTGTCGCCAGGCTCGGCGCAGACGTTGGTCTTGATCATGCCGTAGACGATGTCGCCGCCGCCGTAGTTGACGGTGGCGTTGAGGCCGGTCACCGAGCCGCTGTGGGTGCCGGTGGTGGAGCCGCGCCGCTTCACGGCCATGCCGGTGGTGGCGTTGACGGCGCTGGTGATGTCCTGGCTGCCGACGGTGCCGGGGGGCACGGGCGAGTTGCTGGCGTACTTGATCAGGCCGTAGTCGTTGGTGGGGAAGCTGGATCCGGTGGTGGAGCCGAGCACGTTGGTGCGGGCGGAGTTGGTCCACCAGGTGCCCGCGCCGTCGGTGCAGTGCCCGGCGGTCAGGGCGTAGTAGTTGCTTCCGCTGCGCACGTTGAAGCCGAGGGAGCAGCGCCAGCCCGACGCGTAGATGGCGTCGCCGCCGGAGGCCAGCTTGGTGAGCTTGCCGGGGGTGCGCTCGATGCGCAGGGCCGCGGCGTCCGCTCCGGCCTCCCGGCGGATTCTCTCGAGGTCGGCGGCCGAGACGGTGGAGTCGGCGCTGACCACCAGGGTCCCGGTCGCGGGGTCGGTGTGCCAGGCGGTCCCCGCGACGTCGGCGCGCAGGACCGAGGCCCCGGCGGAGGCGAGGCGGGCGGCGCTGAAGCCCGCTCCCGGGGTGTCCCGGGCCGTGTCGTCGGCCTGCGCCGCTGCGGGGACGGCCAGGGCGGCCACCGCGGCCAGGCCGGTGGCCATCGCGAAGAGCCTGGTACGGGTGATGCGGTTGATGCTCACTTCTCGTCCTCCCGGTAGGGATCGGGGGCCCGGCGGTCGTGGGGGTGCCGGTGCCCGTGGGGGGCGGTCAGGGACGCGGCGGGCACGAGGCCTTTCGACGTGCCCCTGACAAACCCGAGAGACGCTGTCGGGAGTGTCCTGGCGTCAGATACCGGTCGCAAGGGCGGCTTTCAGCCGACGCTCGCCCGCGGCGATCTCGAACGGCAGGGTGTTCCCGGGGGGCGGGAATGGGCAGATGAAGTGATCCGCGAAGGCGCAGGGAGGCAGCAGGGCCCGGTTGAGGTCCACGGCGATCGAGCCGTCCGCGGCCGCCGCGCCGGGCTTGAGGAACCGGAAGCGGTAGCTGGAGCGGCCGCCGGTCGCATCGCCGATGACCGCCCAGAGGCTGGCGTCCTCCTCGTCCACGGCCACCTGGAGCCGGTGTTCGGCGCCCTCGAAGCGGAAGCTCAGCTCACCGCCGAGGCCGAGCCCGCGGGCCCGCCCGTCGGCGTTCTCCACCTGGACGGTCCGGTCCTCGGCGTACGGCCGGAAGTGCCCCGGCAGCACGAAGACCGGATCGTACGGGGTGGCCTCGATGCCCGCGAAGGCGGCGCGGGCCTCGGAGTCGGGGTCGAAGACGCGCACCGCCCACTCGCCCTCCCGCCGGAGCACGAGGAGCCGTACGTCCCCGGCCGCGACCCGGGAGTGCGAGGGCGGGGCCTCGTCGGCGGCGAGTACGACGTCACCGGTGAAGGGCGCGCCGTCCAGGCTGATGCCGTCCTCGGCGGCCGCGGTGAGGGCCACTCCCGCCCCGCTGGTGCGCCAGCGCCCCGGAACGGCCGGAATTCGACCTTCCGGGTAATCGGCGAGCCAGTGGGTGCCGATCAGCGCGAGGGGGCCGTAGGGGGCGGACACGGCGGCCACCCGGTGTTCGTGCCACTGCCGCCAGGCCGCGGCCGGGTCGTCGCCTGCGTCAACGCTCATGCCGCTCACCCTTTCCACATCAGCCCGGACGGGAACCTCCCCGTACCCCGTCCGGACCTGTGGATTTCTGACGGGGCCTCAGCAGCCGTCGCAGGGACAGCAGCAGCAGTCGCCGCATCCGCAGCCGCCGCAGTCACAGCCCCCGCAGTCGCAGTTGTCGCACCACGCCTGCTTCTTCTCCCGGGACCACGGCCCCTCGTGCTCGGCGCAGCACAGCTGGCAGGTGCAGAACAGCCCGATGGCCACGGCACAGCCGGCGAGCAGCCCGCGGCGGGGCTTCTGCGGGGGCATCCAGCCGCCTCCGCCACCGCCGCCACCGCCGCCCGGCCCCATGGGCGGTGGCGGCATCCCGGGCCCGCCGGGGGCGTACGGGGGGTTCGGGGCGTACGGGTTGCCGTTCCCGCTGCCGTACGGAGTGCCGTACGCCGTGCCGTACGCGGGGCCCGCGCCCGGGGCGTCGTATCCCTGCGGCGGCGGCCCGAAGCCCCCCGCCGAGGCGGTGGCGCCGTGCCCGTGCGTCGCACAGCTGCCGGTCCCGAAGGCCCGGTCCACGGAGGTGCGCAGCTCGTGCACCAGCAGCCGGTGGGCGAGGCCCGCGTCCGCGAACTCCACCTCGCGCAGCGCGAGCCGGATGCCGTGGAGGGCGTCGTCGCACAGCCGCCGGGCCTCGGCGAGCGTGGTCCCGGTGGCGGTCAGCGGGTTCCAGGCCCCGGCGGCGCGGTCCGCGGCCTGGTCCTCGACCGCGTCCAGCAGGTGTGCCAGGCGCCCGAAGTACCGGCCCGCCTCGGCCAGCGCGGGGGCGTTGCCTGGCCGGCCGGCGAGGGTCGCGGTATGGGCGAACGCGGCGGCCGTCGCGGTCTCGGTGGGCTCGGTGACGACGAGCACGGGCGTGCCGAGGCCGGCCAGCGTCTCGATGCCCGCCTGCCGGTCCACGGCGTCGACGAGCACCGCGGTGTCGAAGCCGAGCGAGGCACCGGTACGGGCGCCCGCACGGTCCCAGCCCCGGGCCACCCGGCGCGCGGCGGCGGCGATCGGAGCGCGGGCCAACAGCCCGTCCCGGTCGGCCACGTGGTCCCGTACCTTCGCGGAGGCCAGCACGAGCGAGACGGCGGCCGCGAGCCGCGCACCCTCGCCCTTCGCCACCGCGGCGGTCCGCATGCCGCGCAGCGGGCAGGGGCCCGCGGTGCGCCGGGAGCCGGCCGCCGGACCGGACTGAGCCTCCGTCAGAACCGAGACGAGCAGCCCGTCGTAGTTGGTGACGATCCGGGCGAACTGGCCGTGATCGCCCCTAAGTGCCAGGCAGAGCCCGCACAGATGGGCCATCCACTCCGCCTTGAACCGCTCTCCCAGCCGGTGCGTACAAGGTCTGACGATGCCGAACAATCCACTTCCCCCGTGTGTCATACGCGTACTCGACGGGCATCGTATCGAGCCGGGTCCTTCACCCGTACGTCCCCATCGGTCACCCATACGGCAGCAGCGGTCGTATTTTCACTCAGTCAGCAGTGGTACCCACCAGGATCCTTGACGGTGCAACGGATGTTCTGCACCAGTACCGTCACGAAACCCCTGCGCGGCGGCTATCCACTTGGCGCGTTGTCAGCATCATGGACGACGATAGGGATGCGGAAGAGAAGACAGACTGACCGCGATGAAAGGAGGCGTCCATGGGTTCGGTGCGCAAGGCGAGTGCCTGGCTGGGTCTCGTGGAGGACAGCGACGACGAGCGTTACTACGACGACGACTACGCGGAGGCCCCGCAGGGCTCGGTGGTCGGCCCCGGCGAGCAGTGGGTCACCGACCCGCGCGTCAAGGTGGCGTCGGAGTCCGCCGTCGAGCAGGGCCGTCGGATCGCGACGGTCACCCCGGACGGCTTCCGTGACGCCCGCGGCATCGGCGAGCTGTTCCGCGAGGGCGTCCCGGTCATCGTGAACCTGTCGTCCATGGACCCGGGCGACGCGAAGCGCGTGGTCGACTTCGCGGCCGGACTGACCTTCGGGCTGCGCGGTTCGATCGAGCGGGTGGCGACCAGGGTCTTCCTGCTGACCCCGGCCGACACCCAGATCGTGAGCGGCGAGCCCGGCGGCCGCTCGCGCGACTTCTTCAACCAGAGCTGAGCAGGGCCCTCACCGGCCCCCCGGTCCTCCCGGCGCCCGTGCCTAACGGAAGGCGTCGAGCCCGGTGAGCGCCTTGCCCAGCACCAATTGGTGCATCTCGACGGTGCCCTCGTAGGTGAGGACCGATTCGAGGTTCGTGGCGTGCCGCATGACGGGGTATTCCAGGGAGATCCCGTTGGCGCCGAGGATGGTCCGCGCGGTGCGGCAGATCTCGATGGCCTCGCGGACGTTGTTGAGCTTGCCGAAACTGATCTGCTCGGGCCGCAAGGTGCCCGCGTCCATCCGCCGGCCCAGGTGGTGGGCGAGCAGGATGCCCTTGTGGAGCTCCAGCGCCATGTCCGCGAGCTTGGCCTGGGTGAGCTGGAAGCCGCCGATGGGCCTGCCGAACTGCTCGCGCGTCCTCGCGTAGCCGAGCGCGGACTCGAAGCTCGCGCGCGCCGCGCCCATGGACCCCCAGATGATCCCGTACCGCGCGTGGCTGAGGCAGCCGAGCGGCCCCTTGAGCCCGGTGACTTCCGGGAGCACCGCGTCCGCGGGCAGTCGTACGTCGTCCATGACCAGCTCGCTCGTCACCGAGGCGCGCAGCGACCACTTGTGCTTGATCTCCGGCGCGGAGAAGCCGGCGGTGTCCGTGGGCACGGCGAAGCCGCGGATCCCCTCGTCCGTCTGCGCCCACACCACGGCGACGGACGCGACGCTTCCGTTGGTGATCCACATCTTGCGGCCGTTGAGCACCCAGTCGGCGCCGTCGCGCTTCGCGTACGTGCGCATGGCTGCCGGGTCGGAGCCCACGTCGGGCTCGGTGAGCCCGAAGCAGCCGATCAGCTCGCCGGCCGCCATCCCGGGCAGCCAGCGCTGCTTCTGCTCCTCCGAGCCGTACTTCCAGATCGCGTACATGGCGAGCGACCCCTGTACGGACACCAGGGACCGGATCCCGGAGTCGGCGGCCTCCAGCTCCAGGCAGGCGAGGCCGTACTGGACGGCACTGGCGCCCGCGCAGCCGTAGCCGGTCAGGGACATCCCGAGCGCGCCGATCGAGCCGAGCTCGCGGGCCAGCTCGCGGATGGCGGGCAGCTCGCCGCTCTCGTACCACTCGGCGATGTGCGGCAGCACGCGGTCGGCGGCCCAGCCGCGGACGGTGTCGCGGATGGCGAGGTCCTCGGGGCTGAGGAGCTCGTCGAGGCCGAGCGGATCGGTGGGAACGAAGGACACGGGGGCCTCCCGGCGGGCCTGAGGGCGAAACCTAGCGGTGCAAGTTTGGCCCCGGCCCCGCCGCGGGTCCACCCCCGCCCGGTCGACGGGCGGGTCAGCCGACGGCCGGGGCGCGCTCCGAGGTCGCCTGCGCGGGGAGGCGTACGGGCTCGGTCCCGACGGGCTCGGCCTCCGCCGGCTCGGGGCACTCCATGGCGCGCGGAAGCTTCAGTGCCATCACCGCGCCGGCGAGCAGCAGCCCTGCGCTGACCATCAGCGTCACGTGCAGCCCTTGCACGAACGAGTGCCGTGCGGCCGCGTACAGCGACTCGCCCGCCGGACCGCCCAGGTGCGCGGCGATCTGGTAGGCCTCGCCGAGGGAGTTCGCGGCCCTCGCCGAATCCGCCGGGGAGACCCCCGGCACGTGCGCGAGCCCCGGCGCGTAGGCCGCGTTCATGACGCTGCCCAGCAGCGCGATGCCCATGCCCGCGCCCAGCTGGTACGAGGTCTCGCCGATCGAGGCCGCTCCGCCGGCGGTGGCCGCCGGGGCCTCGCTCAGCATCGACTCGTACGCCGCGAACAGCGTGGTCTGGAGCCCGAAGCCGAGCAGGATGAACCCGACCGTCAGCAGTACGGGCCGGTCCTGCTGCCCCATGAAGGTCAGCAGGAGCACGGCGCCGGCGGTCAGTACGAAGCCCAGCGACACCATCGTGCGCGGCCCGATCCGCGCCAGCGTGTACGACCCGGTGGCCCCGGCGGCCATGGCCGCGAAGGTGAGCGGGAGCAGCCGCAGGCCGGTCTCCAGCGGGCTGAGGTGCAGCACGAGCTGGAGGTACTGCACGGCGATCAGCTCCAGGCCGACCAGCGCCAGCATGGCGAGCACGATGCAGCCGACGGACGTCGTGAAGGCGGCGCGGGAGAACATCCGCATGTCGATCAGCGGATGCGGACGCCGCTTCTGCCGCCGGACGAACAGGATCAGCAGCGCCGCGCCGAGCGCCAGCGGGAGCAGCGCTTCGGGGTCGGCCAGCTGCCGCTCCGCACCGAGCCGCTTGACCCCGAGGACCGCGCCGAGCACACCGCCGGCGGCCATGAGCGCGCCGAGCACGTCCCACGGCCCGTCGCAGGAGCCCTTGGACTCGGGCAGCAGCCAGCGTCCGAGCGGCAGGATCAGCGCCATCAGCGGGATGTTGATGAGGAAGACCGAACCCCACCAGAAGTGCTGGACCAGGAAGCCTCCGAGGACCGGGCCGCCGGCCGCGCCGATGGCGGCGACGGCGGTCCAGATGCCGATGGCGAGGGCCCGCTCGCGCCGGTCGGGGAAGACCTGGCGCAGGATCGAGAGGGTGGCCGGCATGATCATCGCTCCGCCGACGCCGAGCAGGGCGCGGGCCGCGATGAGGACCTGGGCGTTGTCGGCCAGGGCGGCCACGGCGGAGGCGGCGCCGAAGAGCGCGTAGCCGAGGAGGAGGATCCGGCGGCGGCCGACACGGTCGCCGAGGGTGCCGAAGAGGATCAGGAGGGCCGCGCACACCAGCGGGTAGGCGTCGACGATCCACAGGAGCTCGATCGAGCCAGGGCGCAGGTCCTCGGTGACGGACGGGACGGCGACGTGGAGGATCGTCGCGTCGAGCGCGACGAGGACCAGGCTGACGCACAGCACCGCCAGGACGACCCAGCGGTTGGCCCCGCCGGAGACCGCGCCGAGCCGCTGCCAGAGGGAAGGGCTCCTGTCGCCGGCCGTGTTCGTCCCCGACATGCATGTACCTCCCAGATGATCCCTCGCACTCGGCGGACCAGCGTCTTTGTGGGGCCACGGGGTGTTCCGTGTGCGGTGTGGCGTCCTACGGGGTCCGGCGTCGACACGCGAGTGAAGAGTCAGCGTACGCGAGTTCGGCCGTCCGACACGTGGCCAAGCTCTCATCCCGGCACCGGCCGCCGTGTGGTGTACGCCACTCCCCGCACCTCGCCTTCCCCCCGCCCTTCCCCGGAGTGCACGCGCGCTCACGCCCGGTGGTTCCCGGCCACGCGCGGACGCCCCCGCCGTCGATAATCATGCCCGTGAAAGATCTTGGATTTCGCCGGGCCGCGCCCGCCCTGGCCGTCTTCGCGGCGGTCCGGCTGCTCGGGCTGGCCGTGCTCGGCGTGTGGGGAGCGGCCGCCGGCAGCAGCCCGCACACACTGCTCTCCGCCCGCTGGGACTCCCTCTGGTACGCCCGCATCGCCGCCGAGGGGTACGGGTACGAGGTGGCCCTGCCCAACGGGGACGTCCACTCCAACCTCGCCTTCTTCCCCCTGCTGCCCTGGCTGGAGCGGCTGGTGTCGGCGGCGACCGGGCTGTCCCACGGCTCGGCGGGCCTGGTGGTGTCCGCGGTCGCCGGGCTCGCCGCGGCCTGGGGGATCTTCGCCGTCGCCGATTTCCTCCACGGCCGGCGGGCCGGGGTCTGCGCCGTCGCGGTCTGGGCCGCGCTGCCCGTCGCTGTCGTCCAGTCCATGGCGTACAGCGAGTCGCTGTTCACCGCCCTCGCGGCCTGGGCCCTGTACGGGGTCCTGCGCAGGCACTGGATCACCGCGGGGCTGCTCGCGGCCGGGGCGGGCCTGACCCGCCCGGTCGGGGCCGCGGTCGTCGCGGCGCTCTGGGTGGCCGCCGTACTGGCCTGGCGGCGCGGGGAACGGTCCTGGCGGATGGCAGTCGGGGCGCTGCTGGCCCCGATGGGCGCGGCGGCGTACGTCCTGTGGGTCGGCGCGCGCACCGGCGGCGGGCTGCTGGGGTACCTGGACGTGCAGGGCGGCTGGGGCAACGGCTTCGACGGCGGCTGGGCCTTCGCCCGGTTCATCGGGGCGAAGCTGGTCTCCTCCGCCTTCCTCGCCGGGGTCGGACTGATCGCGGGCGTCGCCCTGGTGCTGTGGCTGTACGGGCTGTGCGTGCGCCGGCGCCAGCCGGCGCCGCTCCTCATCTACTGCGGGATCGTGGTGGCGCTGGCGCTGTGCGCGTCCGGGTACTTCGGTTCCAAGCCCCGGCTGCTGCTGCCCGCCTTCCCGCTGCTGCTGCCCGCGGCGGTGGCGCTGGCCCGGTGGCGGACGGGCCGCGCGGTCGCCGTGCTGGGCGCTGCGGCCCTGGCCTCGGCGGTCTACGGGGCGTTCTGGCTGAACGGCTCGGGCCCGCCGTAAGCAGGGTGATTGACCTGCACCGATAAAGCCGGGCTAAGTCTTCGGGAAATGTCCGGGGCATTGGATCGGCACCGCTCCAACTAATGCCCGAATACCAGGAATTAAGCACTGTGTGAGACCCACTCCACATCACATGGTCATCACAAAGCCCGCGATTCGACCGGGCCGACCATCGGCGCGCGGTAACGTCGATTGAGTGCGTACCGATCAAATCCTGACCCGTCTGGAGCGGGTGTTCGCCCGGCTCGACCGGGAACCAGAGCGACCGGCTCATCTGCAAACACCGCGGATGAGCCGGCACCGCGTCGTGCTCCTCGGGTCAACTCTGGCCTTCTACATCGCGATCGTGGTGGCCGTACTGACCACGTCCTGGCTCGTCCGTCTGGACTGGCAGGTCATGTTCTTCCGGCCCTACGAGCAGTGGCCGCAGCTGCACGCCTTCCTCGACTACCTCGTCGTCCTGGGCCAGCGCGGACCCACCGCGGTCATGGTCGCCGCCTGGCTCGGGTGGCGCTCCTGGCGGCAGCACACCCTCCGCCCGCTGATCACCCTGGGCGTGGCGCTGCTGCTCCTCAACATCACGGTCGGCGCCGTGAAGCTCGGCCTCGGCCGGCTCGGCCCGCACTACGCCACCGAGATCGGCTCCGCCGAGCTCTTCGCGGGCGGCGATATATTCCCTTCCGGCCACACCGCCAACGCCGTCGTGACCTGGGGAATCCTGGCCTACCTGGCCTCCACCGTGGTCACCCGGCGCGTGCTGTCCGTGGTCTCCGCGGTGGTCTCGCTCAGCGTCGGGGCCACGACCGTGTACCTCGGCACCCACTGGGTGAGCGATGTCCTGCTCGGCTGGTCCGCCGGCCTGCTCGTCCTGCTCGCGCTGCCCTGGTGCGAGCCGCTCATCTCCGCGATCGAGGCCCGCGTCTTCGGCCTGCGCGAGCAGCTGCGCCGCCGGATGGAGGCCGGGCAGGTGCCCGCGCCGCTCACCGGCGTACTCGTACCGCTGCTCTCGGCGGGCGGAAAGTGGCAGTTCCAGGGCCCGGCCGCGACCGCGGAGCCTGCGGCGCAGCCGGCCCCGGCCTCCGGGCACGCCCCCGCGCCCCGGCCCGCCGCGCACATCCCGTCCCGCCCGCACCTGATCCGCTCCGAGCGCACCCCGCTCACCCCGGCGGGCAGCCGCCGCCCGGCCCACGGCGAGCGGGCCGCCGCCCGCGCCGCCGCCCGCCCGGTGGCCGGGGGCTAGCCGGGGCGGTACGCGCCACGCACGCACGCGCGTACCGACGGACGACAACGGCGGGCCCGGTCTCTTCGACCGGGCCCGCCGTTTTGTCGTTCATATGGCCGGAACGTCAGCCGTACGCCCGGAGGTTCGTCCGTCCCGGGTCACGCTTGTGTCACGGATTGTCGACAGTTGTTTGACGGTGGAGTTCGGGTGGAGAAATCTCTTTCCGCCCCGCGACACGCCCGGCGGAAATTCTCTTCGGAATTCCCGCACAGGGCCCCTGAATTCGGTTCCGAACCCTCCCTGGTTCCTTACAACTCCTTCACCTCGCGGGGCTCCAGAGCCCGGCCGAGAAGATCCCTGGCAGCCCTGATACGGTCCGTCAGCTCAACGGGTTCGACGACTTCGAACTCACAGCCGATCATCATGATGTGAATCACAAGAACGTCGAGGTTCACCGCCCCGGTGCGCAGGATGCAGCTCTCCTCGTCGACCGGTTCCAGGATCCCGTCGCTCGGCCCGACGATCTGCGCGGCCTCCTGCACGGACACCCGCAGCCGTACGACGGCCTTCGTCGCGTACACCCGCTGGGAGACCCCCTCGGAGACGTACGCGGCCAGGTCCTCGGCCGGCGCCGGGCGCGGGGTGAAGCGCGGGCCGTGCGGCGGCCTCGGCTCGATGCGGTCGGCCCGGAAGGTCCGCCAGTCCCCGCGGTCGAGGTCCCAGGCGACCAGGTACCAGCGGCGCTCGGTGCACACGAGCCGGTGCGGCTCGACCGTACGGCGGGTGACCGCGCCCCCGTGGTCCCGGTACCCGAAGCGCAGCCGCTCGCTGTCGCGGCACACGGTGGCCAGCTCGGTCAGCACGGCGGGGTCGACGGCGGAGCGCTGCGCGCCGCGCAGCATCGGCACGGTGAACCGGTTGAGCGCGGAGACCCTGCCGCGCAGCCGGGAGGGCAGCACCTGCTCCAGCTTGGCGAGGGCCCGTACCGAGGCCTCCCCGATCCCCTCGACCCCGTTCCCGGCGGCCGTACGCAGGCCAACGGCCACGGCGACGGCCTCGTCGTCGTCGAGGAGCAGCGGCGGCAGCTCGGCCCCGGCCCCGAGCTGGTACCCGCCGCCGGTGCCGGGGCTGGCGTTCACCGGGTACCCGAGCTCGCGGAGCCGGTCCACGTCGCGCCGCACGGTCCGCGGCGTGACCCCGAGCCGCTCGGCGAGATCGGGACCGGTCCACTCCCGATGGGCCTGCAACAACGACAACAGACGCAACAACCGCGCGGAGGTCTCAAGCATCCGCCCAGTCTGCCGTGCCGCTCCCTGCACCCCCGCCCGGAGGCGGCCTCGGCCCGAACCCGCGGCCTCAGCCCCAATCCAGCCCCGCCGGCGTTTGAGACGCGGGGTCCGGGGCGGAGCCCGGGAGCGGCCTCAGCCCAATCCAGCCCCGCCGGCGTTTGAGGCGCGGGGTACGGGGCGGAGCCCGGGAGCGGCCTCAGCCCAATCCAGCCCCGCCGGCGTTTGAGGCGCAGGGTCCGGGGCGGAGCCCCGCGGGTCCGGGCAGAGCCCGGGGAACGGTGGAAGGGCGGGTAGGGGACGGCTCCGCGCAGCGACAACCCCCGCTACGGGGACACGGGTGCCGGGCTCGCGGGAGCCGGAACCGGGGCGGGCCCGGCAGGCACCGGCGCCGGGACGGGACCCGCGGGCACCGGCACCGGCACCGGCACCGGCCCAGCCGGAAGCGTGAGGAACGTCCCCACCACCAAAACCTCCGGCCGCGCCCCGACCACCCCCCGGTTCGCCTCGTACAGCGCCCTCCAGCCCCCCACCACCCGATGCCTCCGCGCGATCCCCACCAACGTGTCCCCCCGCCGCACCACGTGCATCCGCCCCGCGAGCCCGTACCGCCTCGCGCACACCGGCCACGCCTCCCACCCCTGCTTGCCCAGCAGTTCCTCCGCGACCCGGATCTGCTGCTCCCGGCTCGCGAGGTCCGCCCGCCGGGCATACGCGAGGCCCCCGTGCTCCTCCCAGGTCGGCTGCCAGAACTGCAGCCCCCCGTAGAAGCCGTTGCCGGTGTTCACCGCCCACCGCCCACCGCTCTCGCAGTCGGCCACGCAGTCCCACGGCCACTGCCCGCCCGGCCCGCAGTCCCCCGTGTACCGCGCGCTCACCCCCGGCGAGCCCGGCGCCGGCGGCGGCGGGGCGACGGCGGGTGCGGCGGCCGCGGCCACCGGACCCGGCCCGAGGACGAACACCAACGCGGCAACGGCAACGGCAGCCGGGATCCCGAGGTTGCGCATCGCGTCACGCTACGCAGCGCACCCCCGCCCCCCGCCCCGCCACTCCGCGCGCCATCGCGCCCCACCCGCTCGGCCCACGCCGCCACCCACCCCGAAACAACCATCTCCGGACATCAACTGCGCACAACCAAAAAACAGTTGGCAAGAAAACAAAGCCGCAGTCCCACCGTTCACCCCTGCGGGTGTCCGGTTCGATTCCGTTCCCTCAAACGGCGTGACCCCGGCAGCCGCTCCCCCGTTGAGCCCGGCGAGCCGGGAAACCCCCGGCCCCGCACGCCTAGTCCGAGGAGCCACCCCGTGCCGCGCATGCTCGACGTCAGTGATGAGGTACGTGCCGAGATCGGCGACGAAGAGGCCGAACGGCTGCTCGTCGGCGACGGGTCCCCCGGCAGCTACGACTGCACCTCCTGCCGCACCCCGGGCGACTCCGAGCGCGAGCAGACCAGCACCGTGCTGTTCGTCGGGGACGAGACCGCCGTCCTCGCGTTCGCCCACGCCGGCTGCATCCCCTCGCAGGTCGTCGCCGTCTCCGAGGAGCAGCTCCAGGGCGCCGTCCGCTCCATCACCGGCTACAGCCCTGCCGCCACCCCGGCCGGCCCCGGCGGCGACACGCCGCAGTCCGTCCCCGGCGGCCAGGCCGTCCTCGGCATCACCAGCGGGCTCGTCCTGATCGGCGGGGAGCTGCACCCGGCCCTGGTCGTCGAGCCCACCGCGGCCATCGCCCGCCCCGGCACCACCGGCCCCGGCGACGACTTCCTGCCGCTCCTCATCGAGCAGGGCTTCGTCCCCGTCACCGACACCGGTGAGCTGCCCTCCCCGCTGAACGGCTGGTCGGTCCTGCTCGCCGCCGGCCAGCTGCACGCCGTGCTCCAGCCCGGCACCGACGGCGGCGGCCCGGTCGCCTGGTGGCAGGCGCACCAGGCGCTGTCGGTCACCGACGGCTGGCGGGCCGCCGTCAACAAGACCCAGCGCGTCCTGATCTACGCCGCCCCGGTCGGCTCCATCGGCCAGCAGCCCCGCGAGGACCTGCTCCGCGACGCCCTGGACAAGGCCGCGGCCGACGGCAAGCTCGTGGCCGCCTCGATGCCCCTGGCGGGTACCCCGGGCGCCTGACGCCCTTTCGCCCCGCAAACGGCCGTCCGCCCCCCGCAGAGGGGGCCGGGCGGCGTGCGCCGGGGGTGTGCGGTCCGTCCCGCACACCCCCGGCGATCTGCGTTTTCCGCCCACTCACCCCGCATCCGCAGGGCCCCGGGTTCGTTGGCTGATACGTGCATTCATACGACGTCTCCCGCGCCCCGTCCTATCCGAGCACCGTCCCCCCGATGCGCCCCGCACGGGACCGGGACAGCGCTCCGGCCGCCTCGCACACCCCGATCTACGACACGCTGTACTCGGAGTACCTGCGCGCCTTCCGGGCGCTGCCGGGCGACCGTACGGGCGAGGAGGACCTCGGGTTCACGGCGTTCTCGTACGGCGGCTCGGCCGGCGGTCTGTACGGCAGCAGCACGGGGAGCTCGTACGGCAGCGGCTGGAACAGTTCCGCGTGGCAGCAGACGGACACCTGGCAGCCCTCGTACACCCCGCAGCCGCAGCCCGCGTACTCGTACGCATACGCCGGCGGGCGGCAGCACCAGACCGGGATGCAGCACATCCCGGCGGCCCTGCCGCCCGCTCCGCGCCGGGGCTACTGACCCCGGCGCCCGGTGGCGCGTACGCCGCCGTACTTCTACTTCTTCTTCTTGTGCTGCGCACCGCGCTTCTCGCGCACCCGCACCGAAATGTGGATCGGGGTGCCCTCGAAGCCGAACTCCTCGCGCAGGCGGCGCTCGATGAAGCGCCGGTAGCCGTGCTCCAGGAAGCCGGAGGCGAAGAGGACGAAGCGCGGCGGCTTGCTGCCGGCCTGGGTGCCGAACAGGATGCGGGGCTGCTTGCCGCCGCGGATCGGGTGCGGGTGGGCGGCGACGACCTCGCCGAGGAAGGCGTTCAGCCGACCGGTGGGAACGCGCGTCTCCCAGCCCGCGAGGGCGGTCTCGATCGCCGGGACCAGCTTCTCCATGTGGCGGCCGGTGAGCGCCGAGACGTTCACCCGCGGGGCCCAGGAGACCTGCTGCATCTCGGTCTCGATCTCGCGCTCGAGGTAGTAGCGGCGCTCCTCGTCGAGCTCGTCCCACTTGTTGTACGCGATCACGATGGCGCGGCCGGACTCGACGGCCATGGTGATGATGCGCTGGTCCTGGACGCTGATGGTCTCGGTGGTGTCGATCAGGATGACCGCGACCTCCGCCTTCTCGACGGCGGCGGCCGTGCGCAGCGAGGCGTAGTAGTCGGCGCCCTGCTGGAGGTGCACCTTCTTGCGGATGCCCGCGGTGTCGACGAACTTCCAGGTGATGCCGCCGAGCTCGATCAGCTCGTCGACCGGGTCGCGGGTGGTGCCGGCCAGCTCGTTGACGACGACACGGTCCTCCTTCGCGACCTTGTTGAGCAGCGAGGACTTGCCCACGTTCGGGCGGCCGATCAGCGCGATGCGGCGCGGGCCGCCGGGGGCGACACCGCCGAAGGTCTGCTCGGGGGCCTCGGGCAGGGCCTCCAGGACGGCGTCCAGCATGTCGCCGGTGCCGCGGCCGTGCAGCGAGGAGACCGGGTGCGGGAAGCCGAGGCCCAGCGACCACAGGGAGGCCGCGTCGGACTCACCGCTCTGGCCGTCGACCTTGTTGGCGCACAGCACGACGGGCTTGCCGGCCCGGCGCAGCAGCTTGACGACGGCCTCGTCGGTGTCGGTGGCGCCGACCTTGGCGTCCACGACGAAGACGACCGCGTCGGCGGTCTCGATGGCGTACTCGGCCTGGGCGGCGACGGAGGCGTCGATGCCGAGGACGTCCTGCTCCCAGCCGCCGGTGTCGACGACCTTGAAGCGCCGCCCGGCCCACTCGGCCTCGTAGGTGACGCGGTCGCGGGTGACGCCCGGCTTGTCCTCGACGACGGCCTCGCGGCGGCCGATGATGCGGTTCACCAGGGTCGACTTGCCGACGTTCGGGCGGCCGACGACGGCGAGTACGGGAAGCGGGCCGTGACCCGCCTCCTCGATCGCGCCTTCGACATCCTCGATGTCGAAGCCTTCCTCCGCGGCGAGCTCCATGAACTCCGCGTACTCGGCGTCGCCAAGTGCTCCGTGGTCGTGCTGGTCGTTCATGAAGTCCGTTCCTCGTCGTTCGTGGTGATCGGTGGCACCCGCGCAGCGCGGTTCCACTACTAGGTCAAGTCTCGCTCAGCGCCCGGTGAGGCGCTTGGCGTCGGCCAGGTGGGCGGTCAGCCGCTCCTGGATGCGTACGGTGGCCTGGTCGAGCGCGCTGCGGGTGCGGCGGCCACTGCCGTCCCCGGCGTCGAAGGCGTCGCCGAAGACGACGTCCACTCGGCTCTTCAGCGGCGGCAGCGCCTTGACCAGCCGGCCGCGGCGCTCGGTGGAGCCCAGGACCGCGACGGGCACGATGGGCGCGCAGCTGCGGACCGCGAAGTACGCGAGGCCCGCGCGCAGCGAGGCGAAGTCGCCCTCGCCCCGGGTGCCCTCGGGGAAGATGCCCAGGGCTCCTCCCTCGTCGAGCACGCCGAGGGCGCGGCCTATCGCGGTGCGGTCGGCGCCGCTGCGGTCGACCTTGACCTGGCCGATCCCTTCGAGGAAGGGGCCGAGGGGGCCGACGAATGCTTCCTTCTTGATCAGGAAGTGCAGGGGCCGGGGGGCGGTGCCCATGAGCATGGGCCCGTCGATGTTGTGCGAGTGGTTCACGGCCAGGATGACGGGGCCGGAGGCGGGCACCTTCCAGGCCCCCAGCACACGCGGCTTCCACAGCCCGTACATGAGCCCGATGCCGATCCGCCGGCCGACCGCCGCACCCTTGAGGGAGGGCGTATCGCTCACGTGCGGCCCGCCCGCTTCTCTTCCACGAGCGTCACGACGCACTCGATCACCTGGTCGAGCGTGAGCTCGGTGGTGTCGACCTCGACGGCGTCGCCGGCCTTGGCCAGCGGGGAGGTCTTGCGCCCCGAGTCGGCGGCGTCCCGCTTGATCAGCGCCTCCTTGGTGGCCGCGAGGTCCGCGGCCTCCTTGCCGCGGAGCTCTCCGCTGCGGCGGGCGGCGCGGGCCTCGGCAGAGGCCGTCAGGAAGATCTTCAGGTCGGCGTCGGGCAGCACGGTGGTGCCGATGTCCCGGCCTTCGACGACGATCCCGCCGGCCGCCTCGGCCGCGATGGAGCGCTGCAGCTCGGTGATCCGGGTGCGGACCTCGGGGACGGCGCTGACCGCGCTGACCTTGGAGGTGACCTCCTGGGTCCGGATGGGGCCCGCGGCGTCCTCGCCGTCGACGGTGATGGTGGGCGCGGCCGGATCGGTGCCGGACACGATGACGGGCTTGCCGGCGGCGACGGCGATCGCGTGCGGGTCGTCGGTGTCGACGCCGTTGGTGATCATCCACCAGGTGATGGCCCGGTACTGGGCGCCGGTGTCCAGGTAGCGCAGCCCGAGCTTGGCGGCCACGGCCTTGGAGGTGCTGGACTTGCCCGTGCCGGAGGGACCGTCGATGGCGACGATCACGGCGGACGGAGCTGCGGTTTCCACGGTGCGGGCACCTTCCTGGTTGCGCGTACGTGTCCGGGCGCGCCAAAGCGCCCCTCCCCAAGGTTACCGGCCCCCGGGAGCCCCGGTCCCCGCCCCGGGCTACTGCTGCCGCAGCGCCCAGCCGCGCTCCTGGAGCGCGGCCGTGAGACCGGCCACGGCGCGGGGCTCCACCATCAGCTGCACGAGGCCGGCCTGCTGGCCCGTGGCGTGCTCGATCCGCACGTCCTCGATGTTGACGCCGGCCCGGCCCGCGTCGGCGAAGATCCGGGCCAGCTCGCCCGGCTGGTCGCTGATGAGCACGGCGACCGTCTCGTACACGGTGGGCGCCGCGCCGTGCTTGCCCGGCACGCGTACCCGGCCCGCGTTGCCCCGCCGCAGCACGTCCTCGATCCCGGCGGCGCCGCCGCGGCGCTTGTCCTCGTCGGCCGACTGCAATCCGCGCAGGGCCCGCACCGTCTCGTCCAGGTCCGCCGCGATCCCGGCCAGGACGTCCGCCACCGGCCCCGGGTTCGCCGACAGGATCTCCACCCACATCCGGGGGTCGGACGCGGCGATCCGCGTCACGTCCCGGATGCCCTGTCCGCACAGCCGCACCGCGGTCTCGTCGGCCTCCTCCAGACGTGCGGCGACCATGCTGGAGACGAGCTGCGGGGTGTGGGAGACCAGCGCGACCGCCCGGTCGTGCGCGTCGGCGTCCATCACGACCGGTACGGCCCGGCAGAGCGAGACCAGCTCCAGCGCCAGGTTCAGCACCTCGTGGTCGGTGTCCCGGGTGGGCGTGAGCACCCAGGGGCGGCCCTCGAACAGGTCCGCCGTCGCCGCGAGCGGCCCGGACCGCTCCTTGCCCGCCATCGGGTGGGTTCCGATGTACGCCGTGAGGTCCACGCCGAGCTCCGCCAGCTCGCGCCGGGGACCGCCCTTGACGCTGGCCACGTCCACGTACGCCCGTGCCAGGCCGCGCCCGATCGCGTCGGCGAGGGCCCGGGCCACGTGGGCGGGGGGTACGGCGATGATCGCGAGGTCCACCGTGCCCTCGTACGGCTCGTCCGTGCCGGCCCCGAGGGCGGCGGCGGTGTGGGCCTGCGCCGGGTCGTGGTCGACCAGGTGCACGGTGATGCCGCGGCCGGACAGGGCGAGCGCCGCGGAGGTGCCGATCAGTCCGGTTCCGATGACGACGGCGGTTCTCACGGGGTGCTCCAGGGGTGCGTGACGGCGGGGCCTGACTCAGGGTAGCCAGAGCGCACGGTACGAGGGCCCGGCGGCCCGTCCGGTGGGACGGCGCGGCCGGGCCCTCGCGATACGACGGCGGGAGCGGCTAGGGAGTGTCGTCAAAGTGCCAGGCCCCGCCGGCCAGACGGGACTTTGACGACACGACCTAGATGCGCTGCTGCTTGATGATGTCCTCCAGGGAACCGCTGGGCAGCGATCCGTCGGGGGTCAGCTTGTCCACCGCCTGCGGCAGGGCCTGGGCGATCTCGTCGGCGGCCTTCTCGGGGGTGACGCCCGCCTGTTCTGCGACCTGCTGGAGGGTGTCGGCCGGCAGCGCGCCGGCGATCTCGGCGCCGGTGACCGACTTGTTCTCGCCCGTACCGACCCAGGACTGGGTCTGATCGGCCAGACCCGACTTGGTCAGCATGTCCAGCAACCCGCCGAGCGGGTTGTTCCCGGCGCCTCCGGCCTCCTGGGCGCCGCCCGCGCCGCCGCCCAGGAGGGCGCCGAGCAGGGAGCCGAGGATGTTGCCGCCGCCACCGGCGCCGCCCGTGCCGCCGCCCTGGCCGCCGCCGAGGAGACCGCCCAGAAGGGAGCCGAGGTCGTTACCCGCCATGGTCATGCCTTTCGCAGAGGGACCGGGCCGCACGGCAGGTGTCGTACCCGGCTTCGAGACACGGACAATGTCACCCAGACCGGACGGCGCTGCCACTTGGCGCAACCCCTCGGCGCCCGCTGCGGTAGAACGATCGGCATGATCTTCCACCTCGTACCGCTCTCCGACTGGACCGCCGAACCCGAGCTCCCGTACGCCCCGCCCTCGCTCGGCGCCGAGGGCTTCGTGCACTGCTCGGCGGACCGGCCGACGGCTCTGGCCATCGCCGACGCGTACTACGCCGAGGTGCCGGGCACCCTGCTGGCCCTGGGGCTCGACGAGCTCGCCCTGACGTCCGAGGTCCGCCGTGAGGGTGAATCCGGCGACCGCTACCCGCATGTCCACGGGCCGTTGAACCGGGACGCCGTGATCGACGTGTGGGAGGTCGTACGGACTCCGGGCAGCCCCGCGGAACTGATCCCCTGGCGGCCCGCCACGTGAAAGCGTGTGGCGGGCTTCACCCGGAGCCCGGCCACACGCCAGGATGCTCCACGCCATCCCGGCACTCGAGCGAGGAGCCCTCATGACCGATGCAAGCCGTACGAGCGAAGCCGCGCCCACCGCCCGGCGCACGGTACTCGCGGTGGGCGCCGCCGCCCTGGCGGGCGGTGCGCTGACCGCGTGCGGCGGTAACGGCGAGGAGAAGAAGCCGACGAACGAGAGCGGCAGCGCGGCCACCCCCCAGGGCTCCGGGTCCCCGGCGACGTCGGCCCCCGCCGCGGCGGGCAAGGTCCTGCTGAAGTCCTCGGCGGTGCCGGTCGGCGGCGGCACGGTCCTCAAGGAGGAGAAGCTGGTCGTCACCCAGCCGACGGCCGGCTCCTTCCGCTGCTTCACGGCGGTGTGCCCGCACCAGGGCTGCCTCGTGAACAAGGTGGAGAACGGCACCATCGACTGCCCCTGCCACGGCAGCAAGTTCGAGGTCGCGGACGGTGCGGTGGCCCACGGCCCGGCCACCCGCCCGCTGGCCGAGAAGAAGATCACGGTCGCCGCGGACGGCAACATTTCGCTCGCGTAGCCGTGCCGCGGCCGCCTACCCTCCCCGGATGAACGAACGAACGTCCGAGACCCCGTCAGCCCCCGCCGCGGGCCTCGCTCTGGTGCGGGACCACACGGTCTACGCGTGTGTGATGGGTTCGCGGGCGTTCGGGCTGGCGACGGGGGCGAGCGACACCGACCGGCGCGGTGTCTACCTCGCCCCGACGCCGCTGTTCTGGCGCTTCGAGAAGCCGCCGACGCATGTGGACGGGCCGCGCGAGGAGGAGTTCTCCTGGGAGCTGGAACGCTTCTGCGAGCTCGCCCTGCGCGCCAACCCGAACATCCTGGAGTGCCTGCACTCCCCGCTGGTCGAACGCCTGACCCCGGTCGGCGAGGAACTCCTCTCGCTGCGCGAGGCGTTCCTCTCCCGCTCGGCCCACACCACCTTCACCCGGTACGCGGTCTCCCAGCGCGGCAAACTCCTCGCGGACCTCCGCAACCACGGTGCCCCGCGCTGGAAGCACGCCATGCACCTGCTGCGGCTGCTGCTGTCCTGCCGCGACCTGCTGCGCATGGGCCGCCTCACCCTCGATGCCGGCGCCCACCGCGACCGCCTGCTGGCGGTCAGGCACGGCGAGCTCTCCTGGCCCGAGGTCGACGCCTGGATGGCCCGCCTCAGCGCGGAGTGCGACGCCGCCCTGACCACCACCCCGCTCCCCGCCGAACCCGACCGGGCCCGCGTGGAGGACTTCCTCCTCCGCACCCGCCTCGCCTCGGCCACGGCCTCGGCACTGCTCTAGGGGGTGTCCGACGGGTGTCCGCGGCGTCGCGACGCCCGGCACGCACCGGACGCCGCTCATTCCCCACGGACACCCGTCAGACCCCCTAGTCGAGCACGGCTCACGCGTCCCAGAGGGCGCCGAAGGCGAGGAGTTCGTCGCGGTACTCGATGCGGTCCGTCCAGTCCTGGGGCCAGGCGTCCGCGCCGAGGTGGGCGCCCGCGAAGGCGCCGGCCAGGCAGGCGAGGGAGTCGGAGTCGCCGCGGGTGCAGGCGGCCCGGCGCAGGGCGAGGAGCGGCTCCTCGGGGAAGAGCAGGAAGCACTGCAGGGCCGTGGCCAGGGCCTCTTCTGCGATCCAGCCGTCGCCGGTCGTCAGGCAGGGGTCCGTCTCCGTCGAGGGGCTGCGCAGGGCCGCCGTGAGCCGGTCCAGGACGGCCAGGCACTCGTCCCAGCCGCGCGCGATGAAGGACTGCGGCGAGGCGTCGGACGTCGCCCGCATCCACAGGTCGCCGAGCCAGCGCTCGTGGTAGCGGGTGCGGTTCTCCAGCGCGTACGAGCGCAGCTGCCCGACCAGGCCCGTCACCTCGGTCCCCGCCGCCAGCAGGTGCACGGCCCGCGCGGTGAGGTCGGAGGCGGCGAGCGCCGTCGGGTGGCCGTGCGTGAGGGCCGACTGGAGCTGGGCCGCGCCGGCCCGCTCCTCGTCCGTCCAGGCGGGCACCAGCCCGATCGGCGCCACCCGCATGTTCGCGCCGCAGCCCTTGGAGCCGATCTGGCTGGCGTCGCGCCAGTCGCGTTCGGGCAGGTTCAGGAGGCTGCAGGCCTTCAGGCAGGTGTTCCCCGGCGCCCGGTTGTTCTCCGGCGAGTGGTACCAGTCGACGAACTCCTCCCGGACCGGCCGGGTGAGGCGCAGCGGGCCGACCGGGCCCCGCTCCGCGGCCGTGCGCATGCCGCGGGCCAGCGCCAGCGTCATCTGGGTGTCGTCGGTGACTATCGCCGGCCGGGGCAGCGCCATCTCGCGCCACGGGCCCGTCTTCGCCAGGATCGACGGCACGTCGTTGAACTCCGTCGGGAAGCCGAGGGCGTCCCCCAGCGCGAGGCCGGTCATGGCACCCGTCGCCGCTCGCTTGGCGGTCGTCATGGTCAGTTTCCTTCCGAGGGGCGGAGCAGGGGCGGGTGGAGCGTGTTCGCGGGCCCGGGCCGGTACAGCGCGGCCGGTTTGCCGCGGCCTCCGGTGAGGCGGGCGGCGCCGGGCACGGCCTCGACGAAGCCGGGCGTGGCCAGGACCTTGCGCCGGAAGTTGGGCCGGTCCAGGGCGGTGTCCCAGACGGTCTCGTAGACGCTCTGGAGTTCCCCGAGGGTGAACTCGGGCGGGCAGAAGGCGGTGGCCAGGCAGGTGTACTCCAGCTTCGCGCCCACCCGTTCCCGGGCGTCGGCCAGGATCGCGGGGTGGTCGAAGGCCAGCCCGCCCACCGGCCCGCCGGCCCCGGCGCCCGCCTCGGCCACCGGGGTCCAGCGGGCCTGGGCCGCGTCCCCGCCGCCCCCGGCCGCGGGGTCCGGCATGTCGGGGACCAGTGCCGCGAAGGCCACCGAGACGACCCGCATCCGGGGGTCGCGGTCCGGATCGCTGTAGGTGCGCAGTTGCTCCAGGTGCAGGGCCGCGACCACCTCCGGCGCCAGGCCCGTCTCCTCGGCGAGTTCGCGGCGCGCCGCCGTCTCCGCGGACTCCCTGGGCAGGACGAAGCCGCCGGGCAGCGCCCAGGCACCGGCGTACGGCTCCTGGCCGCGCCGGATCAGCAGTACGTGCAGCACGCCCCCGCGCACGGTGAAGACGGCGAGGTCCACGGTCACGGCGAACGGCTCGAAGGCGTGCGGGTCGTAGGCGTGCGGGTCCTGGGCGGGCGGGTCCTGGGGGGCGCTCACCGGCTCCGCTCCCGTTCGTTCTCGGGCAGCGGATCGGCGAAGTACCAGCCCTCGGCCAGCAGCGCGTCGACGGCGGCCACCGCCGCCGCCAGCCTCGCCTCCCGGTCCCCCGTGACGACGGTGAAACGCCTGCCGGTCCCCTCCAGTTCCTCCCGGAACCGCCGCGTCATCCACGGCCGCAACTGCGGTCCGTCGCGCAGCCCGTCGTCCTCGAAGGGCACGTCGGCGTGGTCCGTGAGCAGGTACAGGTCCCGCCGGGTCAGCGCCGCGATCTCCTCGACCTCGGCGTTGCGGCCGCCCATGTACCGCTCGTGCCAGATGCCGGTGGCGAAGGAGTCGGTGTCGCAGAACAGCACGGGCGATCCCAGCCGGGCCGCCCGCTCCTCCTCCGCGTCCTGGCGCCGCGCGATCACCGGGAACTCCGCCGAGGCGAAGGACACGTCCGCCCAGGACGCCGCCGGGTCCGCGGCGCGCGCCGCCGCCAGCTTCTCCTCGCTGTAGCGCCGCCCGTACTCCGCGACCCAGCCCGTCTTGGCCCACACCCCGCCGCGCCTGCGGTAGTGGGCGGCCAGGTCCCGGGACAGCGTGGTGGTGCCGGTCGACTCGGCGCCGAGTACGACGACCCTGCGGGTCAGGGAGGCCCGTACGGCAGGCCCCAGGTACTCCCAGGAACCGGCCGGGTCCCGCCGTACGGCCGTGCCGGAAACCGGGAACATGGTGCGCCGCGGGTCCACGCAGACCTCCTCGGCGCCGAACCGCCGGGCGAGCTCGGTCCCGTACTCCTCCGAGGTGAAGACGGCCTGGACGCGGCGGCCCACCGCGCGCCGGAAGATCGCCATGTGGGCCTCCCAGATCGCCGGGTCGTGCAGGTCGACCGGGATGTCGTCCACCGCTCCGACCACGTCCGCCCCCGGGTGGGCCTCGCGCATCCAGGCGACCCGGTCGGCGAGCGGGACCGATTCCACCGAGGCGGCGCACACCAGCACGGTGAGGCGTTCGCACTGGTCCTGGGCGGTGCGCACCAGGTGGTGGTGGCCGGCGTGCGGCGGGTAGAACTTGCCGAGGACCAGGCCGTGCCCGTAGCGCTTCCCGCCGCTCATGCCGTCGCCCCCACTGCCGTACGGGCCCCCGCGTCCGGCAGCATCCGCCGCCAGCCGACCAGCCCCGCCACGCACAGGGCGAGGAAGCCCGCGTAGAGCAGGGAGGTCAGGTAGAGCTCCTTGTAGGCGTAGAGCGGGATGTACACGAGGTCGGCGGCGATCCACAGCCACCAGGACTCGACGAGCTTGCGGCACTGGCCGTAGGTGGCCATGAGCGAGAGCCCGGTGGTGGCCGCGTCCCAGAACGGGACGGTGGAGTCGGTGACCGCGCCGAGCAGCAGGGTGAGGCCGAGCACCCCCACCGCCCCGGCCGCGGCCAGCCAGGCCCATTCGGTGCGCGTGGTGCGGCGCACCGGCAGGGCTCCGGCGGTTCCCGGGCCACCCCCGTGGGTCCAGGACCACCAGCCGTACGCGGCCAGGGCGATGAAGGCGATCTGGAGGCCGGCGTCGGCGTAGAGGCCGGCCCGGGTGAAGAGCACGATGAAGAAGACGTTGTTGGCGATGCCGATCGGCCAGTTGGCGATGTGCTGCCGGGCGACGAGCCACACGCACGCCGCGCCGGTGGCGAACCCCAGCGCCTCCGTCCAGGTCGTTGTCCAGCCCATGACGGCCCCTCCCTCATCCCTTCAGGCTTTAATAGTCAGACTGACTATAAACAGGGTTCGGGGTCCCGGACAAGGGAGAAGCCCGCAGCGCCGGGAGGCACTGCGGGCTTCTCGCACCGCGGGGTGGCGGACGGTCTACAGACCGACCTCGCGCATCAGCATGCCGACCTCGGTGTTGGTCAGGCGGCGCAGCCAGCCGGACTTCTGGTCACCGAGCTCGATCGGCCCGAAGGAGGTCCGGACGAGCTTCTCGACCGGGAAGCCGGCCTCGGCCATCATGCGGCGGACGATGTGCTTGCGGCCCTCGTGGAGGGTCACCTCGACCAGGTAGTTCTTACCGACCTGGTCGACGACGCGGAAGTGGTCGGCGCGGGCGTACCCGTCCTCCAGCTCGATGCCGTCCTTGAGCTGCTTGCCGATGTCGCGCGGCAGCGGGCCGGTGATCGCGGCGACGTAGGTCTTCTTCACGCCGTACTTCGGGTGCGTGAGGCGGTGGGCCAGCTCACCGTGGTTGGTGAGGAGGATGATGCCCTCGGTCTCGGTGTCGAGCCGGCCGACGTGGAAGAGGCGCGTCTCACGGTTGGTGACGTAGTCGCCCAGGCACTGGCGGCCGTCCGGGTCCTCCATGGTGGAGACGACGCCGGCGGGCTTGTTCAGCGCGAAGAACAGGTACGACTGGGTGGCGACGGTCAGGCCGTCCACCTTGATCTCGTCCTTCGGCTGGACGCGCTTGCCCTGCTCCAGCACGATCTCGCCGTTGACCTCGACGCGGGCCTGCTCGATGAGCTCCTCGCACGCGCGGCGCGAGCCCATGCCGGCGCGGGCGAGCACCTTCTGAAGGCGCTCACCCTCCTGCTCGGCGCCCGGGAAGGTCTTCGGGGTCTTGATCACGGGCTTGTCGGCGTACCGGTCGCGCACGCGCTCCTCGATGCGCGCGTCCAGCTCGCGGGGGCGCGACTGGCCGCTACGGCTGCCGGGACCGCGGCGCGGGCCGCCGGCCCCGCCGATGCCGGGGGTCTTGGAGGGCTTGGGGCCGCCCTTGGCACCGCCGCGCGCCGCCGCGCCGCGGGCGCCGCCGCCACCGGCCTTGGGGCCGCTGCGGCCGCTGCGCTCGCCCTCGGGGCCGACGTCGTAGCGACGCTCCTCGGGGCGGGGGTTGCGGATGCGGGGGGCCGGCTCGCGGTCGCGGTCGCGGTCGCCGCCCTGGTAGCCGCCACCGCCGCCGCCCTGGTAGCCACCGGAGGAGCTGCCGCCGCGGTAGCCACCGCCGCCGCCGGAAGAGCCGCCACCGCGGTAGCCACCGCCGCCGGAGGAGCTACCCCCGCGGTAGCCGCCACCGGAGGAGCTGCCCCCGCGGGAGCCGCCGCCGGAGCTGGCGCCCCGCGAACCGCCGCCGGAGGAGCTGCCGCCGCGGGAGCCGCCGCGACCGCCACCACCGCCGCCGCCGCTGTTCCTGTTACCGCCGCCGTTGTTGCCGCTGCTTCGCATCAAAGTTCCGTCGTCTTGTCGTCTTCATCGGTATCCGGTGCATCCGGATCGAACGACGGAACACCCTCTTGCGTCTCGGCTTCGATCGCGTCCGCCTCGGGGAGGAAGGGCGCGAGCTCCGGGAGCTCGTCCAGGCCGCGCAGGCCCATCCGCTCCAGAAAGTAGTTCGTCGTCCTGTACAGGATCGCACCTGTTTCGGGTTCCGTCCCCGCCTCCTCCACCAGACCGCGCTGCAAGAGGGTCCGCATGACCCCGTCGCAGTTGACTCCGCGGACCGCCGAGACCCTGGACCGGCTGACCGGCTGGCGGTACGCGACCACCGCCAGCGTCTCCAGCGCGGCCTGGGTCAGCCGGGCCTGCTGCCCGTCCAGTACGAAGCGCTCCACCGCCGCGGAATACTCCGCGCGGGTGTAGAAGCGCCACCCGCCGGCGACGAGCCGCAGCTCGAAGCCGCGCCCCGAGGCCGCGTACTCGTCGGCGAGCTCCAGCAGCGCGTCCGCCACCTCGCGCGGGGTCCGCTCCAGCACCTTGGCGAGGTGCGCCTCGGTCGCGGGCTCGTCCACGACCATGAGGACAGCTTCCAGGGCGGGCTTCAGCGCGAGGGCCGCCACCGCGGTCTCCGTCATTCCTTGACCTCCACGATCCGGTCGAACTCGTCGGTCACCGTCGGCATCCCGTCGCCGTCCCCGCCGCTCCAGCGCACGGTGAGCGTCTGCAGGGCCTCCTCCTGGTCGAGGACCACGGCCTTCTCCCGGTACAGCTCCAGCAGGGCCAGGAAGCGGGCGACGACGGTGAGGGTGTCGTCGGTGTCCTCCGTGAGCTCCTGGAAGGTCGCCTCGCCGCGGGCCTTGAGGATCGCGACGACGAGACCGGCCTGCTCCCGCACGCTGACCAGGGGCGCGTGGATGTGGTCGACGTACACCTGCGGCTTGGCGCGGGGCTGCATCGCCTTCACCGCCAGCCGGGCGAAGCCCTCCGCGCCGATGCTGATGACCACCTCGGGCAGCAGTTCGGCGTGGTGCGGCTCCAGCCCCACGGTCCGCGGGTAGCGCTTGCCCTCGGACTCCGCGCGGGCCTCGAAGATCTCGGCGATCCGCTTGTACGCCCGGTACTGGAGCAGTCGCGCGAAGAGCAGGTCCCGCGCCTCCAGCAGGGCCAGGTCGGCCTCGTCCTCGACCTCGGCGGCGGGCAGCAGCCGGGCGGCCTTCAGATCGAGCAGGGTGGCGGCGACGACCAGGAACTCGGTGGTCTGGTCGAGATCCCAGTCGGGCCCCATGGCGCGGATGTGCGCCATGAACTCGTCGGTGACCTTGGAGAGCGCGACCTCGGTGACGTCGAGCTTGTGCCGCGAGATCAGCTGCAACAGCAGATCGAACGGCCCCTCGAAGTTGGCGAGCCGCAGGGTAAACCGCCCCTCGCCTCCGACGGTCCCGTCGGCGACGGCGGGCGCGGGCGCCACGGGTGCCGCCGATGCCGCGGACGCGTCCGGGGCCGCGCCGGACCCCGCGAGGCCCTCCCGGACCGGCGCCGCGGGTGCCGGTGCCGCGGGCGCTGCGGGACCGTCGGCCGCGGGCGCCGCGGAGGCGTCCGGGGCCGCGCCGGACCCCACCGGGCCCTCCTGGAGCGGCGCCGCGGGTACCGCCGGTGCGGCGGGTGCGGTGGGTGCCGGTGCCGCGGCTGCGGCGGGGCCGTGGGCCGCGGCGGGGGATGCCGACGCCTCGGAGGCGTCCAGGGCCGCGCCGGACCCCACGGGGCCCTCCCCGCCCGACGCCACGGGTACCGCCGGCCCCGCGGGTACGGCCGGCACGGCGGGTACGGCCGGCACGGCGGGTACGGCCGGTGCCGAGGGTCCGGCAGGACCGTCGACGGCGGGGGATGCGGGCTTCCCGGACCCTACGGGGCCCTCCTGAACCGGCGCTGCGGGTGCCGCGGGAACGTGCGGGGACGGGTCGGGGCCCTCGGAGCCGGGCAGGGGTGCGTCGGGCACCTCGGGGTCGGGCAGGGGGCCGCTCGGTGCCGCAGTGTCCTCGGGGGGCGCCCCGGGGCCCTCCGGGGGCGGTACGGGGTCACGAGGTGCGGCGGGTGCCTCCGGCGCCCCGGGGTCGCCCACGGGCCCGTCCAGGCCCGCCACGGCCCGCGCGGCGGGCTCCGCCGGTGCGGCGGGGGCGCCAGGGCCCCGGCCCAGCGGTCGTCGGCGGGTCGGGCGGCCGGGTTCGGCGGGAGAGGGCATCGGGGTCCAGGGTGGTGCGGGAGGCTCGGCTGTCCGGCCTAGGCTGCCACGCGGCCGCGCCGGCGTCCGCACCGCCACTCCTGCGGCTCCGCCCCGGCACCAGCCGAGAACCGGCAGCCCCGCCAACGTCCGGGACGCAGATCCGAGCAGAGCCCGCGCTACCGCTCAGCCCTTTTGGGCCGCGAGAGCCCGCGCTACCGCTCAGCGCTCTCGGGCCGCACCGGCGGCACCGGCCGACCGGCCTGGCCGGCGTACGGGACGCGGATCCGGGCAGAGCCCGCCGTACCGCGCGGCGCTCTCGGGCCGCACCGGCGGCACCGGCCGACCGGCCTGGCCGGCGTACGGGACGCGGGCCCGGGCAGAGCCCGCCGTACCGCGCGGCGCTCTCGGGCCGCACCGGCGGCACCGGCCGACCGGCCTGGCCGGCGTACGGGACGCGGATCCGGGCAGAGCCCGCGCTACCGCGCTCGGGGCGCGCCGCGAGAGGCGGCGGTAGCGCTCGGCGGGCCCGGGTCGCGCCGCGGCCCCGCACCGGACACCGGCGCGGCACGCGTCAGGGGCTCAGCGGCCCCGCAGGCGGCGGACCAGGATGCTCGCGTCGCCGCGGGACTCCAGGTCCGCCAGGACCACCGCCACCGCCTCGCGGACGATGCGGCCCCGGTCCACGGCCAGGCCGTGCTCCCCGCGCAGCACCAGCCGCGCGTGTTCCAGGTCCATGAGCTCCTCCGCGGAGACGTAGACCGTGATCTTCTCGTCGTGCCGCTCGCGCCCGCTCGGCCGCCGGTTCGCCCCGCGGCCCTGCCCCTTCCCCCGCCGGGGGGCGGGGGTGGAGGCACCGGAACCTTCCTGCGGCCGCCGCTGCGCGCCGACCGAGCCCTCCGTACCGGCCTCAGCCTCCCGGCTGCGGCCCTCCCCCGCCATGCCCTCCGCCGACGCCGCCGCGTGCTCCGCGGCGGGCGACTCGTCCGTGCCGCGCCGCGGCGATGACGACTGGAGCGCCATCCCCCCGGTCGTACGGAAGAGTTCGTCGGCTCCGGGCAGACTCACTCGGCGGGACACCGGGCGAGCACCTCCCTGGCCAACTGGCGATAGGCGGCGGCACCGACGGAGTTGGAGGCGTACGTGGTGATCGGCTCTCCGGCGACCGTAGTCTCCGGGAAGCGCACCGTGCGGCCGATGACCGTGTGGTAGACGTGGTCGTCGAAGGCCTCGACGACACGCGCCAGCACCTCGCGGCTGTGCACCGTACGGGAGTCGTACATCGTGGCGAGGATGCCGTCGAGCTCCAGCTCGGGGTTGAGCCGCTCCTGCACCTTCTCGATGGTCTCGGTCAGCAGCGCCACCCCGCGCAGCGCGAAGAACTCGCACTCCAGGGGGACGATGACCTTGTGAGCCGCCGTCAGGGCGTTCACGGTCAGCAGACCGAGCGAGGGCTGACAGTCGATCACGATGTAGTCGTAGTCGGCCATCAGGGGCTTGAGGGCCCGCTGGAGGGTCGACTCACGCGCGACCTCGCTGACCAACTGCACTTCGGCAGCGGACAGGTCGATGTTGCTCGGCAGCAGGTCCATGTTCGGAACCGCGGTCTTGAGCAGCACCTCGTCGGCCGACATCCCCCGCTCCATGAGCAGGTTGTAGACCGTCAGGTCGAGTTCCATCGGATTCACGCCGAGACCCACGGACAGCGCGCCCTGCGGGTCGAAGTCGACGAGCAGCACGCGGCGCCCGTACTCGGCGAGTGCGGCACCCAGGTTGATGGTCGACGTGGTCTTTCCCACGCCGCCCTTCTGGTTGCACATCGCGATGATCTTCGCCGGACCGTGGTCGGTCAGCGGACCCGGGATCGGGAAGTACGGCAGCGGCCGTCCGGTCGGACCGATCCGCTCCCGGCGCTGACGGGCAGCGTCGGGGGCGAGAGTGGCCGCGTACTCGGGGTCGGGTTCGTACTCCGCGTCCGGGTCGTAGAAGTGCCCTTCGGGCACATTGTCATAGTCGGCGAAACCAGTGGGCTTTTCGCCGCTCAGGTCGCCGGCCCTGGAGTTCACGTCTAGGCCGTCCATGCTCTTTTGGGGCGTCGTCATGTGCTGGTGGTTTGCGAAGGTGCGGACTGCGACGGAGCCGACTGCTTCGAGCCCGGCAGGACCTTGGCCCCGCGCAGCCGTCTCTGCTCGACCACCCCCAGGAGCAAATGTCGACTCATTCACAAGTCGTCTTACCTCCTCGGACGTGACCAGGACACTTATCGATAGGTCAGCGTGGCACCATGCCGACGGTTGGCGACTCTATGGCGTGTCACCGCTCAGCGGCAACACAATCCGTCGGACCCGGCACGATGTGTCGGCAACCGAACACCTCTCTGTCAAGGGCGTCCGAGCTGTCGCCGCGAAGTTTCGCGGGTGTGCGAAAGGGTTAAAGGGTTACGTTCGAGGCGAGTTGAGCCGCCCTCGCGGGCCCTCCGCAAACGCGTCCGGCCGGACCTTGCGGGCAAGGTCCGGCCGGATACGTGAGATTGACGTCAGTCGTTGACGCCTCAGCCGAGCAGCGTGCTCAGCTCAAGGGTCTCCAGGCCGTGGGCCTCGGCGACCGGGCCGTAAACGACCTGGCCGTCATGGGTGTTGAGGCCCAGCGCGAGCGCGGGGTCGCGACGCAGCGCCTCGACCCAGCCGAGGTTCGCGAGCTGCACGATGTAGGGCAGCGTGGCGTTGGTCAGCGCGTAGGTGGAGGTGTTCGGCACCGCGCCCGGCATGTTGGCGACGCAGTAGAAGACCGAGTTGTGGACCTGGAAGGTCGGCTCGGCGTGGGTGGTCGGACGGGAGTCCTCGAAGCAGCCGCCCTGGTCGATCGCAATGTCGACAAGGACACTTCCGGGCTTCATCTTGGCGACGAGCTCGTTGGTGACCAGCTTCGGGGCCTTCGCACCCGGGATCAGCACCGCGCCGATGACGAGGTCGGCCTCGATGACGGCCTTCTCCAGCTCGTAGGCGTTGGAGACGATCGTCTTGATCTTCGTGCCGAAGATCTTGTCGGCCTCGCGGAGCTTGTTGATGTCGCGGTCCAGCAGGGTCACGTGGAAGCCCATGCCGACGGCGATCTGCACGGCGTTCCAGCCGGAGACGCCGCCGCCGATGACGACGCACTCACCGGCGTGGGTGCCGGGGACGCCGCCCGGGAGGACGCCGCGGCCGCCGACCGAGCGCATCAGGTGGTACGCGCCGACCTGCGGGGCCAGCCGGCCCGCGACCTCGGACATCGGGGCGAGCAGCGGGAGCGCGCGGTTGGCGAGCTCGACCGTCTCGTACGCGATGGCGGTGGTGCCGGACTCCAGCAGGGCGTCCGTGCACTCGCGGGAGGCCGCCAGGTGCAGGTAGGTGAAGAGGGTCTGGTCCTTGCGGAGGCGGTGGTACTCCTCCGCGATGGGCTCCTTGACCTTCAGCAGCAGGTCAGCGGTCGCCCAGACCTCGTCGGCGGTGCCGAGGATCTCGGCGCCGGCGGAGACGTACTCCGCGTCCGTGATCGAGGAGCCCACACCGGCGTTCTGCTCGATGAAGACCTGGTGGCCGTTGCGGACCAGCTCATGCACGCCGGCGGGCGTGATGGCGACCCGGAACTCGTTGTTCTTGACCTCGCGGGGGATGCCGACCTTCATCGTGGCTCACGGTCCTTGGCTCAGGGGATGTTTCGGGGTACTTCCATACATACCCGTTCACAAGAACGCGCAACGGGATGCACCAGGGGATGACCTGGTGAAGCCAGTCTAATGAAGGATGAGTCGCTGTCTAGCCTTGCAAAGCAATAATCTCAGTCGGAACCACTACGGATTTCGCAGGCTGCGGGGTCATCTCCCAACAATCTGTCGGCCGCGGACCGGTGCAGCCTGGCGGCTGCCGGGTCGCCGAGCCGGTCGAGCGTGTCTGCCAGCCGCACCTGGAGTGCGGCCTGGAGCCGCAGGTCCCCGGCTCTGCGCGCCAGCTCCACCGCCTCCCGGCAGGTGTGCAGGGATTCCTCGGGCCGCCCGGCGTACTCCTGGACGCGTGCCATTTCACTCAACGCCTTGGCCTGGCCCGGCACATCGGCCAGCTTCCGGTAGCCCGCGGCGGCCGCCCGCCAGCTGCGCAGCGCGTCCCCGTACCGGCCCGCGTAGGTGTGGACGTTCCCGAGCCGTCCGTACAGCCGCGCCTCGTCGCCGCGCTCGCCCCTGGCCAGGGCCTGGGACAGGGCCCGGCCGAACCAGTCGGAGGCCCGGTGCCAGTCCGCCAGCTCCTGGTACGCGCCGCCTACGGATTCCATCGCGCGGCCCGTCGCGTACGGGTCGTTCGCCGCCTTTCCGGCGACCAGCGCGGCCCGGTAGCGCTCCAGCGCCTCCTGGGTCCGGCCGGTCGCGGCGTCCAGGTCGGCCAGGTTCAGCAGCGCGGCGGCCTGCTCGCGGTGCAGGTCGCGCCGCTCGGCCACGTCCAGGACCAGCCGGTGCAGCCCGTACAGCTCGGGAGCCGCCTCGGCGGTCCCGCGGTGCTCCGCCAGCGCCCGTACGAGGGCCGCGACCAGCCGGCGGGCCAGGGTGTCCAGCCCGCCGTCGGCCACAGCGAGCGCGGCGGCCGCCGAGAGCGCGGGCAGCCGGGTGTCCAGCCAGGTGGCGGCGGCCCGCCGGTCGGGGAAGCGCAGGGCGCGCGGCAGCCCGTCCAGGCGCTCCCGTACGAGGTCGGCGTCTTCGCCGTCCCCGGCTTCGGCCATGGCCCGGCACGAGGTGAGCAGCCGTACGGTGCGCTCCAGCATCCGGGCCCGCGCCAGCTGGACCTCGGCGGGGCGCTCCTTGGCCTCCAGCAAGGCCTGCAGCAGCGGCGCGAGGCAGCCGGGCAGCATGAACAGCCCGTCCTGGGCGCTGTGTACGAGGCCCAGCGCGGCGAAGTCCTCCAGCGTGGACTGCGCGGCGGCCACCGAGCACCCGGCGAGCGCGGAGGCGGTGTGCGAGTCGACGACCCCGGCCGGCGCCAGGGGCAGCAACCGGAGGGTCCGCTGGGCGGGCTGCGGCAGGGACTCGTAGACGAACCGGAAGCCCCGGCCGAGCGGGCCGCTGATGCCCGGGGGCATGTCGTGGAGCTGTTTGGCCACGTCGGCTACGGAGGCCTTGGGGTGGGCGGCGAGCCAGCCGCCGACCAGGCTGAGCACGGCGGGCTGGCCTCCGCACTCCTCGGCGAGGGCCTCGGCCGCGCGGGGGTCGGCGGTGACGCGGATGTCGCCGATGCGATGGACGAGCATCCGTACCCCGGAGGGCGTGTCCAGTCCGCCGAGGGTGCAGGGCCGGACATCCGGAATCCCGGTGAGGGGTCCTTCTGCGGTCACCAGGACCAGGCACTCGGGGGTGTCGGGCAGCAGCGCGTCGACCTGGTGCGGGTCGGCGGCGTCGTCGATCAGGATGATCGCCCGGCGCCCCTGGAGCGCGGCGCGCAGGGCGGAGCTGAGCTCGTCCTCCCCGGCGCCGGGCGGGGTCGGCTCCCCGAGCCCCTCCAGCAGGGTGCGGACGGCCCGCTCGGTGGCCACGGTCTCCCCGCCGGGCGCGGTGAGGCGGGTCCTGAGCACGCCGTCGGGGTAGTCGTCGGCGATCTCGCGGACGAACGCCTCGGCGAGGGCGGTGCGCCCCGACCCGGGCCGACCGGCGACGAGGAGCACCCTCGCGCGGGGCGCCTTGGCCTTGCGGCCGGAGAGGGTGTCGAGCCCGGTCCTCGCGATGTCCTCGCGCAGCTCCTTGAGCTCACGCCGCCGCCCGACGAAATCCGCCACGATCCGCTCCTCTCCCTGCCTTCGGGTTGCGAGCGTAGTTCACGCAGAGCGACGACCCGGGTGGAGCGCGGCGGGCAAATCGCCCGATCGGATCAGCGGATGGTCACATCAGCACCCTCGCCCGGCGCCCGGGACCGCGCCCGGGACCGGGCCCGGGCGCCGGCCTCCGGCTGCTAGGCCTCGTAGGGGCGGGCCGGCCACGGGGCCTGGGCGGGGCGCAGGCTGTCCACGCCGCCGGCCGCGAGGGCGGCGGAGAGCGCCAGGACCCCCGTCACCAGCCCCGGGTTGCCGAGCCGGCCGGCCAGCACCCCGGCCACCAGTTCCGCGAGCGGAACCCGGGCGAACTGCATGTCCGACTCCTCGTCCGACACCGCGTAGCGCTCCCCCTCCGCCTCCGCGAGGTCGCGCGCCAGGAAGATCCGGATCGCCTCGTCGGAGCCGCCCGGCGACGCGAAGAAGTCCACCAGCACCCGCCAGTCCTCGGCCTTGACGTGCGCCTCCTCGTACAGCTCCCGCTGGGCCGCGTGCAGCGGGTTCTCCCCCTGTACGTCGAGCAGCCCGGCCGGCAGCTCCCACAGGCGGTGCCGCACCGGGTGCCTGAACTGGCTCAGGACGAGCACCCGCTGCTGCTCGTCGAGGGCGAGCACGCACACCGACCCCGGGTGCACCTGGTAGTCGCGCCGCACCACGGACTCGTCCGGCATCCGCACCTCGTCCGAGCGGACCGCCGTCTTCGCGCCCTGGAACGGGGTCTGCGAGCCGACGACCTCCCACGACTCCGGTGTGTCGACGACGCGGACGCCGTTGTCGTTGTTGCCCAAGGCCATGACCGGTACCTTCCCCGAAAACAGACAGCCGGGGCACGATCCGTGCCCCGGCTGCCTACGTTATGCGGTCAGGCGTTCACTTCGCGGACTGCTGCCGCTCCACCGCCGCCTTGACCAGCCCGGCGAAGAGCGGGTGCGGGCGCGTGGGGCGCGAGCGCAGCTCCGGGTGGGCCTGGGTGGCCACCAGGTAGGGGTGCACCTCGCGCGGGTACTCGACGTACTCGACGAGCTTGTTGTCCGGGGAGGTACCGGAGAAGACGAGGCCCGCCTTCTTCTCCAGCTCGCCGCGGTAGGCGTTGTTGACCTCGTAGCGGTGGCGGTGGCGCTCGTCCACGTACGCCTGGTCGCCGTAGACCTCACGGACGATCGAGCCCTCGGCGAGCTTCGCCGGGTACATGCCCAGGCGCATGGTGCCGCCCAGGTCGCCCGCGCCCTCGACGAAGGCCAGCTGCTCCTCCATCGTGGAGATCACCGGGTGCGGGGTGGAGGCGTCGAACTCGGTGGAGTTCGCGTCCTCGATGCCCGCGAGGTTGCGCGCGGCCTCGATGACCACGCACTGCAGGCCGAGGCACAGGCCGAGCAGCGGGATCTTGTTCTCGCGGGCGAAGGTGATCGCACCCACCTTGCCGTTGACACCGCGGTCGCCGAAGCCGCCGGGCACGCAGATCGCGTCCACGTCGCCGAGCACCTCCGCCGCGCCGGCCGGGGTCTTGCAGTCGTCGGAGGTGACCCACTTGATCTGGACGCGGGCCTTGTTGGCGAAACCGCCGGCGCGCAGCGCCTCGGTCACCGACAGGTACGCGTCGGGCAGGTCGATGTACTTGCCGACGAGCGCGACCTTGACCTCGTGGTCGGGGTTGTGGACCCGGTCCAGCAGGTCCTCCCAGACGGTCCAGTCCACGTCGCGGAAGGGCAGGTCGAGCTTGCGGACGACGTAGGCGTCCAGGCCCTCGGTGTGCAGCACCTTCGGGATGTCGTAGATCGACTTGGCGTCGATCGCCGCCACCACGGCCGCCTCGTCCACGTCGCACATCAGCGAGATCTTGCGCTTGATGGAGGTGGGGACGTCGCGGTCGGCGCGCAGCACGATCGCGTCGGGCTGGATGCCGATGTTGCGCAGGGCCGCGACCGAGTGCTGGGTCGGCTTGGTCTTGAGCTCGCCGGAGGGGCCGATGTAGGGCAGCAGCGAGATGTGCACGACGAAGACGTTGTCGCGGCCGACCTCGTGGCGGACCTGGCGGACGGTCTCCAGGAACGGCAGGGACTCGATGTCGCCGACCGTGCCGCCGACCTCGGTGATGACGACGTCGACGTCCTCGGTCGCCATGCGGCGGATGCGGTGCTTGATCTCGTTGGTGATGTGCGGGATGACCTGCACGGTGTCACCGAGGTACTCGCCGCGCCGCTCCTTGGCGATGACCTGCGAGTAGACCTGGCCGGTGGTGACGTTGGCCGAGCCGTCGAGGTCGACGTCGAGGAAGCGCTCGTAGTGGCCGATGTCCAGGTCGGTCTCGGCGCCGTCGTTGGTGACGAACACCTCGCCGTGCTGGAACGGGTTCATGGTGCCGGGGTCGACGTTCAGGTACGGGTCGAGCTTCTGCATCGTGACCCGAAGACCGCGCGCCTTCAGCAGCGCACCCAGGCTGGAGGCCGTCAGGCCCTTGCCGAGGGAGGAAGCGACACCCCCGGTGACGAAGATGTGCTTGGTCGTCATGGATTTGGGCGGCATCGCCAAGAGGGGGCTCCCGTGGTCGCGAAGTGAGGTGCGTCCGGCGCCGGCCACCGTCGATCCGAAGGGTCTCTGGGGGCGCCGAAGCTGCGGTTTCGGGGCTCCTGATTCGCACAGGCAGACCACCGGTCCACGGGGTACCAGCCTATCAGCGCCCGGGAGGGTCCGCCTCCGGCGACGCGGCGCGGCCGTCTTCCGCGAGCCCCGCCCGGCGGCTTCCCCGCCCGTCCCACGGGCATCGTCCCAGCTCACCCGTTTAGCCGAGTCTCATTGTTCCAAGACTTAAGGGGATCACTAGGGTGCCGTCATATCCTGCTCGGATATCGCTCACATCACCGCCGAGCAGTCCACCGGACGGCGTAACCCGCCGCCTGGCGGAATCATGGGCTCACGCGGCGATCCACACCACAGGAGACCGCGCAACCGCGCAATGCAAGCGCCCTTCGGGGCGGTCGTGGCTGTTCGACTGGAGAGCAACGTGTCCGGGCGCATCGAGGATTACGCACTGATCGGGGACATGCAGACCGCGGCTTTGGTCTGCCGGGACGGGGCAGTGGACTGGCTGTGCCTGCCACGGTTCGACTCCCATGCCGTCTTCGCGAGCATTCTCGGCACCGAGGATCACGGGTTCTGGCGGATCGGCCCGGCGTTCCCGGCCGGCGCCGAGGCCCCGCGAGCCGACCGCCGCAGGTACCGCGGAGACTCGCTGGTGCTGGAGTCGGAGTGGGACACACCGCGGGGGACCGTGCGTGTGATCGACTTCATGCCTCCCCGCGAGGACCACGCACCGCAGCTCATCCGCATCGTGGAGGGCGTCAGCGGACGCGTCCCGATGCGCTCCGCGCTGCGCATGCGGTTCAGCTACGGGCGGGTCGTGCCCTGGGTGCACAAGGTGGACGGCCGTACCGTCGCCGTGGCCGGCCCCGACTCCGTCTGGCTGGACACCGAGGCGCAGACGTACGGCAAGGACCTGACGACCTACTCCGACTTCACCGTCGGCCCCGGCGACCGGATGGCCTTCTGCATCAGCTGGCAGCCCTCGCACAAGGAGCAGCCGCAGCCGCCGGAGGCGGAGGAGGCCCTGGAGGCCACCACCGAGTTCTGGCGCGACTGGGTCGAGCAGTGCACGTACCACGGCCCCTACCGGGAGGCGGTGGTCCGCTCCCTGATCACCCTCAAGGCCCTCACGTACGCCCCCACGGGCGGGATCGTCGCGGCGCCGACGACCTCCCTCCCGGAGGAGATCGGCGGCGTGCGCAACTGGGACTACCGGTACACCTGGCTGCGCGACGCGGCCATCACCCTGTCCTCGCTGCTGCGCACCGGCTACCGCGAGGAGGCCCGCGCCTGGCGCGAGTGGCTCCTGCGCGCGGTGGCCGGCGACCCCGAGAACCTGCAGATCATGTACGGGATCGCGGGCGAGCGGGAGCTCGGCGAGACCGAGCTGGACTGGCTGCCGGGGTACGAGAACTCGCGCCCGGTCCGCGTCGGCAACGGCGCCGCCGGCCAGCTCCAGCTCGACGTGTACGGCGAGGTCACCGAGGCCCTGCACCTGGGCCACATGACGGGCCTGGCGCGCAGCGACTACGCCTCGCTGCTCCAGCTCAAGCTGATCCGCTACCTGGAGACGCACTGGGACCAGCCGGACGAGGGCATCTGGGAGGTGCGCGGCCCGCGCCGGCACTTCGTGCACTCCAAGGTGATGGCCTGGGTGGCGGTGGACCGCACGATCAAGCTGATCGAGAGCGGCGACGCGGACGGCCCGCTGGAGCGGTGGCGCGAGCTGCGCGACGAGATCCACCAGGACGTGTGCGAGAAGGGCTACGACAAGGAGCGCAACACCTTCACCCAGTCCTACGGGTCGAGGGAGCTGGACGCCTCCCTGCTGCTGATTCCGCAGATGGGCTTCCTGCCCCCGGACGACAAGCGCGTGATCGGCACCATCGAGGCGATCCAGCGCGAGCTGTCGACCCCCGACGGGTTCATCCTGCGCTACCCGACGGCCGGCGAGGAGGCGGGCGTGGACGGCCTGGAGGGCGACGAGGGGGCCTTCCTGGCGTGCTCGTTCTGGATGGCCGACGACCTGGCGATGATCGGCCGCGTCGACGAGGCGCGCCGGCTCTTCGAGAAGCTGCTGTCGCTGCGCAACGACCTGGGGCTGCTGGCCGAGGAGTGGGACCCCAAGCTCCAGCGGCAGGTCGGCAACTTCCCGCAGGCATTCAGCCACGTTCCGCTGATCGACACGGCGCTGCGGCTCACGGCGAGCGGGGCGTACGGAGGCTGACGCGCCCGCCGGGCCGGGCCCGCCTACGCTGGAAGGGTCCTATGCCCTTCTTGGGAAGGGGGGGTAGCCATGGCACCCCTCTCGAAGGCGGGTACGGCCCTTGCCGCGCTCCGCGAGGATCTGGCCGGCGACGTCTTCGCCCCGGAGGACCCGGGGTACGACGAGGCGCGCACGATCTTCAACGCCATGATCGACCGCCGGCCGGCCGTCCTCGCCCAGTGCGAGAGCGAGGCGGACGTGGTCACCGCCGTGCGCTTCGCCCGTGAGCTGGACCTGCCGATCGCGGTGCGCGGCGGCGGCCACAGCGTGGCCGGGATGTCCCTCAACGACGGCGGCCTGGTCGTGGACATGCGCCGGATGCACGAGGTCACGGTGCACCCCGCGGCGAAGGCCGTACGGGTGGCGGGCGGCGCGGTGATGGGCCACCTGGACCGCGCGTGCCAGCCGTACGACCTGGCGTCCACGGGCGGCCGGGTCTCCACCACCGGCGTCGCGGGTTTCGTGCTGGGCGGCGGCTCGGGCTGGCTGGACCGCAGGTTCGGGCTGGCCGTGGACGGGCTGCTCGGCGTGGACCTGGTCACCGCCGACGGCTGCACGCTCACGGCGACCGCCGAGGACCACCCCGAGCTGTTCTGGGCGCTGCACGGCGGCGGCGGGAACTTCGGTGTCGCGACCTCGCTGACGCTGCGCCTGCACGACCTGCCGGCGATGTCGATGGCGTTGGTGCTCTACCTGCCGGAGCGCGGCCCCGAGGTGACCCGGACGTACCGGGACCTGATCGAGTCCGGGCCCGTGGAGGCCAACGGCGCGGTCATCTACATGACGGGGCCGCCGGAGGACTTCGTACCGCCGCACCTGGTGGGGCGGTTGCTGGCGGGTGCGCTGCTGACGTACGCCGGCCCCGAGGAGCAGATGCGCAAGCTCGCGGAGCCGCTGCTGGCGATCCCGCACGAGGCGGAGGTCGTCACGGCCATCCCCTACGCCGACCTCCAGTGCATGATGGACGACCCGCCGGGCATGCGGAACTACTGGTCGGCGGAGTACCTGACGGGGCTGCCCGACGAGTTGGTGGAGGTGTTCTGCGCCAGGGCCGGTTCGATGCCGGTACCGACCGGGACCCAGCACGTGTTCTTCCCGCTGGGCGGGGCCATCGCGGACGGGCCCCCGGAGTTCCCGATTCCGTACCGGGACGCGGCCTGGGCCACGCACCCGTTCGGCATCTGGGAGGACCCGGCCGACGACGAGCGGTGCAGGCAGTGGGTCAAGGACGTACGGGCCGACGTGCAGCCGTGGAGCACGGGTGCGGTCTACCTCAACTTCACCGGTGACGAGGGTCCGGACCGCGTGGCGGCAGGGCTCGGCGAGGCGAACCTCCAGCGGCTGCGGGCCGTGAAACGGGAGTACGACCCGGACAACGTCTTCCGCTTCAACCACAACATCAAGCCGGCCTGACCCCCTGATAGCGTCCCGCGATATGGACGACCAGGGCGGGCAGGGCGGGATCACGGTTCAGCGGGCACTGGAGCTGCCGGGGCTGCGCAGCGGGCTGCCGGAGGTGGTGGCCTGCGCCGACCGGCTGGGCCGCACCGTGCGCTGGGTGCACGCCGGCGAGGTCCCCAACATCGCCTCCCTGCTCAAGGGCGGCGAGCTGCTGCTGACCACGGGCCTCGGCCTCGGCACCCGGCCCGCCGAACAGCGCGCGTTCGTACGCCGGCTCGCGGACCGGGGCATCGCCGCGCTCGTGGTCGAACTGGGCCCGCGCTTCACCCGCCTGCCCGCCACGATCGTGGAGACGGCCCGGACGGCCGGGCTGCCACTGGTCCAACTGCACCGGGAAGTGCCCTTCGTCACCGTGACGGAGGAGGTCCACACCGAGATCGTCAACGGTCACTACGCCCTGCTCCAGCGCGCCGAGGAGGTCCACCGGCGCTGTACGGAGGCCCTGCTCGGCGGCGGCGGGATCCCGCAAGTGCTGCGGATCCTGGCCGACTTCACGGCGAACCCGGTCTTCCTGGAGACCCCGGACGGGCAACTGCTGTACGCCGCGGGCCCGGTCTCGGGAGAGGCGGCCGCGGACCCGCTCCAGGTGTGGGAGGGCCTGCGCGGGCCGCGCGAGGCGCAGCCGTCGGCCAACACGGTGGTGATCGACGTCCCCGGCGGCGGCCACGGCACGGGCTCGGTCCGCGCCCGCGTGGTGCTGGTCGGTGTCTCGGCGCCGCTGCTGCCCGTGCACAGGATGGCGGCCGAGCGGACGGCGGGCGTGCTGGCGGTGGTGATGATGCAGGCCCGCCAGGAGGAGGAGCTGGCGGCGCGCGGCCGCGGCGACTTCCTGACCGACCTGGCGGAGGGCCGCATCTCGGCGGAGGACGCGCCGGCGCAGGCGCGTGTCCTGGGCTTCAAGCCCGGTGCGGGACCCCTGCTGCCGGTGGTCATGCGGCTGTCCTCGGACCTGGGCCCGTCGGGGAACTGGGCGGTGCTGGCCCGCGCGGTGCTGGAGGAACTGGCCTCCGTCGGCGTGCCGGTCCTGCTGGGCGTGCGACCGGTGGAGGGCCGGGTCCCGCTGCTGGTCTCGCTGCGTACGGAGTCCGAGCGCACGGCGGTGGCGGACCGGGTCGCGCTCGCGCTGCGGGCCGGCGTCGAGCGGGCCGGCCTGGACCGGGCCACCGCCCCGCCGGCGGTGGTCGTCGGCGTCGCGGGCGGCTGGGCGGCGGCCTCCGCGGGCCTGCGCCACGCGGCGGAGACCGCCACCGCCGCGCACGGGCTCCCGGCCCGCCCCTGGTACGACGCCCGGCGCCTGGACATCGACCTGCTGCTCTGGCGCCTGCGCGAACACCCCGACCTGGCGGCCTTCGTGGACCGCGCGATCGGTGCGCTGCGGGTGCACGACACGACCTCGCGGCCGCCGCTGCTGCCGACGCTGGAGACGTACCTGGCCCATGCGGGGCGCAAGGCCGAGACGGCGCGTGAGCTGCATCTGAACCGCCAGACGCTGTACAACCGCCTGGCCCGCATCTCGGAGCTCCTGGGCACGGACCTGGACGACCCGGAGACGGTGCTCTCCCTGAGCCTGGCGCTCCGGGCGCGCCGCCACACGCCTTCTTGACGCGTTCCTCGCGCCGCTGCGCGGGCCCATTTCCCGACGCGCCCCTCGCGCCGCTGCGCGGGCTTCGGCGCGCTGCGCCGGACTTTGTCCGTCGGGCCTTGGGCGGCGCCGGGGGCGCGGGTTGCCGCTGCGCGGGGCCGTCCCCTACCCGCCCTTCCACCGTTCCCCGGGCCCTGCCCGGACCCGCGCCTCAAACGCCGGACAGGCTGAATCAGTACAGCGGTGCAGCGGGCTCTGCCCGGACCCGCGCCTCAAACGCCGGACGGGCTGAATCAGTACAGCGGTGCAGCGGGCTCTGCCCGGACCCGCGCCTCAAACGCCGGCGGGGCTGAGATTGCCCTGCGGGCAATCCAGCCCGCCAGCAGGCGGCATCAGCCAAAACCCAGCCCCGCCGGCGATTGAGGCGCGGGGCGCCGGGCGGAACTCGGCGGGGGGGGCTAGCGGGCGCGGGTCGTCAGTTCGTCGTAGACCGACAGGACTTGGGCCACGGTGTCGTCCTCCGACGGCCACGTCGCGGCCTGGAGGCGCCCCGCCGCGGCCAGGGCCGCACGGCGGTCCGGGTCCGCGAGCAGCCCCGAGACGGCCTCGGCCAGCGCGGCCGGATCCCCGTACGGGACCAGTACGGCCGCGTCCCCGACCAGCTCCGGCACTCCCCCGACCCGCGTGGCCACCAGGGCCACCCCGGCCCGCAGGGCCGCCTGTGCGAGCAGCGACCGCGCCTCCCACCGGCTCGGCAGCACCGCGACGTCCGCCGCCGCGAGCAGCTGCGCCGCATCCCGGCGCCGCCCCAGCAGCCGCACCGGCAGCCCCTCCGCCTCGATCCGGCGCGCGAGTTCGCCCCGCATGGGGCCCTCCCCCGCGATCACCAGCAGCGGGAGCGGATCCAGCGCCCGCCAAGCGCGCGCCGCGTCCAGCAGTACGGAGTACCCGCGCCGCGGTACCAGGCTGCCGACGGCGATCAGCAGCGGCCGCTCCATCGAGCCCAGGTCCGCCCGCACCTTGCCCGGATCCGCGGCCGCCGCGCCGGCCGGCAGCGCCGTCGGGGCCAGCCGGGCGTCCCGCGCCCCGCGCAGCCGCGCCAGCTCCACCTGGTCCGGCGAGGAGCCCAGTACGACGGCGGCGGCCCGCGCCACGTGCCGCTCCAGCAGCCGGCCCAGCCGCCCGACCGCTCCGGCGGCCGCGGGGCCGCCGCCGTGCCAGGTCACCACCAGCGGTACCCGGCGCCCGCGCAGCGCCAGCGCCGCCCGCATCCCGGCCCGTACGCCGTGCGCGTGCACCACGTCGGCTCCGGCGCACGCGACCCGCAGCGCGCTCACGGCGTCGGGCAGGAAGTCCGCCCCGGCGCCGGTGAAGTCGTACTCCCCCTCCGCCGCGACGGGGGCGCACACGGTGACCCCCACGCCCCGGGCGGCGAGCCCGGTCGCGAGCGACCGCACGTGTGCGCTGCTGCCCGCGCCCGTACCGCCGAGGACCTGGACGGTACGGAGCGGTGGCCGCCCGTACGGCTGCGCGGGGACGGGGTCGGAGACCGGGGAGCTGCTCACGGGCCGAAGCTCCAGGGTGAGGGAGGCAGAGACGTCGCCCAGGATGCCATTCCGCACGCGCGTTCCGGGACCATACGGGTGCGGATGCCGTACGAGATACCGTTCCGCACCTGCGAGCCTCACCCACACGGGCTAGCCGCACGTCACCCTGAAGCCGCCGGAGGCCCGGGACGCCGTGCGCCCCGGGCCTCCGGCCGGCCGTTCACGCGTCCGCGCGCGCCGCCGCGAGGAGTTCCTCGGCGTGGGCCCGGGCGGAGACCGAGTCCTCGTGGCCGGCCAGCATGCGCGACAGCTCGCGGATCCGGTCCTCGCCCTCCAGGACGGTGACCCCGCTGCGGGTCACGGAGCCGTCGTTGGTCTTCTCCACCAGCAGCTGCCTGTCCGCGAAGGCCGCCACCTGCGGCAGGTGCGTGACGACCACGACCTGCGCCGACTTGGCCAGCTTCGCGAGCCGTCGGCCCACCTCGACCGCCGCCTTGCCGCCGACGCCGGCGTCGACCTCGTCGAAGAGGTACGTCGGCACCGGGTCGGAGCCCGCGAAGACGACCTCCACGGCCAGCATCACGCGGGAGAGCTCACCGCCCGACGCGCCCTTGGCGATCGGCCGGGGCTGGGCGCCCGGGTGCGGGGCCAGGAGCAGTTCCACCTCGTCCGTGCCCGAGGGCCCGTACGCGACGGGGCGGCCGTCCACCTCGACCCCTTCGGGATCCTCCGCCTGCCGGATGTCGATGGTGACCCGCGCGTGCGGCATCGCCAGCGAGGCCAGCTCCTGCGTCACCGCCGACGCGAAGCGGGTCGCCGCCTCGACCCGGGCGTCGGTCAACGCCTGGGCCAGCAGCGAGAGTTCCGCCCGCAGTCCGTCGCGTTCCGCGGTGAGCTCCCCGATCCGCTCGTCGTCGCCGTCCAGCTCCAGCAGTCGCGCCGATCCGCGCTCGGCCCATTCCAGTACGGATCCCAGACCCTGCGCCGGGTCCCCGTACTTGCGCATGAGCTGGGTCAGGGCGGCCCGGCGCTCCTCGACCGCCGCCAGCCGCAGCGGGTCGGCGTCCAGGTCGTCGGCGTACCCGGCCAGTTCCCCGGCCACGTCCGCGAGCAGGATCCCCAGCTCGCCGATCCGCTCGGCGAGCGCGCCGAGGGCCGGGTCGTGGGAGCGTACGGATTCCAGTGCCCGGTGCGCGCCCGCGACGAGGGTGTTGGCGTCGACGCCTTCGGGGTCCTCGGGGTTGCCGGCCAGCGCGGCGTGCGCGACCTGCGCGGCCGAGGCCAGGGATTCGGCGTGGCCCAGGCGCTCCGCCTCGGCCGCGAGTTCGGTGTCCTCGCCGGCCACCGGTTCCACGGCCGCGACCTCGTCGAGCCCGAAGCGCAGCAGGTCCGCCTCCTGGGCCCGCTCCCGGGCCCGGGTGGTGATCTCCTCCAGCTCCACGGCGACGGCGCGCAGCCGCCGGTAGGCGGAGGCGTACTTCTCCAGCGGGACGGCGACCGCGTCGCCGGCGTACCGGTCGAGGGCCTGGCGCTGCCGGGCGGGACGCAGCAGGCCCTGCTGGTCGGTCTGCCCGTGTACGGCGACCAGGTCGTCGGCGAGTTCGCCGAGCAGGCCGACGGGTACGGAGCGGCCGCCGACGTGGGCGCGCGAGCGGCCCTCGGCGGATACGGTCCGGCTGATCAGCAGGGCGCCGTCGTCGAGCTCGGCCCCGGCCTCCTCGGCCCGTACGGCCGCGGGCGCGTCCGGGCGCATGACGATGCGGCCCTCGACGACCGCCGCCTTGGCGCCGATCCGTACCAGGGCCGGGTCGGCGCGCCCGCCGAGCAGCAGCCCGAGGCTGGTGACGACCATCGTCTTGCCCGCGCCGGTCTCGCCGGTCACCGCGGTGAAACCGGGCGACAGCTCGACCACCGCGTCGTCGATGACCCCGAGCGACCGTATCCGCATCTCCTCAAGCACGGGACGACGATACCGAGGTTTCACGGGTGCCATGTGACGTCACCCATCCGGATCCAGTCGAACAGTCGCACTAATTAGTGCGGGGCCCCGCGCCACCCGGACACCGGCAGCGCGAATTTCGCGACGAGCCGGTCCGTGAACGAGGCGTGGTGCAGCCGGGCGAGCCGCACCGGCACTGCCCCCCGCCGGACCTCGACCCGCGCCCCGGACGGCAGCTCCAGCATCCGCCGCCCGTCGCACCACAGCACCCCGTGCGGGGTCCCGGTCTGCACCTCGACCGCCAGCACCGAGTCCGGCGAGGTCACCAGCGGCTTGGCGAACAGCGCGTGCGCGCTGATCGGCACCATCAGCAGCGCCTCCACCTCCGGCCACACCACCGGCCCGCCCGCCGAGAAGGCGTACGCCGTGGAGCCCGTCGGAGTCGCGCAGACGATCCCGTCGCAGCCGAAGCCCGACACCGGGCGCCCGTCGATCTCCAGGACCACCTCCAGCATCCGCTCGGGGGAGACCTTCTGGACCGCGGCCTCGTTCAGCGCCCAGTCCTGGTGGACCACGTCTCCGTTGGTCCGCACGACGACGTCGAGGGTCATCCGCTCCTCGACCTCGTACGCCCGCGTCACCACCCGGTCCACGACCTTGTCCAGGTCGTCCCGCTCGGCCTCCGCGAGGAAGCCCACCCGGCCCAGGTTGACGCCCAGCATCGGCACCCCCGAGCCGCGCGCGAACTCCGCGCCGCGCAGCAGGGTGCCGTCGCCGCCGAGCACGATCAGCAGCTCGCAGCCGACGAGCACCTCCGAGGTGCACTCGTCCACCAGCTCCACCTCGGGCGGCAGCGGCAGGTCCACCGCCTCGGCCCGCAGGACCCGTACGCCAAGACCGCTCTTCAGCAGACCCTGTACGACCAGCTCGGCACTGCGGATGGCCGCCGGCCGTCCGGTGTGCGCGAGCAGGAAGACGGTCCGCCCCACCCCTGAAGCTGATGAATCTGTCACTGCGGCCCCTCCGCCACTGCACGGTCGACATCCGCCGGGTCGAGTGCCGGTGCCCCCGCCCTCAACCAAAGAAAGTACTCGACGTTCCCCGACGGGCCGGGCAGCGGGCTCGCGGTCACCCCGAGCACTCCCAGGCCCAGCTTCCAGGCCTGCGCCGCGACGTCCCGTACGGCCTCGGCCCGCAGCTCCGGGCTGCGGACCACTCCGCCGCTGCCGAGGCGGTCCTTGCCCACCTCGAACTGCGGTTTGACCATCAGCACCAGGTCGGCGTCGGGCGCGCAGCACCGTACGAGCGCCGGCAGGACCAGGCCGATGGAGATGAAGGACAGGTCGCCGACGACCAGGTCGACCGGGAGACCGTCGAGCAGCTCGACCGTCAGCTCACGGACGTTCGTGCGGTCCTTGACCGTGACCCGGTCGTCGCTCTGCAGCGACCAGGCGAGCTGCCCGTAGCCGACGTCGACGGCCATCACGTGGTCCACCCCGGCGCGCAGCAGCACATCGGTGAACCCGCCGGTGGAGGCCCCGGCGTCCAGCGCCCGGCGGCCCTCGACGAGCAGCCCCTGCGGCTGGAAGGCGGCCAGCGCGCCCGCGAGCTTGTGGCCGCCCCGGGAGACGTAGTCGGGGTCGCTGTCGTCCTTGAGGACGACCAGGGCCGCGCTGGTCTCGACCTGGGTGGCCGGCTTGGTCGCCGTGGCGCCCCCGACGGTCACCCGGCCGGCGGCGATCAGCTGGGCCGCGTGCTCGCGCGAGCGGGCCATGCTGCGGCGTACCAGTTCGGCGTCCAGACGGCGGCGTGCCACTCCTGCCACGTTGGGTTCAGCTCCTGTTTTCGTACGGACGAGGTCCGGGTGATGCGGATGGTACGGGTGGCGCGTCCAGCGCGGTCAGCGCGTCACGCAGCCCCCTGTGCACATCCTCGTACACCCCGACGTGTCCGTCCGCCGCGAGGTGGTCGGCGTCCGCCAGCCGCTCCAGGTGCGCGTCCACCCCGGGATGCCCGGTGGGCGTGCGTACGACGCCCAGCGCGGCGGGGCCGGCGGGCTCGGCGGGAGCCTGTGCCGGGGCCTCTTCCGCGGCCGTCTCCCCGGGTGCGTCGCACGCTTCGTCGGTCATGCCCTGACGCTACCCCGAAGCGCCTCACGACCACGCACGGCTCTGCGGTACGGTCGTGATCACGATGGCTACGATCGAGGAGTGCCGCGAAGCACTCGACCGACTCTCAGACAACCTGGCACGGGCGGAAGGCGACGTGCGCGGTGCGACCGCGCTCGACCGCTCCCTCAGCTGCCACATCACCGACCTGGACCGGACGTTCACGGGCCGCCTCGACGGAGGCCGGATCCGGGTGGACGCCGTCGCCCCGGGGCCACCGCCGGCGAAGGCCGAGATCCGGCTCGCGATGAGCGGCGACGACCTGGTCTCGCTGGTCGCGGGCGAGCTGAAGTTCGCCAAGGCCTGGGCCTCCGGCCGGGTCAGGCTGGAGGCCGGCTTCCGCGACCTGCTGCGCCTCAAGAGCCTCCTCTGAGGCTCAGACGACGACCTTCGTACGGGCCGCCCGCGCGGCGGGGATCACCAACGGGGTCCCCGTCTCCGGGTCGTCGATGATCTGGCAGCGCAGCCCGAACACCTCCTCCACCAGCTCCGCCGTGACCACCTCGGCCGGCGGGCCCTGCGCGACGACCTTCCCGCCGCGCATCGCGATCAGGTGCGTGGCGTAGCGGGCGGCGTGGTTCAGGTCGTGCAGCACGGCCACCAGGGTCCGCCCCCGGGTCTCGTGCAGTTCCGCGCACAGGTCCAGCACGTCGATCTGGTGCTGGATGTCCAGGTAGGTCGTCGGCTCGTCCAGCAGCAGCAGCGGCGTCTGCTGGGCCAGGGCCATCGCGATCCACACGCGCTGGCGCTGGCCGCCCGACAGCTCGTCCACGGCCCGGTCGGCGAGCTCGGCGACCCCGGTGGAGGCCATCGACTCGCCCACGATCCGCTCGTCCTCCGCGGACCACTGGCGCAGCAGGCCCTGGTGCGGGTACCGGCCGCGCGAGACCAGGTCGGCGACCGTGATGCCGTCCGGCGCGATCGAGGACTGCGGCAGCAGGCCGAGGGTCTTGGCGACCTTCTTCGCGGGCATGGACCCGATGGCCTGCCCGTCGAGCAGCACCCGCCCGGCGGACGGCTTCAGCATCCGCGACAGGGCGCGCAGCAGCGTGGACTTGCCGCAGGCGTTGGGACCGACGATCACCGTGAAGGAGTTGTCCGGAATCTCCACCGACAGGTTCTCGGCGATGACCCTCTGGTCGTAGCCGAGGGTCACGTTCTCCGCGGTCAGCCGCTGCACTTGGGTACTCCTCAGTTCCTGACGGGTCGCAGCCCGATCGGTCGCGCTCATATACGTCCCGCCCTGCGCTCGGTGACGAGCAGCCAGAGCAGGTAGACACCGCCGACGAGCCCGGTCACCACGCCCACCGGAAGCTGGTCGGAGCCGAAGGCCCGCTGCGAGGCCCAGTCGGACACCAGCAGCAGCACGGCGCCCATCAGGGCGGCGGTCAGCAGGCTCGCCCCCGGCGACCGGGTCAGCCGCCGGGCCAGCTGCGGCGCGGCCAGCGCGACGAAGCTGATGGGCCCGGCCGCGGCGCTCGCCGCGGTGGTGAGCAGGATCGCCGCCACCATCAGCAGCAGCCGGGTCCGCTCCACCCGCACCCCGAGCGCGTACGCCGCGTCGTCACCCATCTCCATCATCCGCAGGGCCCTGCTCTGCCCCAGGATCAGCGGGAAGAGCACCGCGCAGGCCGCCAGCAGCGGCCACACCTGCGCCCAGTCCCGGCCGGCCAGCGAGCCGGTCAGCCAGACCATCGCGCGGGTGGCGTCGACGAGCTGCGCCTTCGTCAGCAGGTACTGGATGACGGCGACGAGCATCGCGGAGGCGCCGATGCCGACCAGGACCAGCCGGTAGCCCTGGATCCCCTGCTTGTAGGCGAGCAGGTAGACGGCCAGGCCGGCCAGCACACCGCCCAGGAGCGCGCCCACCGCCACCTCGCCGGCGCTGCCCTTGAACAGGATGATGACGGTGAGCGCGCCGACCGCCGAGCCGTAGCCGAAGCCGAGCACGTCCGGGGAGCCGAGCGGATTGCGGGACACGGACTGGAAGACGGCCCCGGACATCCCGAGGGCCGCGCCGACCAGCAGCGCCACCAGGACCCGCGGCAACCGCAGGTCGTTGATGATGAAGTCGTGCGCGGGAGTCCCGTTGCCCAGCAGGGTCCGCACGACGTCCATCGGGGCGATCTCGAAGTCGCCGGTGCCTATGAGCAGTACGGCCAGCACCAGGGCGGCGACGGCGAGCAGCAGCCCGACGGCCAGCGCCCGCCGCTCGACGCGCAGGGACACCCCGCCGGGCAGGTGGAGCGGCCGGGGCCCACGGCGGGCCGCGGCGAGTTTCACGGTCACAGCTGGGCCATCCTCTTGCGCCGGACGAGGTAGATGAAGACGGGGCCGCCGACGAGCGCGGTCACGATGCCGACCTGGAGCTCGGCGGGGCGGGTGACGACCCGGCCGAGGACGTCGGCGCCGAGCAGCAGCACGGGCGACAGGACCGCCGAGTACGCGAGCACCCAGCGCATGTCCGGCCCGGTGACCGCCCGTACCAGGTGCGGGATCATCAGGCCGACGAAGACGATGGGCCCACAGGCGGCGGTCGCCGCCCCGCACAGCAGGGTGATGGCGGCCATCGCGCCGATCCGGGTCCGCGTCAGATGGGCGCCGAGCGCCCGCGCGGTGTCGTCCCCCATGGCCATCGCGTTGAGCGGCCGGCCGAGCGACAGCGCCAGTACGGCTCCGACCAGCAGGAACGGAGCGACCTGTCGGACGGTGTCCATGTTGGCCGAGGCCAGCGAACCCACCGTCCAGAAGCGGAGCTTGTCCAGCGCCTTGCTGTCCATCAGCTGCACGGCGTTGATGTAGCCGACCAGGGCCGCGCTGGCCGCCGTACCGGCGAGGGCGAGGCGCACCGGCGTCGCGGTGCGGCTGCCGCCGAGGACGTACACGACGACCGAGACGACGGCGGCGCCGAGGAAGGCCCACCACACGAACTCGCTCAGGGAGTTGGCGCCGAAGAAGCTGATCGCGGAGACGACGGCCGCCGCGGCGCCCGCGTTGACGCCGAGGATGCCGGGCTCGGCGAGCGGGTTGCGGGTCAGCGCCTGCATCACCGCGCCGGAGAGGCCGAGGCCCAGGCCGACGAGCAGCCCGAGGAGGGTGCGCGGTACGCGCAGGTCCCGCACCACCACGTCGGAGGGTGTCCCCGAGTAGTCGAACAGGCCGTGCCAAACCTCCCCGAGGGGCATCTGTTTGGCACCGACGGCGATGCTCGCCACCGCGATCAGGGCCAGCACCGCGAAAGCGGCCAGCAGACCGGCGGCACGCACGGCGTGCCGTGAGCGGGTGGGGGCGCCCGGCGCCGCGCTCTGTTCAGGAGGACTCTCGACCAACACGAAAGTTAGGTTAGCCTACCCTGTACCTGCGTGGATCACCCGAACGGCCCCACCATCACGCCGCCTACAGGCCCAGCCTGGCCAACGCCTTCCCGGCGTCCAGCCCGCACGACCCGTCACCCGCGTGCGTCCAGGCCGCCGCGCACAGCGCCCGCAGCCCGTCCAGCGGATCACCCTCGCCCCGCAGCTCCAGTACGCCGTCCAGCGCGGCCGCGGTCCAGCCCCCGCAGCGGAAGCCGTCCGCGACCGCCGCCACCTCCGGCTGACCGGTCAGCAGCCCGCGCAGGTCCCGGTCCACGTACGTCGGCCGGTGCCTCGGCTCGGCGCGCAGCACCTCCTGCGCGTCCGCGATCCCGGTCAGTACCAGCAGCGAGTCCACCTCACCGTTGAAGGCCCCCTCGATGTCGGTGTCCAGCCGGTCCCCGACCACCAGCGGCCGCTCGGCCCCGGTCCGCAGCACCGTCTCCCGGTGCATCGGGGGCAGCGGCTTGCCCGCCACCTGCGGCTCGGCGCCCGTGGCGATCCGCACGACCTCCACCGCGGCGCCGTTGCCCGGCCCGATCCCCCGCGCACCGGGAATCGTCAGGTCGGTGTTCGACGCGTACCACGGCACCCCGCGGTTCACCGCGTACGCGGCCTCCGCGAACCGCCCCCACGGCAGGTCCGGCCCCCCGTAGCCCTGGGCGACCGCCGCGAGCCCCTCCTCGTCCGCCGACTCCACCGGCACCAGCCCGCGCTCGCGCAGCGCGACCCGCAGCCCCTCGCCGCCGATCACCAGCACCTTCGACCCGGCCGGCACCTGCTCCGAGATCAGCCGCGCCACCGCCTGCGCCGAGGTGATCACCTCGCCCGCCTCGGTCGGGATCCCCAGCTCGCTCAGGTGCTCCGCCACGGAGTCCGGCGTACGCAGCGCGTTGTTCGTCACGTACGCGAGGTGCATCCCGCCCGCCCGGGCCACGGCGAGCGACTCCACCGCGTGCGCGATGGCCTCGCCCCCCGCGTAGACCACTCCGTCGAGGTCCAACAGAGCTGTGTCGTACGCCTGGTGCAAGCTCCGCTCGCTCCCCGCGGGGCTGGTCCTGCTCTGCCGGGTCATCGTGTCAGCTCCTCATACGATCGATCTTGTCCGGTTTCCGTACTCCCCGATCATCCCGCATGGCGAGACCGGTCTTACCATGCACCAATGACCACTTCTGGCACCGCGGACCATGGACTGCGCCTGATCCCGTTCCATGGCCTGCGCTACGTCCCCGAGCGCGTCGGCAGCCTGGCCGCCGTCACCTCGCCGCCGTACGACGTGGTCGTGCGCCCCGACGGACTCAACCACCTCGAATCCGCCGACCCGCACAACATCGTCCGCCTGATCCTCCCGCAGGCCGACACCCCCGCCGCACGCAACGAGCAGGCCGCGCACACCCTGCGCGACTGGCTCGCCGAGGGCGTCCTCAGCACCGACGAAGCGCCCGCGCTCTACGTGTACGAACAGCGCCGGGCCGGCCTCCTCCAGCGCGGCCTCATCGGCGCCCTCGCCCTGTCCGCGGCGGACGCCGGCATCGTCCTGCCCCACGAGGACGTCATGCCGGACGTGGTCACCGACCGGGCCGGCCTGATGCGGGCCACCTCGGCCAACCTCGAACCCCTCCTGCTGACCTACCTCGGCGGCGACACCCCCGACGCGGGCGCGGCCGCGGTCGTCGAGCGGACCGCCCGGCGCGAGCCCCTCCTGTCGACGACCACCGAGGACGGCTTCCAGCACCGGCTGTGGTCCATCACCGACCCCGCCGAGCTGGCCGCCGTCACGGCCGACCTCGGCCGCCGCCAGGCCCTCATCGCCGACGGCCACCACCGATGGGCGACCTACCTGCGCCTCCAGGAGGAGCACCCCTCCCCCACCCCGTGGGACTTCGGCCTGGTCCTCCTCGTCGACACCGCCCGCTACCCGCTCCAGGTCCGCGCCATCCACCGGATGCTGCGCCGCCTCCCGGTGGCGAAGGCCCTGACCGCGGTCGAGGGCCACTTCCGGGTCCGCCGGGTCGACGGCCCGCTGCCGCTGGCCATGGAGGCCCTGGAGGACGCCGCGGAGCGGGGCAACGCCTTCCTGCTCACCGGCGACGGCACCTTCCACCTGGTCACCGACCCCGACCCGGCCCTGATCGAGCGCACCGTCCGCCACGACCGGCCCGAGGCCTGGCGCCGGCTGGACGCCACCGTGCTGCACGCCACGCTGCTGGACACGCTGTGGAACGTGCCCGACGCCCCGGACCACATCTCGTACATCCACGACACCGAGGCGACCGTCGCGATGGCCGAGCGCAACGGCGGCACCGCGGTCCTCATGCATCCCGTACGCGAGGCAGTGGTCCGGGAGCTGGCCCGCCAGGGTGTGACGATGCCCCGCAAGTCGACGTCCTTCGGACCGAAACCGGCCACCGGCCTGGTCCTGCGCAGCCTGGACTGACCGGCTCGCCCGGCGAGCGGTCCCGGACATGCGAAAGGGCGGTACCCCGACCGGGGTACCGCCCTTTCTCACTCATTCAGTGACGCGTTCAGGCCTGGTCGCGGCCCTTGTCGTCCTCGTCCACGACGACGATCTCGTCGGTGAGATCGATGTCCGACTCGTATTCCTCGTCGTCCTCGTCGTAGTACTCGGCGACGTCGGAGGCACGCTCGGCGGCGAGCACCTCGGGGTCGTTCGAGTCGTCGTCCTCGTCGTCCTCGTCGTCCTGGTCGTCCTGGTCGACGAGGGCCTCGTCGTCGTCCAGGCCGGCGCCGGCGTCGACGAACTCGACACCGTCCAGCTCGGCGAGGCGGTCGGAGGCGTCCGTGGCCCCGTCCTTGTCGGCTTCGAGGGTCTTCGCGAACCACTCGCGCGCCTCGTCCTCACGACCGGCCGCCAGCAGGGCGTCGGCGTAGGCGTACCGCAGGCGCGCGGTCCACGGCTGCACGGAGTTGGAGGCCAGCTCCGGGCTCTGCAGGGTCACGATGGCGGCGTCGAGCTCGCCCATGTCCCGGCGGGCACCGGCGGCGACCAGACGCATCTCGACCTGGCCGGCCTTGTCCAGCTTCTGCACCTCGGGCTCGCCGGCCATGGCCAGCGCCCGCTCCGGACGGCCGAGGCCGCGCTCGCAGTCGGCCATGACGGGCCACAGCTCGACGGAACCGGTCATCCGCTTGGCGGCGCGGAACTCCGCGAGCGCCTCGCTGTACTTCTGCGTGGCGTACGCGGCGAAGCCGGCGGCCTCGCGCACGGCGGCGACGCGGGAGGCCAGTCGCAGGGCGATGCGCGAGTACGCGTATGCCTGCTCCGGCTCCTCGTCGATCAGCCGGGCCACCATGACCAGGTTCTTGGAGACTTCCTCGGCCAGGCCCTTGGGCAGGCTCAGCAGCTCCTGGCGAACGTCGGAGTCGATCTCGAAGCCGGTGACGTCCTCGTCGATCGGAAGCCGCTTGACCGGGTCCCGGTCACGGTCGGCACGGAAGTCGCGGTCGCCACCACGGTCGTCACGACCGCCACGGTACCCACCACGATCGCCGCCACGGTCGTCGCGACGGGGGTACGACGGACGGTCGCCCCCACGGTCGTCACGGCGCGGGTAGCTGGGACGGTCGCCGCCACGGTCATCGCGACCACCGCGGAAGCCACCACGGTCGTCATCACGACGCGGGTACGAGGGACGGTCCCCACCACGGTCGTCACGACGGGGGAAGCTGGGACGGTCGCCACCGCGGTCATCACGACCGCCGCGGAAGCCGCCACGGTCGTCATCACGACGCGGGTACGAGGGACGGTCCCCACCACGGTCGTCACGACGGGGGAAGCTGGGACGGTCGCCGCCACGGTCGTCACGACCGCCGCGGAAGCCGCCACGGTCGTCATCGCGACGGGGGTAGCTCGGGCGGTCGCCACCGCGGTCATCGCGGCGCGGGAAGCTCGGGCGGTCGTTGTCCCGACGGAACCCACCACCGGCGGGACGGTCGTCCCGGTCGTCACGACGCGGGTAGCTCGGGCGGTCGCCGCCACGGTCGTCACGACCGCCGCGGAAGCCGCCACGGTCGTCATCGCGACGGGGGTAGCTCGGGCGGTCGCCACCGCGGTCATCGCG
>NZ_JBVJUY010000012.1:0-101729 GCF_055604165.1 Streptomyces sp. NPDC037242
TCGTTTCCGACTCTATCAGACTCTTTCGTGTCCGATTCCCGGTCGAAGCGGGTTTCGCTTTCCAGGTTTCCGCTTTCGCGTTTCCCTTTCCGGCGGGTCCGACTCTATCAGTGCTTTTCCGTCTCCCTGACCACTCGCAGTTTTGCCGATAAAGGCGCGCAACGAGACGCAAGGGTTCAAGATCAGTAATGAAGAGGAGGTGTCCCGTCCATCAGCCGTTCGCGAGATGTTCACACGAGGCGTCCTGGCGGGAGTCACGACAGTACAGGCCTGCTGGTGCCCAAGCAAATCGATTCAGGCGTATGGTCTAGTCCACCGGTCTAGTCCACTAGTCTCCGTGCCGAAGGACCGGCTCGGATCGGGACCAACATCGGGCGAATCCGAACATCTCGTGACTTATCCTTCTGAAGAGTACGCCGTTCGCGACAGGTAGTGACGGCGACACGAAGAAGCCCCACCCCTGGGAGGCCCCCATGACCAGCGTGACGTCCCCACTCGCCGGGACCGCCATCGGACTCGCGGCAGTGCCCGATCCGGTGTTCTCCGGCGCGATGGTGGGTCCGGGCACCGCTATCAAGCCGCTGCTGGAGCCCTCGGAGGCGGTGGCCCCCGTTGACGGTGTGGTCGTCTCCCTGCACCCGCACGCTTATGTAGTAGTCGACACTGACGGCCACGGTGTTCTGACGCACCTCGGGATCGACACCGTGCAGCTCAACGGCGAAGGCTTCGAGCTGCTCGTCAACAAGGGCGACACCGTGACGCGCGGCCAGGCCGTCATTCGCTGGAACCCTGCCGCGGTCGAGGCCGCGGGCAAGTCCTCCGTCTGCCCGATCGTGGCGCTAGAGGCCTCCGCCGAGTCCCTCTCCGACGTCGTCGAGTCCGGGGACGTCAAGGCGGAAGACGTTCTCTTCAGCTGGAAGTGATCTGTCCGCCCTGCACGGGCGAGTCGGACATCCATCGCGGCGGCGGGGCCGTCGCTCAATCGGAGACGGGTGAAATGGAGACAACGCTGCGAGGCGTCGGCGTGAGCCACGGTGTGGCGATCGGCGAGGTTCGGCACATGGGTACGGCGGTTCTCGAGCCGCCGGCCAAGCAGATCAACGCGGACGAGGCGGAGCGCGAACAGGGGCGCGCCCGTCAGGCCGTGAAGGCTGTATCGGCCGACCTGATCGCGCGCGGCCAGCTGGCCGGTGGCGAGGCCCAGCACGTGCTCGAGGCCCAGGCGATGATCGCCACGGACCCCGAGCTGATGGCGGACGTCGACCGGCGGATCGCCGTCGGCAGCACCGCCGAGCGCGGTGTGTACGACGCGTTCGCCGCCTACCGCGAGCTCCTCGCGGGGGCCGGCGAGTACATGGCGGGCCGGGTCGCCGACCTGGACGACGTGCGCAACCGCATCGTCGCGCGCCTGCTCGGCGTGCCGATGCCGGGTGTGCCGGACAGTGACGAGCCGTACGTTCTGATCGCGCGGGACCTTGCCCCCGCCGACACGGCGCTGCTCGACCCGGCGCTGGTACTCGGTTTCGTGACCGAGGAAGGTGGCCCGACCAGCCACAGCGCGATTCTCGCGCGGGCGCTGGGCGTGCCGGCCATCGTGGCGCTGCCGGGTGCCGGCGAGATCGCCGAGGGTACCCTCATCGCCGTCGACGGCAGCACGGGTGACCTGTTCGTGGACCCGTCGCCGGAGAAGCGGGCCGAGCTGGAGGCCGCAGCCGCCGAGCGCAAGGCCGCTCTTGCCGCGTCGTCCGGTCCGGGCGCGACCTCCGACGGCCACAAGGTGCCGCTGCTGGCCAACGTCGGTGGTCCGGCGGACGTGCCGGCGGCCGTCGAGGCCGGGGCCGAGGGTGTGGGCCTGTTCCGCACCGAGTTCCTGTTCCTGGACGACAGCAAGAAGGCGCCGTCCGAGGAGAAGCAGATCGAGTCGTACCGCAAGGTGCTCGAGGCCTTCCCCGAGGGCCGTGTGGTCGTGCGCGTGCTGGACGCCGGCGCCGACAAGCCGCTGGACTTCCTGACCCCGGCCGACGAGCCGAACCCGGCGCTCGGTGTGCGCGGTCTGCGCTCGCTGCTGGACCACCCGGACGTGCTGCGTACGCAGCTCACCGCGCTGGCCAAGGCCGCCGAGGGGCTGCCCGTCTACCTTGAGGTCATGGCCCCGATGGTGGCGGACCGGACCGACGCCAAGGCTTTCGCCGACGCCTGCCGCGAGGCCGGTCTGCAGGCGAAGTTCGGTGCGATGGTGGAGATCCCGTCGGCCGCGCTGCGGGCGCGCTCGATCCTGCAGGAGGTCGAGTTCCTGTCGCTGGGCACCAATGACCTCGCGCAGTACGCCTTCGCCGCCGACCGTCAGGTCGGTGCGGTATCGCGTCTGCAGGACCCCTGGCAGCCGGCGCTGCTCGACCTGATCGCCATGTCGGCCGACGCCGCCAGGGCCGAGGGCAAGAGCTGTGGCGTCTGTGGCGAGGCCGCTTCGGACCCGCTCCTGGCCTGTGTGCTGACGGGTCTGGGTGTCACCTCCCTTTCGATGGGTGCCGCTTCCATTCCTTACGTCCGGGCGACGCTGGCCAAGTACACGCTCGCGCAGTGCGAGCGTGCCGCGGCCGCGGCGCGTGCCGCGGACAGCGCCGAGGAGGCGCGCGTGGCCGCGCAGGCGGTGCTGTCCGGCGAGTAGCCGGATGGCGGTCGTGTTGTTGTCGTACGAGGGGCCTTCGCCGGTGGCGAGGGCCCCTCGGCCGTTTCCGGTGGGTGTCCCCCATTCGGCTCAGCGGTGCGGGCCCGGGTCGTCGACCTCGTACCCGGGGCAGTACTCGACGCCGGGCTCGGGGGCGACGGGCTCCCCGGTGTCGGCGTCCGTGCAGTAGGCGTTGAAGACGGCCGCCGCGGAGAGCGGGACCAGTCGGCCGCGGTCCAGGCGCCAGCCGTGCACCCGGTCCCGGTGGCCGTCGGTGCTGCGCAGCACCAGTCCCCCGGGGCCGCCGAGGGCGAGTCCCGCCGCGAGCACCGTCACGAAGTCGAGGCCCTCCCGGCCCTCGATCCGTGGCGGTCCCCCGGATTCCGGCGCCGCCTCGGCGTGCAGGACGGCGACGAGCTGTTCGGCTTCGGCGGGGACGCTGCACACCACGTGGTGCCGGCCCGGGCCGGCTCCCGCCACGAGGCGTTCGACCGCGTCGGCGGCCCGTTCGAAGGAGGCGTGGCCGATGTCCTCGCCGCAGTCCGCGCAGTTGCCGACGCCGGCGAGGAGTGTGGTGGCGTACTCCCAGGTGGCCTGCCGGACGGCCTCGTCGACGAGGAGCGGGACCAGTTCCTCGATGGGCTGGCCGGTGTAGGGCAGGCCCGTGCCCGATCCGGCCAGTTCGGCGGTGAAGTGGGTGCGGGCCTCGGCGGTGTCCGCGTCGAGGCCGTGTTCCGCGCAGTACTCGACGTACTCCTCGGGGTCGAAGAGGGCGACGGTGGTGTGGATGCCCTGGGCGGCCAGGGACCTCAGCAGGCCGTCCACGTGGTGGAGGTAGTCGGCGTAGTCGGCGTGGCTGTCGAAGGTGAAGCTGCGGTAGCCGCGCATGGCCGCGAAGTCCCCGGCGTCGGCCAGGAGGCCGACGGTGCTGGGGACTTCACGGCGCAGCCTGCGGCGCCTGCTGGTGTTGTCGTTCGAACGTGGCATGGCTCCCCCTGAGTGGCGCAATCACTTGCTCACTCACGGTAATCATGACCACTGACAGTGACCTCAGGCCTGGGTGCGGGTGCGGGCCAGCTCCTCGTAGAAGTGGAGCAGGTCGAGGTTGTCGACCGAGCCGGGGTTGACCGCCTTGGCCATGGGGGCGCCCTGGAGGAGGCGCTTGACCGGGACCTCGATGCGCTTGCCGGTGAGGGTGTGCGGGATGCCCGGGACCTCGATGATCTCGTCGGGGACGTGCCGCGGGGAGAGCTCCTCGCGGATGGTCGCCTTGATGCGGGTGCGCAGGTCCTCGTCCAGGGTCGCGCCGGGTGCGAGGTGGACGAAGAGCGGCATCCAGTAGCCGCCGTTCGGTTCCTCCAGGCCGATGACCAGGGATTCTTTGATCTCGGGGAGCCGCTCGACGGCCTCGTAGATGTCGGCGGAGCCCATCCGGACGCCCTGGCGGTTCAGGGTGGAGTCGGAGCGGCCGTGGATGACGACCGAGCCGTGGTCGGTGATCGTGATCCAGTCCCCGTGGCGCCAGACGCCGGGGAACATCTCGAAGTAGCTGTCGCGGTAGCGGCTGCCGTCCGGGTCGTTCCAGAAGCGGATCGGCATGGACGGCATGGGGTTGGTGACGATCAGCTCGCCGACCTCACCGACGACGGGCTTGCCCGACGGGTCCCAGGCCTGGAGGTCCGTGCCCAGGCAGGCGGCCTGGAGCTCGCCGATGTGGACCGGGAGGGTGGGGACGGCGCCGGCGAAGCAGCTGCATACGTCGGTGCCCCCGCTGACGGACGCGATCCAGAGGTCCTCGGCCACCTCGTCGTGCAGCCAGCGGAAGCCGTCGGGCGGGAGCGGGGAGCCGGTGGTGGCCACGCACTTCACCGTGGAGAGGTCGAAGTCCCGGGCGGGGTGGACCTCTGCCTTGCGGCAGGCCATGACGTACGCGGCGGAGGTGCCGTAGAGGGTGGCCCTGGTGCGTTCGGCGATGCGCCACTGGGCGCCGGTGTCGGGGTAGCCGGGGCTGCCGTCGTACAGGACCACGGTCGTTCCGGTGAGCAGGCCGGAGACGAGGAAGTTCCACATCATCCAGCCGGTGGAGGTGTACCAGAAGAACCGGTCCTCGGGGCCGAGGTCGCAGTGCAGGCCGAGCTGCTTGAGGTGTTCGAGGAGGATGCCGCCCTGGGACTGGACGATCGCCTTGGGCAGGCCGGTGGTGCCGGAGGAGTACAGCACCCAGAGCGGGTGGTCGAAGGGCACGGCCTCGAAGACGGGCTCGACATCGCCCGAGGTCAGGTCCGACCAGTTCAGGGTGGACTCGGGGGCCGGGGTGCCGAGCAGCGGGATGTGGACGACGGCGCGCAGCGAGGGGAGCTCCGCGCGGAGCTCGGCGACGGTGTCGCGGCGGTCGTGCTCCTTGCCGCCGTAGCGGTAGCCGTCGACGGTGAAGAGGACGACCGGCTCGACCTGCTGGAAGCGGTCGAGGACGCTGCGGGCCCCGAAGTCGGGGGCGCAGGAGGTCCAGACCGCGCCGACGGCGGCGGTGGCGAGGAGGGCGGTGACGGCCTCGGGGATGTTGGGCAGGTAGCCGCTGACCCGGTCGCCGGGGCGTACGCCGAGGGCGCGCAGCTCGGCTGCGAGCGCGCCGACCTGGCGGCGGAGCTCGGCCCAGGTGACGGGGGTGGGCTCGTGGGTCTCGTCCACGCACAGCAGGGCGGCGTCCGCGGCGCGGGCCGGGTCCTCGGCGGCGCGCAGGGCGTGCTCGGCGTAGTTGAGGGTGGCGCCGGGGAACCAGTGGGCGCCCGGCATGCCGCGGTCCGCGAGGACGGACTCGTACGGGGCGGTGAAGCGGACGTCGAACCACTCGGCGACGGCCTGCCAGAAGGTGTCGAGCGCGTCCACGGACCAGGCGTGCAGGGCCGGGTAGCCGCCGTCGGCCGGGGCTCCGTGGTGCTCTGCGGCCCAGGCCTGGAAGGCGGTGACGCGGGCCGCGGCGATCCGGTCGGGGCCCGGCGACCAGAGGGGTTCCGGCTGGGTGGCTGCGGTCATGGGTCGGCTCCCGGTCAGGTCTGCGGCTCGCGCGTGGTGTGCGGTGGGCGCCGTCGCACGATGGGTGTTCGCTCGGCGGCTCACAGGGACCATGCCACGTGATCCACCTCCGCACCAGAGGCCTCATGGACGGGTGAACGGAAGTTGAACGCAACCCGCTCGTCTGGCGGCAGATGGCAGGGTGAGCAGCATGAACGGTCGTGAGCTGGTGCGTGCGGTCAGGGACATCGGTACCGAGCGCGGGCGGCGCGCCTGGCGGTCGGCCTGGCGCAACCGGCGTACGGACGCGGCGGGGCTCCCGCGGCGGGGTGCGGAGCGGGCGCGCGTGCCGGGTCTGCTGAGCGGTACGGAGCCGCGGCCGGGCGGGGGCGTGCTGCGGTTCGCGCGCTCGGAGCTGCTGGTACGGGTCACGGTGGGCGGTGCGGTGTTCTGGGGCTGGGACGGGGCCGGGCCGACGCCCTCGTATGCGGTGGTGGACGGCGGGCCGGAGCCGGACCCGCGGGCCGTGCTGGAGCCGGACACCGGGGGCGGCTGGCGGGTGGTGTCGGAGCGGGTGACGGTCGCGGTGTCGCGGCACGGGGCGGTGGAGGTCCGGACGCCGGGCGGGACCGTACTGCGGCGGGAGCTGCCCCCGCGCTGGTGGGAACCGGCGCCGGCGGAGGCTCGGGACGGGGGCGGGGCCGAAGCGCGGGACGGCGACGGGAACCGGGGCGGGGGCGGCCGGGCGGACGGGGCCCGGTGGATGCAGCGGAGCGAGGTGCCGGCGGACGCCCGCTTCTTCGGGCTGGGCGGGCGGTCGGCCGGCCCGCGGCTGCGCGACGGGGAGTACCGCCTGTGGAACACGGACCCCAAGGGCGGCTTCGGCCCGGGGGACGATCCGCTGTACATCACCATGCCGGTGCAGCTGGTGGTCGCGGACGCGGGCACGCACCTGCTGTTCCACGACAACACCTGGGACGGCCGGGTGGCGTTGCGCGAGGGCGAGGAGGGCGCGGGCTCGGGTCCGGACCGGCCGGGGTCGTGCGAACTGCGCATGGAGGGCGGCCCGGTGCGGTGCTGGGTGCTGGTCGGGCCGCCGGCGCGGGTGTTGCAGGGCTGGTCGGCGCTGACGGGCGCGGCCGCCGTGCCGCCGGAGTGGGCGCTGGGGTACCAGCACGCGCGGTGGGGGTTCGGGAGCGCGGCGGAGGTGCGCCGGGTGGTGTCCGGGTACGCGTCGCGCGGGCTGGCCCTGTCGGCCCTGCACCTGGACATCGACCACTACCACGCGCACCGGGTGTTCACGGTGGACCGGGAGAGGTTCCCCGATCTTCCGGGGATGGCCGGGGAACTGGCGGCGCAGGGGGTGCGGCTCGTCTCCATCGTCGACCCGGCGGTGAAGACCGGGGACGCGGTGCACACCGCGGGCCTCTCGGTCGGCGCTCGCGGGGCCTTCGTACGGGACGCACGGGGGCGGGAGGTGCGGGGCGAGGTGTGGCCGGGCGAGTGCGCGTACCCGGACTTCACGGATCCGGCGGCGCGGGAGTGGTGGGGCGGGCTGTACGAGGAGCGCCTCGCGCAGGGGTTCTCCGGAGTCTGGCACGACATGAACGAGCCCGTCTCCTTCGCCGCCTTCGGGGATCCGACGCTCCCCCGCTCGGCGCGGCACGTGCTGGACGGGGCGGGCGGTGACCACCGGGCCGCGCACAACGTGTACGCGCTGGGCATGGCGCGGGCCGGCTGGGAGGGACTGGTGCGGCTGCGGCCGGGCGAGCGCCCGTTCCTGTTCTCGCGGTCGGGGTGGGCGGGGATGCAGCGGTACGGGGGCACCTGGTCCGGCGACGTGGAGTCCAGCTGGGAGGGGCTGCGGGCCTCGCTGGCGCTGGTCCTGGGGCTGGGGCTGTGCGGGGTGCCGTACTCGGGCCCGGACGTCGGCGGCTTCGGCGGCTCGCCGTCCCCGGAGCTGTACCTGCGCTGGTTGCAGCTCGGGGCGCACCTCCCGCTGTTCCGGACCCACTCGGCCATCTGGGCCGGGCGGCGGGAGCCGTGGGAGTTCGGGGCGGAGGCGGAGGAGCACGCCCGGGCCGTACTGGCGCAACGGGAGCGGCTGCGGCCGTACTTCGTGACGCTGGCCCACTTGGCCCGGCGGACCGGCGCCCCGTACGTGCGGCCGCTGTGGTGGGGGGCACCGGAGGACCGGGCGCTGCGGGACTGCGAGGACGCGTTCCTGCTGGGTGACGCGCTGCTGGTGGCCCCGGTGCTGGAGTGCGGGGCGGACCGGCGGGCGGTACGGCTGCCCCGGGGCCGGTGGTACGACACGGCGACGGGCACGGCGTACGAGGGCCCCGGGCAGGTGCTGCTGGACGCCCCGGTGGGCCGGATCCCGGTGCTGGCGCGGGCGGGGGCGGTGATCCCGGTGCGGTCGCCCGACGGCTCGGTGGCCCTGGAGGCGTGGGCGCCGGCGCGGGGGAGCACGGGCGGCGGGCTGGTGGTCCGGGACCCGGGGCCGGGCTTCGAGCCGGGCGAGGTCGAGCGGTACGCGGTGCGGTGGGCGGGGGACGCGGTGGTGGTGGAGACCGAGGCCGGCGAGGCGGCCGGCGACGTGGTGGTCCGGGGGCTGTAGGGAGTGTCGTCAAAGTGGCGTCGGCCGCCCGAAGGGCGGGGCCGGCGGGGCCTGGTGCGTGCGCTCGCAAGGCGGAGGAGGGAATCGACGCGGAGCGTCGGTGACCGACGACAACGCGGCGAGCGTGCGTGCCAGGCCCCGCCGGCCAGACGGGACTTTGACGACACGACCTAGGGCGGGCTCCAGCACGGCTCGGCCGTGGGTGTAGGTCCCCTATAGCGCGTGCGGGGAGGCTGGCGCCGGGGCGCGAACAGAGCCCCGCCCCCCCCTCAACCAGTGCGATCAGGGAGTCTGTGATGGTCTTAGCGAGCCCGGCGAGGCCGTATTCGGCGAGCCGGCGGATGTCACGACGATGGGACATGGCCCCCGGCTCGGAAGCCGTCGGCGCCTACCAGATGCTGACCGCGTGGGCCGTGCTGGTCGTCACGCAGCAATCGTCGGAGAGATCGCTCGCGGTGATCGGCATCGGTGCGGCGGCTGCCGTGGCGGTGGGTTTCCTGCACGGCACGCTGTTGGTGAAACCCCTGGCGCTGCTGGGGCGTTGGACGGCCCGTGTCACGGCGTGGCCGCGGGCGGTCGCGGTGGCGGCGATGCTGGCCCCGCTGTCGGCGGGGGTGGCGGCGGCCGTCGCGTGGTGGCTGCGGTCCCAGTCCGCGGCGACCTCGGTCGGCTTCCTGGAGGTCTGGGCGCTGACGGCGGCCGCCGCGGTGCTCCCCTTGGTCGCGGGGGCGGTCCTGCGCGGCCGTCCGGTGCCGGCGCGGGCCGTGTGGCGGCAGGGGGCGGTGATCGCCGGCGGTGTGGTGGGCGTGGTCACGATGATGACCTTCGTCATGGAGCTGCCCGTCTGAGGCGGCCGATCGCGGCGGTCGCTGCGGTCACGCCGTCCCGGCGGTCACGCCGTCGGGGCCGTCCTCCGTCACGCGTACTTGCCGTCGAACCATGCGGCCGCGGCCAGGGTGTGGAGCGGGAAGGCCAGTTCCTCCGGGCCCCGCAGGACGTGCCAGCCCGTCGTCTCGTCCGTGGGGACGGGCGGCGGGAGGGTGTCGGCCGGGCGCGGCGGCAGGAGCCCGAAGACGAGCAGGTGGCCCGCCGGGGAGCTGGCGGCGTCGGCCAGGGCGACCTCGGAGGCCGGGGCGTGGATGCCGGTCTCCTCGCGCAGTTCGCGGACGACCGCCTCGCGCCAGTCCTCGCCGAAGTCCACGAAGCCGCCCGGCAGGGCGATGCCGCCGAGGGCCGGTTCGATGGTGCGGGTGATGACCACGAGGCCGCCGCCCTGTTCGTCCTCGACCGGGAGGAGGGCGACCGCCACCGGGAGCGGGTTGCGGTAGGCGACCGCTCCGCAGGCGGTGCACGTACGGGGCCAGTCGAGCGTATCGAACAGTGCTCCGCAGGTGGAGCAGTGCGAGTCCTTCAGCTGTGCCGACATCCCGCGATGGTATGCCAAGGTGCATGCGGATGACGGCTGTTGTGACTCTGGTGGCGGCGCTGATGGCAACCCCGGGCGGTGCGGCGCCCGCGCCGGGTTTCGTGGCCCTGGCGGAGGTGGATCCCACCGTCGGGCAGGACATCAGATACGCCACAGCCGACAATTTCACCGGCGGCGTGGCGGACGGGTACGACGAGCCCGTGTGCCTGCTCGCCCGGCCGGCCGCCGAGGCCCTGCGGCGTGCGCAGCGGGAGCTGTCCCGGCGCGGGTACTCGCTCACGGTGTACGACTGCTACCGGCCGCAGCGCGCGGTGGACCGCTTCGTACGGTGGGCGCAGGACCCGGAGGACGGGGGCACCAAGGTGCGGTTCCATCCGCGGGTGGCCAAGGACCGGCTGATTCCCGACGGGTACATCGCCGCGAAGTCCGGGCACAGCCGCGGGAGCACCCTGGATGTGACCCTCACGGATCCGCTGTCCGGGCAGCCGCTCGACATGGGGACCCCCTTCGACTTCTTCGATCCGCTTTCCCACACCGACAGCCCCCTGATCGGGGCGGCGGCCCGGGTCCACCGGCAGACGCTCAAGCGGGCCCTGGGCGAGCAGGGCTTCGTCAACCTCCCCGAGGAGTGGTGGCACTTCACGTACAAGCCGGAGGCGTTCCCGGACACGTACTTCGACTTTCCCGTCTCTGTCGGCGCGGAGCAGCGCTGAGTACCGTGCCCGCATGACTTTCAGTTCGTACGAGGAATTCTGGCCCTATTACGTCGCCATGCACTCCCGCGCCGCCACCCGCTGGATCCATCTGACCGGCACCCTCACGGGTCTCGCCGTCACGGCCTACGGGCTGGCGCGCGGCCGCAAGCGCTATCTGGCCGCGCTCCCTCTGATCGGGTACGGGACCGCCTGGCCCGCGCACTTCCTGATCGAGGGGAACAACCCGGCCACCTTCGGCAATCCGGGCTGGTCGCTGCGCGGGGACGCGCAGATGATCCGGATGATGCTGACCGGGCGGGACGCGGAGCTGGACGAGATCGCGCGGAAGTGGCTCGCCGAGAACCGGTGACCGGCGTCCGCCTCCCGTGGCAGACTTCTGACGCATCGTCAGATACCGCTGCCCGGGAGGGGTCTTGGAACGCACACGCACACCCGTCGTGAGCGGGTGGTTCACCGATACGGGAGCGGAGGGCGGCTTCCGGCTGCTCGGCACCCGCTGCTCCGCCTGCGCGGCGGTGTTCTTCCCCCGCGAGGACGCGTACTGCCGCAATCCGCACTGCCCCGGCGGCGGGGAGCTCGCCGAGGTGCCGCTGTCCCCGCGCGGCCGGGTCTGGTCCTACACCGACGGGCGCTACCGGCCGCCCGCGCCGTACGTATCGGACCCGGACGCGCCCTGGGAGCCGTACACCCTGCTCGCGGTGGAGCTGGAGGCCGAGGGGATGGTCGTACTCGGCCAGGGCGCGCCGGGGGTGACGCTCGCCGATCTGGCGGTCGGCATGGAGGTCGAGGTGGCGGGCGGCGTGCTGAACGAGGACGCCGCCACCGGAACGACCTATCTGACCTGGCAGTTCAAGCCGGTGGGAGGCCAGTCGTGAGCGCCGACATCGCGGTCCTCGGGGCCGGAATGCACCCCTGGGGCAAATGGGGCCGCAGTTTCGTCGAGTACGGGCGGGCCGCCGCCCGCACGGCGCTGGCCGATGCGGGGCTGGAGTGGACCGACGTCCAGTCCGTCGTGGGCGCCGACACCGTCCGCTGCGGATATCCGGGCTACGTGGCCGGCGCGACCTTCGCCCAGGCCCTCGGCTGGCAGGGCGCCCGGGTGACCAGCGTGTACGCGGCCTGCGCCTCCGGAGCCCAGGCCATCGGCGCGGCTCGGGCCCAGATCCTGGCGGGGCTGGCCGACGTGGTCCTGGTGGTCGGGGCGGACTCGGCGCCCAAGGGCTTCTTCGCCCCGGCGGGCGGGGACCGGCCCGACGACCCGGACTGGCTGCGGTTCCGGGTGCTGGGGGCCACCAACCCGGCGTACTTCGCGCTCTACGCCCGCCGCCGCATGGCCCTGTACGGGGACACCGGCGAAGACTTCGCGCAGGTCAAGGTGAAGAACGCGGCCGCCGGGGCGCTCAACCCGCACGCCCGCTACCGCAAGACGGTGACGGCCGAGGAGGTCGCGGCCTCGGCGGTCGTCGCCGATCCGCTGCGGCTGCTCGACATCTGCGCCACCTCCGACGGGGGCGCGGCGCTCGTCCTGTCCAGCATGGACTTCGCGCGCTCGCGCGGGCACGGCGACCCGGTGCGGATCCGGGCCGTGTCCACGGTGACGCCGACGTATCCCCGTACGACCCTGGACCTGCCGGACATCGCCACCGACTCGGTGACCGGGGCGGGGCCGGCGCCCGGCTCCTTCCGGGCCCCCGGCTCCTTCCGGGCGTCGATCGCCCGCGCCGCGTACGAGGAGGCGGGACTCGGGCCGGACGACCTCTCGCTGGCGGAGGTGTACGACCTGTCCACCGCTCTGGAACTGGAGTGGTACGAGGACATAGGCCTGTGCGGGGAGGGCGAGGGAGCCAAACTCGTCCGGGAGGGCGCGACTGCCCTCGGCGGCCGGATCCCCGTCAACACCAGTGGCGGGCTGGCCTCGTTCGGCGAGGCGGTACCGGCGCAGGCGATCGCCCAGGTCTGCGAGCTGACCTGGCAGCTGCGGGGCACGGCCGGCGCCCGGCAGGTCCCGGGGGCGCGGGCCGGGATCACCGCGAACCAGGGGCTGTTCGGGCACGGGTCGGCGGTCGTCGCGGTGCGCTGAGCAGGGGCTACCGACGGGTGTTGTCCGAACGCTTGACGGCCCCCTGCGGCAGGTTCACACTCGCTCCACAGTCCCGCGCGGCGACCGGGACCCCGAAACCCCCCATGAGAGCTGCGGCCCGTACCCCAGTCGGCGGGGGTACGGGCCGCCTCCGTGCCGGGACCCTTTCTCAGGCCCCCGCCGTCAGGCTCTGGCGGCGGGCCCGCGCCACTGACATCGCGTGCTCCACGACCCCCACCAGTACGTCCTTCACGGACTCCCGGTCCCGCGCGTCGCACAGCAGCACCGGCACCCCGGGGTCGAGGTCCAGCGCCTCCCGTACGGTCACCACGGGGTGGCGGTCGGCGCCGTCGAAGCAGTTGACCGCGACGACGAAGGGGATCTCCCGCCGCTCGAAGTAGTCGACGGCGGCGAAGCAGTCGGCCAGGCGGCGGGTGTCGGCGAGGACCACGGCGCCGAGCGCGCCCTGGGCCAGCTCGTCCCACAGGAACCAGAACCGGTCCTGCCCGGGCGTGCCGAACAGGTACAGCACCAGGTCCTCGCGCAGCGTGATGCGCCCGAAGTCCATGGCCACGGTCGTGGTGCTCTTGCCCTCCACTCCCCCGGTGTCGTCGATTCCGATGCCCGGCTCCGAGAGCCGTTCCTCGGTACGCAGCGGTCTGATTTCGCTCACCGCACTGACCAGGGTGGTCTTGCCCACCCCGAAACCGCCCGCGACCAGGATCTTCAGGGTCAGCGGCTCGACCGGCGAGACGGCATGCATCGCGCCGGTGCGGCTAGAGCGCCCGAAGGCCATCGATCACCTCACGCAGAATGGATTCATCGGGCAGTTCGGCCGGCGGTACCGGCCGGGTCACATGGACCAGTTCGTCGTCGACCAGGTCGCCGATCAGGACCCGTACGACCCCGACCGCGAGGTCGAGTTCGGCCGCGAGTTCCGCGACCGACTGGGGCCGATCCCGGCACAGCCCCAGGATGTGGGCGTGTTCCGGGGACAGGGTCATGTCCCAGACCGGGTCGTCGGCCGCCGGTTCGGCGACGACGAGCGCGATCAGGTCGAGCCGGTGCTGGCCCGCATGGCTGGTCCGGCCACGCGTCATCGCGTAGGGGCGTACGACGGGACCCGCTTCGTCGTCGAACCAGCTCGGGTGGGCCCCTTCGGGGTGATCGGCGGGATGGTCCTGGCCTGGGTCGCTCATGCCGTCCGACTCACCCTCCGGCTGGCAGCCCGGTGCGCGGGGCGGTCGCCAGGTGGTCACCGACGCGCTTGACCATGAGCGTCATCTCGTACGCGACCTGGCCGACGTCCGAGTCGGCGTCGGAGAGCACGGCCAGGCAGCTGCCGTCGCCGGCCGCCATGACGAAGAGGAACGCCTCGTCCAGCTCCACCACGGTCTGGCGGACCTGCCCGGACTCGAAGTGCCGGCCGACTCCCTTGGCCAGGCTGTGGAAACCGGAGGCCACGGCCGCCAGGTGCTCGCTGTCCTCCCGGGTCAGATCCCTGGAGGTGCCCGTGGGCAGGCCGTCACCGGAGAGGACCACCGCCTTGCGGATGCTGCCGACCTTGTCGACGAGCTCGTCGAGGAGCCAGTTGAGCGGGCCGGAGCCGCGGCTCCTGCTGTCGTTTCCGGTCTGCGGTGCGGTCATCGACCGTCCCCCTCGTTCTCGTATCCGGGACCGGCGGTGGCGGAGGTGCCTGCCCCGGTTCCGGACTGCTGTGCGTGCTGGTTGCGGCCCGCGGTCCAGCCGCGCTGGAGTGCGGACATGCGCGTACGTACGTCCTCGGCGTCGCGGTCGGCCACCGGTTCGGCGGCGGCTTCGGCGGACCCGGGCGCCGGTGCGTTCTTCAGCTGGGGCGCGAGGCTGGCCTGGCGGACCCGGCGGGGCAGGCTCCCCGCGCCCGGTCTCGGCTGCGGAGCGGGCTCGGGCTGCGGGGCCGGGGAGGCCGGGCGGGGCTCCACGCGGCGGCCGTGCTCGGCGACCAGGGTCGGGGTGGGGCGGCGGCGCGGGAGCGGCACGGCTCCCTTGCCGCGGGAGCCTTCGGCGCGGCCCTGGTCCGGGCGGGGCGCCTCGACGCGGACGGGGCCGGTGGGGGCCAGGGGCTCCCGGTCCCGGTCGCGGTCGCGGATGCCGCCGCGGTCGCCCTTCCAGGCTCCGCCGCGCTCCGGGTGCCGCTCGCCGAGGTGCGGGCGGTCCGCCGGGCGCAGGCCCAGCAGGGCGCTGCGCGGGGTGCCGCCGGGCGGGGTCTCGTCGTCGAGGGTGGCCATGGCGGGCCGGCCCGGGGCCGCGGTGAGTCCCGCGATGCCGGCGGGGGCGTCGTTCAGCGCGGCCGGGTCGTCGAGGCCCTCGATCCCCTCCAGGCCGTCCAGCCCGAGCACACCGAGCGGGGCCTCCAGCTCGACGGGGCCGCGCAGTTCGGTGCCGGCCGGGAGCTGGCGGCCCGGGGCCGCCTGCGGGGTGCCGGCCGACGCGGGGCGCGCGGAGCCTGCCGCCGCCAGGGCCGCGGTGCCCGCCCGGCCGCCCTTGCCGATCTTGCCGGCCCTGGCGCCCTGGCCGCCCTGGCCGCCGTTCAGCTTGATGCCGGAGCCGTTGGTCTCGGGAGCCTCCGTCAGCAGCGCCACGGGGAGGAAGACCACCGCGGTGGTGCCTCCGTACGGGCTGTGCTGGAGGACGACCTTGACGCCGTGGCGCTGCGCGAGGCGGCTGACGACGAAGAGCCCGAGGCGGTCGGTGTCGGAGAGCTCGAACTCGGGGGTCTCGGCGAGCCGGAGGTTCGCGTCGAGGAGCGCGTCCGGGTTCATGCCGAGCCCGCGGTCGTGGATCTCCAGGGTGAAGCCGTTGGCGACGCGCTCGCCGTGCACCTGGACCGCCGTGTGCGGCGGGGAGAACACGGTGGCGTTCTCCAGGAGTTCGGCGACGAGGTGGGTGACGTCCGCGACGGCCGGGCCGCCTATGCCCAGGCGCGGCAGGCGGCGTACCTCGATGCGCTCGTAGTCCTCGACCTCGGCGACGGCGGCCCGTACGACGTCCATCAGCTGGACGGGCTTGCGCCACTGGCGGGAGGGCGCGGCGCCGGAGAGGATCACCAGGCCCTCGGCGTGGCGGCGCATGCGGGTGGTCATGTGGTCGAGGCGGAAGAGGTCGGCGAGCTCCTCGGTGTCCTCGGTACGCCGCTCCATGGTGTCGAGCAGGGTCAGCTGGCGGTGCAGCAGGACCTGGTTGCGGCGGGCCAGGTTGACGAACACCTCGGAAACACCGCGACGCAGCTCCGCCTGCTTGACGGCGGCCTCGATGGCCGCGCGCTGGAGGCTGTTGAGGGCCTGGCCGACCTGGCCGACCTCGTCCCTCTCGTACTCCAGGCGCGGGGCCTCGGTCTCCACGTCCACGTGCTCGCCGGCCGCGAGGCGGCGCATGACGGCGGGCAGCCGGACGCCGGAGACCTCGTGGGCCTCCTTGCGCAGCCGGGAGAGGTCGCGGACCAGGTCGCGGCCGATGCGCACGGACAGGACGAGGGAGACGACGAGGGCGATGAAACCCAGGATGCCGGCGACGGCGGCCTGCACGAGGACGTCCATGGCCACGGGCTCGACGCGCTTCTGGTAGCGGTCGCCGGCCGCGGTGCCCATGGTGGCGAGGTCTTCGAGGACCTTGTTCGCGGCCTCGTCCCACTGGGCGGCGGTGGCGCTGCGCGGGTTCTTCACCGCGCCGGCCGAGATGAAGCGTTCCTCCACGTCTCGCAGGGCCTTGGTCTCGGGGCTGTTCCAGTACTGCTCGAACTGCACCCGGTCGGCGGAGGGGAGGATCGCGAGGTTGAACTCGTAGAGAAGTCGGCGGTTGGCCGCGAAGTCCGCCACCTGGCGGACGTCGGTGGCGCTCGCGTTGCGGGCGGCGAGGGCGGCCGCGATGACGGCGTCCTCGCGCGAGAGCATCTCGCGGGCCCGGGTGATGCCGACGAGGGCCCGGCCCTGCTTGTCCATCTCCACGTCCTCCAGGGCGTGGAGGTTCATCAGGAACTCGTAGCAGGGGTCGACGAGCCGGCTGTAGAGCTCCAGGGCCTGGCCGGGGTCGATCAGGTTCTTGTCGACGGAGCTGCGCAGCGCGCCGATGCCGTGGAACGCGTCGAGGATGGAGCGCAGACGCTGCTCCGCGTCCGCGCTGAGCTCCTCGCGGACCTTGGGGTCCTTGGCGTCCTCGGTCATCTTCCCGACGAGCGCGTCGGTGGCGGCGCGGCGCTTGGCGAGTTCGACGGTGGCGGTCGAGGCCGGCGGGTCGCCGAGGACCACGAGGGTCTGGCGGCGCTCCTTCTGGATGACGCGGACGACGTCCTCGATGGGGTAGCCGACCTTCTCGATGACGTAGGCGACGTCGAGGAGTTGGACGGCCTGGCGGCCGGTGATGAATGTCGCGAAGCCCCACAGGGCGGTCAGGGAGACGAGCGGCACAAGGAGCAACGCCACGATCTTCCGGCGGATGGACTTCCCGCGAAAGCGCATGGCCTCCCCAGCCTCCCCCAGCTCAACCCCGTTGTCGGGGGTCGGTGTTCCGTCACTTAAACGGCGTGAGCCTACTACTGCCACGGACCGGCTTCGAAGGCGTGTCCGGACGTTTTCGGCCGGACCCCCGGGCATAGATCACGAGTTGTCCGACACATCCGGTCAAGTGCCGCCCGGTATGTGGCAGATGACACCTGGTGAGGCGTCGGTTCCCGCAATCGGATGGATGGCTGGAATTCTTCGTTCCGCGACAGTCGGGAACGATACGGATGTCCGCGATGCGGGAATCTCCCCGCGGTGGCGAACGTCTACCTGTTCGAGGGGGCTCGTCGGGGTAGACGTGTTCTGGTGGGCATGACCCGCCGCGCGGAGGGGAGGGAGCGGACCATGGGGTTGTACGAGGAGGCCGGCGCGCGATCCGGCGCACCGGGGCGGGGTCTTTGGGTGGAGGAGCCGGCCCGCAGGCGGCGGATGCCGGACCCGGTGCGGGCGTCCGCGGTGCGGGCGGTGCTGATCGTGGCCGTGACGCTGACCGAGGCCACGATCACCTTCTTCCTCACGCTCACCGGGTCCTGGCTGGCCTTCCCGATGGCCGTCGGCGGGGTGGCCGGCACCGTGGTGGCCACCTGGGGGGTGCTGGACGTACTGATCACCCGGCAGATGTGGAACCAGCGGTACGGGGTCCTGTCGGAGCCGAGCAGCACGGCGCGGGGCCGCCGGCGCGAGGAGCGCCGGGCCCGCCGCGGGGCGCGGCGGGCCGAGCGCGCCGGCGCGGGCCGAATACGGCGGCACGAGGGCAGCCTTCCGGCGCCCGGCCGGCGGTAGGGGGACGCGCCTGGCGCCGGGCGGCCCGCTGCCGGGCGGACGGTCGGCGTCAGCTCCGGCGGAACATGCGCGTCGCCGTGATCTCGCCGTGGATCGTCTCCGCCTCCGGGGACTGCTGGGGCAGGCCCGGGCGCAGGTGCTCCTCGACGCTGATGTACTTCAGTCCCGCCCGCAGGTCGGCGTCGTTGCGCAGTCGGATGACCAGCGGGAACTCCGCGAGGGCCGTGGTGTCGAAGAGCCCCGTCGTGTACAGCAGCTGGACGCCGAGCGCGTCCGAGACGGCCCGCTGGAGCTCCAGCAGGTAGGTGGCGTTCGCGCGGCCGATCGGATTGTCCAGGAACAGCGTCCCCGCGTGCCGGTGCTTGTCCCGGCCGCGGTCGTTGCTGCGCAGCGCCGCCATGGTGCAGTACAGCGCGATCGCGGCGGTCAGCAGCTGCCCGCCGGAGAAGACGTCGCCCATCTGGCCGACCGGCACCCGCTCGGCGCGCAGCACCGCGTCCGGCTTGAGGATCTCCACCGAGATGCCCTTGGGCTCCAGCGCCGCCTGGACACCGCGCAGCAGCAGGGACATGCCGTCGCGGCGGCCCTCGCCGAAGGAGGCCGTGCTGTTCTTCTTCACCGCTGCGCGGGTCGCCTCGTCGATGACCTCGCCGAGCCGCTCCGTGAGGGTGGCCTGGTCGGGTTCCTCGAAGCGGATGCGCAGGAACTCCTGGCCCGACCACTCCCCCAGCCCCTCGGGGAGCTGGGAGAGCCGCTGGGCGGAGCGCAGGGTGGCCAGCGCCGACTCCACCAGCCCGCGCAGCCGGTCGACGATGCTGTCGCGGTTGCGCTCCAGCTGGGCCAGTTCGTCGGTGAGGACGCGCAGCCGGGGGGCGAAGGCCGCCGCCCAGGACGCCGCGTGCTCGGGCAGGGCGGAGGCGGGCAGTTCGCGGATCTGCTGGCGAGCGGGGGTGCGTACCTGCTCGTAGCGGTTGGCGTTGGCGTGCCGGACCAGGATGTCGGAGGCCTCGCGGACCGCGGCCTCGGCGGCGGAGAGGTCGGCGGCGCAGCCGCGCAGCGAGCGGCGGGCCTCGGTGGCCGACTGGCGGGCCTCCTCCAGGGTGCCCGGATGGGCCACCGGCTCCTGCTCGTCCTCCTGGTGGGTGTGGTCGCGCAGCAGGTCCCGCAGCATGGCCGCGGTCTCGTCGAAGCCCCCGGCGCCGTCCTCTGCGGTGCGGTGGGCGCGCAGCAGGTCGGCGTGGGCCGCGCGGGCGCCCTCCACGGCCGCGGTGTGGGCGGCGAGCTGGGCGGTGGCGGTCCGCAGGAGGGCCTGCGCCTGCTCGACGTCCCCCGGGATCAGCTCCTCGGGCAGCTCGGTGTGCGCCTCGCCCGCCGCGGGGGCATGGCGTTCCGCCTCACCGCGGAGCCGGCCGAGCTGCTCGCTCGCGGTGGACGCACGGGTCTCCAGCATCTGTACGAGGGACTCGGCGCGGGCGGCCGCCGCCTGTCGGGAGGGGCCGTCGGCGCCGTCGGTGCCTTCGAGGAGCTGGGCGGCCCGGGTGCGGACCTTGTTGGTGAGCCGGTCGAGTTCGGCGAGGGCCGCACTCTCGTCGCTCTCGGCGCGGGCCTGCTCGGCGCGCAGGTCGGCGCCGACACCGACCTTCTCGTAGAGCTGGGAGGCGGCGCGGTAGGCCTCGCGCAGGTCGGGGAGGGGAGCCTTGGGGGCCCCGTCGGCCTCGGGCAGGGGCTCGGGGGCGCCCGCGATCTCGGCGCGCTCGGCCCGCAGGGCGCGGGCGGTGCGGCGGGCGTCGTCGGCGGCGCGCTGCGCGGCGCGGCGGTCCTCGTCGGCGGCGCGGGCCCGGTCCAGGCACACCTCGGCGCGGGCCTCGGACTCGGCGGCGTCATCGGCGAGTTCGCGGAGCTTGGCCTGCCAGCCGGCGCGCTCGCGCAGGCGGAAGGCGAGGCCCGCGAGGGCGTCGGCGACGCGGCGGGCGCGCTGGGCGGAGTCTTGGCGCTCCTCGCGGACCCTGGCTGCGTCGGCGGCGGCCTCGTCGGCCTCGGCGCGTACGGTACGGGCCTCCGCGAGCTCGGCGTCGGCCTCCTCGGCGAACGTACGGGCGGCCGCGGCCTGCTCCGCGAGCTCGGCGAGGCGGCCGGGCGGGCAGCCGGTGCGCCAGGAGGTGAGGCGGGCGGCGAGCTCCCGGTCACCGGAGAGCCGGGCGGCCAGGTCCCGGATCTCGGTGTCGCGGGCGGTCGCGCGGGAGCGCAGGGCCTGGCGCTCCTCGTCGGCGGCGCCCTCGTCGTGCATGGCCGGGTTCGGCGGAACGATGAAGATGCCGGACGCGGCGGCGGAGCCGTCCGCCGCCGGCACGGGCGCCAGCAGCGCGGCGGCAGTGCCCACCGCGACCGTGGAGCGGGGCAGCAGGGCCGCGCCGGAGAGCACCTCGCGGGCGCGGGCGTGCGTGTCGGGGTCGGTGATGACGACGCCGTCGACGAGTTCGGGGCGGGCCGCGAGCACGGCGGCGTGGTCGGCGGGGGCCACGGACTGGGCGAGGTAGCGCCAGCCGGGCAGGGCGGGGATGCCGTGTTCGCCGAGGTACTCGACGGTGGCGAGGACGTCCGGGCCGGGCGGCAGCAGCCCGCCGTCGCCTAGGGCGCCGAGGATGCGGGAGTCGTCGGCGGCCGCGGTGCGCAGGTCGAACAGCTGGCGTTCGGCCGAGCCGACTGCGTCGGTCAGCAGTCGGCGGAGGTCGTCGGCGTTCCGGTCGAGGTCCTCGACGGTGAGCCAGCCGGCCGGGGTGGCGCTGCGGGCCGCGCCGGCCGCGCCGGTCGACGTAGCGTCTTCGTCTGCGCGCGGGGCCGGGACCGGGGCGTCGGGGGCGTCCGGGAGGCCCAGCAGGGCCGCCAGGCGGGGGGATTCGGCGAGGGAGGCGGCGGCGCGGCGTTCCGCGTCGTGGGCGGCTTCGGCCGCGTCGGCGGCGTCCGCGGCGCGGGCGGCGGTGAGTTCGGCGCGGGATTCCGCGGCGGCGGCCTCTCGGGCGGCCTCGGAGGCCGTGCGCGCGGCCTCGCGGGACTCGTCCCAGGCGGCCACGGCGGTCTTCTCGGCGTCACTGGCGGCCAGGGCTGCGCGGGCCGGATCGGCGTCGGGGGCGGTGTCGTCGAGCCAGCCGGCCCGTACAGCCTCGGCGGTCTCCTGCTGGACCTCCGCGAGGCGGGCCCGCAGGTGCTCGGCCTCGCTGCGGGCGCGCTGGGCGGCCGTGGCGGCGGCGGTGGCGTCGCGGTGGGCGGCTTCGCCGGCGGCCTGCAGCCCGGCGGAACGCTCCTCCTCCTCGTTGGCCGCCCGCTCACCGTGCTCGGCGGCGGTGTGCAGGGCCCGTACCAACTCGGTGGCGGCGGTGGCGCGCGCGGCGAGCGCGGGGGCGGCGTCCCGCTCGGCCTCCAGGATGGCGGCGGCGACCCGGGCGGAGCGGTCGGCGGCGGCGCGGTGGCGCAGCACGTTCTCGGCGGCCTGCCAGGCGGCGTGCAGGGTGCGGGCTTCGAGGAGCTCGCGGCGCTGGGCGGCGGCGGCCTTGTCGGCGACGGTCAGGGCCAGCGAGGCGTGCCGGTAGGCCAGTTCGGCGGAGACGGCGGCGCTGCGGGCCCGCGCGGACTCGGCGGCGGTGACCTCGTGGGCGGCGCCGGTGACCCGCTGCGCGAGGTCGGCGGCGCGGCCGCGCTCCTCGCCGGCGCGGGCGGACAGCCGCCGGGCCAGGGTGCGCGTACGCCGTTCCGCGCCGGCGTGCACGTCGCGCAGCCGGGCGCGGGCCTGGGCGGCCTCGACGATGCGGGTCAGCAGGTCCACCGAGCCGGCGGTGAACTCCCGCTCGGCCATCAGCTCGGCGCGGCGGCCGAGCTTGTTGCCGAAGCCGTGGACGAGGTCGGCGAGGCCGTCGGTGTCGCGGGTGTCGGTGACGGCCCGCAGCAGCAGGTCGGTGAAGTCGGAGTCCTTCTTGACCGCGAAGAGGCCGGCGGCCTCGCCCTCGTCGGCGTTCATCTCGCGCTGGTAGCGGAAGAGTTCCGGGTCGAGGCCGAGCTCGGTGAGGTGCTCGTTCCAGCGGTCGTGGATCTCCTCGAAGTACACCTCCAGGTGCGGGTACGCCTTGCCGGCCTCGGTGAGGGCGTCGCGGAAGCCCTTCATCGTGCGGCGGCGGCCCTGGGCGCCCGAGGCGCCCTCGACGGGCGGGCGCACCGAGGTGGCCTCGGCGACGGGGAGGTTGTCCAGGCTCAGGCCCGGGCCGGGGCGGAAGGAGTACCAGGCCTCGGCGAACTTGCGCGGGTCGTTGGAGACCTGGCGGCCGCGCCATTCGCTGACCTTGCCCACGACCACGCACTCGCCGGTCTGGGTGTGCTGCCACTCCAGGGCCACGTGGCCGCAGTCGTCGGCGAGCAGGAACTTGCGCAGCACGCCGGAGCTGGCGCCGCCGAGGGTGTTGCGGTGTCCGGGGAGCATGACCGAGAAGATCAGCTTGAGCAGGACGGACTTGCCTCCGCCGTTCTCCAGGAAGAGCACGCCCGCGGGCGCCGGGCGGCGCGGCGGGCCGGTCGGCTCGTCCTCGAAGAACTCCGCCTGGGTGGGCGCCGGGTGGGGCACCGGCTCGCCGACTCCGCGCAGGTCGAGCACGGTGTCGGCGTAGCGCGCACCGGCGGGCCCGATGGAGTAGAGGCGGATCCGGGACAGCTCGTACATGGCGGCGGACTCTCGTGGTCTTTCGTAGGTCGTACGGGGACGGGGACGGGGACGCGGACGCGGACGGGTGACTCAGGCGTGGAACGGCAGGCCGGCGTCGGCGGCGAGCTCCAGGTCGTCGCCCTCGGGCGGCGGCAGGAGGGTCGCGGAGCCGTCGCTGACGGGGACCACGCCGAGTTCCAGTAGCTCGGCCATGGCCGCGCTGCCCGCCATGTCGCGGACCTGGAGCTGGTAGCGGGGGGTGGTGCGGTAGGTGCCTCCGGCGTCGTCGCCGGTGCGCTGGAGGAAGCCGGATTCGGTGAGGAAGGCGGCGGCCTTGCCGACGATGCCGGTGGTGGAGCCGGCCAGGCGGCGGGCGTCCTTGGTGGCGCCGGTCGCGCTGCGGCGGGCGTAGACCCGCCAGGCGGCCTCCAGGCCGGGGGCGTCGGAGGCGGGGTCGGTGTTCTCGCCGAGCTCCTCGGCGCGCTCCTCCAGGCGGCGGCAGGTCTGCCGGACGAACGCGTCGACCCCGTTGACGGTGAGGCGGCCGATGTAGCCGTCGTCGGCGAGGTCCTCGGGGCGGGGGAAGGCGAGGGCGGCGACGGCGAGGTGGGCGAGGCCGTGCAGGAAGCGGTCCGCGGAGTCGGCGGTGGTACGCCGGGCGTAGTCGCCCATGCGGACGGCGAAGACGGAGTCCTCGCCGGCGGCGACGGCCATGCCCGCGCGGGGCGACACCTCCAGGACGACGAGCCCGAGGCCGGTGGCGACGGCGTCGGCGAGCCGCCCGAAGGCGGGGTCCTCGCGGTAGCGGCGCAGCAGCTCGGCGTACTCGGCGTCGCGGGCGGGCAGCAGCTTGGGCTGCAGCCCGAAGGCCACCAACCGGGCGGCGTCGGCCGCGTCGGCGGGGGTCACGGCGCCGGCGGCGGTGCCGGTCGACGCGGGCGCGACGGGGGCCGACGGCGCGTCGGCCTCGCTCCACGCGGGGTGCTCGGCGTGGTGGTCGCTCACGGGTACGTCTCCTCGGCGGTGCGGTGGTGTTCGGCGGTGCGGTGTCGCGGGCGCGGCGTGCGGGTCCTGGCCGGGCTCCCGCGTCCGGCGGGTCGGCGGCGCGGCGAGGGAGCGTCGGCGCGCCCGGGCCGTCCGGCGGGTTCGCGGGCGGACGGGGCCGGGGCGCCGGCGCCGGTCATGCCGCCTCCGTGCGGTCCGCCGTCATGGCGGCGGAGTCCAGCAGGGCCGTGCCGACGATCAGGTCCGCGCCGCCGAACTCCGGGTCGTCGAGCTCGGTCCCGTCGTCCACGGCGAACAGCAGCCGCTCCTCGCCCTGGCGGTAGGCCGTGCCCACCGCCGGGCTCGCCGCGTGGACGGCCAGCAGGGCCACCAGGTACGGCAGGTCCGGGTCGGTGCGCCGGGCCTGCGCCAGCAGCCCCGACAGCCGGCGCGGGGCGTCGTGCGGGAGGTCGAGGAGCTCCATCGCGGCGGCGAGCTGCTCCTCGCTGAAGCGGCTGTCGTCCGGGGTCGCGATGAGGTCCGGCTCCGGCATCTCCGCGCCGAGGTGCTCCCGCTCCACCGGCGGGGTCAGCAGTATGTCGACGAGGTCGCCGACCCGGACGGAGACGGGGGTGCGCAGCCCCGCGCCGGCGGCGAAGAAGGCGTCGGTGACCCGTGAGGCGCGCTCCACGGCCAAGGGCAGTACGGGCGCGACCAGTTGCCCGTACAGGTCGATCCCGGAGCGCGGCGCGGGCGCGGCGAAGGCCTGGCGGTCCTGCTCGGCGCGGAACAGCGGGCCGGCGTCCAGCAGCCGTGACTGGAGCTGGGTGTGCCGGCGGATGCAGTCCTTGACGATGTCCACGAGCTCGGCCGCGCGCCGCTTGTTGTCGGGCTCCTCGGCCTCGTCGCGCGCCTTGCGGATGTTGGTGAGGATCGCGTTCTCGTGGCGGTAGCGGTCGGCCACGTGGTCGAGCGCCTCGGCGATCATGTCCGGGACCGCCACCAGCCAGTCCACCGCGCGCACGTTGCGCCGCGTGGCGTCCAGCGTGCGGCGCAGGGTCTCGGCGTACTGGACCGTCCGGTACCGGGCCTGTTCGGCCGCGAGCTGGGCGTCCGCCAGCCGGCCCCGGCTGATGAGGACCTCCAGCTTCACCTCGGCCGCGATCTGTGCGCTGGTGACGTCGGTGTCGAGGGCGCCGACCAGTACGTTCACGGCTTCGTCCGTGGTGCGCAGGTACACCGCGCCGCCGTACCCCGGGACCTCTTCGATCAGCTTGAAGTCGTAGTCCCGGCGGACATAGACCCCGTCCGGGCCGAAGGTGCCGTAGATCGCGCGGAAGCCGCGGTCCACGCTGCCGACGTTGATCAGGTTCTCCAGCACCCAGCGGGCCACCCGCTCGTGCTCCGCCGCCGGGCGCGAGGGCGCCTGGGCGGCGACCCGGGGCAGCAGCCTGGCCACTATCTGCTCGTGGTCGGCTCCGGTGTCGAAGTCCATGTTGAGCGTGACCAGGTCGATCGCGGCGAGGGCCACCTCCGCCATCGCGTAGACCCCGTACTCGCCGGCCAGATTGGCCTTGCGTACGTCGAGGTCGTGCAGCGGGGCGGTGCAGGCGAGCGCGCGCAGCCGCCGAGCCAGGCCCTCGTCGGCGGCCGGGCCCGGCGCCGGGGACGGAAGGGTCTTCGCCGGGGCAGGGAGAGTCACGGACAAAGACTAGGCGCTGACCCTGACAACATCCCAAACGGCATGGTTCGGCCGGATCGTCCCCGGCGCCCCGGAACAGCGCGGCGGCGCGGAGCGGGCGCTGTTCTACGCTCACCGCATGGCTTCCATGATCACACCTCTGATCACCCCCCTGATCGACCTCAACGCCGATCTCGGCGAAGGATTCGGTCGGTGGGCGCTGACCGACGACGAGGCCCTGCTGGCCGTCGTCACGAGCGCCAACGTGGCCTGCGGCTTCCACGCGGGGGATCCGTCCATCATGCGCCGCGTCTGCGAGCTGGCGGCGCGGCGGGGGGTACGGATCGGGGCGCAGGTCTCGTACCGCGACCTCGCGGGCTTCGGCCGGCGCGCCATGGACGTCCCGGCGGACGAGCTGGCCGACGAGGTGGCGTACCAGATCGGGGCGCTGGAGGTCTTCGCACGCGCGGCCGGCTCCCGGGTGTCCTACGTCAAACCGCACGGCGCGCTCTACAACCGCACCGTGCACGACGCCGACCAGGCGGCCGCGGTCGTCGCCGGAGTGCGGCTGGCGGTGCCGGCCGGGGCACTGCCCGTCCTGGGCCTGCCCGGCTCGCTGCTGCTCACCGCCGCTGCGGCGGCCGGGCTGACCCCCGTACCGGAGGCCTTCGCCGACCGCGCCTACACCGCGGCCGGGACCCTCGTGCCGCGCGGGGAGCCGGGAGCGGTGGTGCACGACCCCGACGCCGTCGTCGAGCGGGCCGTACGGATGGCCGCCGAGGGCGCGGTGACGGCCGCCGACGGCTCCCGGGTCACGGTGGCCGCGCGCTCGCTGTGCCTGCACGGGGACACCCCCGGGGCGGTCGGACTCGCGCTGCGCGTCCGCCGGGCGCTGGACGCGGCGGGCGTCCGGGTGGAGGCGTTCGCATGAGCGGTCGTATGAGCGGTCGTATGAGCGTGCGGGTGCTCCGGGTGGGGGCCGAGGCGCTGCTCCTGGAGGTGGACTCGGCCGAGGAGGTGGCCGCGCTGCACGCCGAACTGCTGCGCCGGCGCGACGCGGGCGAGCTGGGCGCTGCGGGCGGGCCGGGGGCTGCGGGAGCTGCGGGGGCTGCGGGCGGGCAGGGCGGCGTGCGGGACATCGTGCCCGCCGCGCGGACCGTGCTGCTGGACGGCGTCGCGGATCCGGCCGCCCTCGCGGCGCGCATCGCCCGCTGGGAGGTGGCGCCGCTCACCGCGGCCGAGGGGCCGCTGGTCACGGTCCCGGTGCGGTACGACGGCCCGGACCTGGCGGAGGTGGCCCGGCTGTGGGGGGTGGCCGAGGCCGAGGTGCCGGGGATCGTCGGCGGCACCGGGTTCCGGGTGGCGTTCTGCGGCTTCGCGCCCGGGTTCGGCTACCTGACCGGGCTCCCGCCGCACCTCCACCTCCCCCGCCGGGCCACGCCCCGAACGGCGGTCCCGGCCGGCTCGCTGGCCCTGGCCGGCGAGTACGCGGGCGTCTACCCGCGCTCCTCCCCCGGCGGCTGGCAGCTGATCGGAACCACGACCGCGGTCCTCTGGGACCCGCGGCGGGAGCCGGCCGCGCTGTTCGCGCCGGGGGTACGGGTGCGCTTCACCGAGGCGGGCGCGTGAGCGGGCCCGGGGCCGCGCTCCAGGTGCTCCGGCCCGGCGCGCTGACCACGGTCCAGGACCTGGGCCGGCCCGGGTACGCGCACCTGGGCGTGCCCCGCTCGGGGGCCCTGGACACGGGAGCGCACCGGCTGGCCAACCGCCTGCTGGGCAACCCTCCGGAGGCCGCCGCGCTGGAGACGACCCTGGACGGCGTGAGTCTGCGCGCGCTGGCCCCGGTGGTGATCGCGGTCACGGGCGCGCCCTGTGCTGTACGGGCCTCCGGGCACCCGGTGCCCTGGGGAGCCCCGGTCCGGCTCCGGGCAGGGGTGGAGGTCGACATCGGCCGGGCGGAGTCGGGCCTGCGCAGCTATGTCGCCGTACGGGGAGGCTTCGCCGTACCGCCGGTCCTGGGCAGTCGCTCCACCGACCTGCTGTCGGGGCTCGGCCCCGCCGCCCTGTCGGCGGGGGCGGTGCTTCCGGTGGGCACCCCGGGCCCGGACCCGGTGCACGGGGTCGACGCCCCGGCCGCGCCGGGCCCCCCGACGGAACTGGTGCTGCCGCTCCGGCTGGGGCCCAGGGCGGACTGGTTCACCCCGGCTTCGATCGCGGGCCTGTGGCGTGCGCACTACCGGGTCTCGGCGGCCTCGAACCGCATCGGCCTGCGCACGGAAGGTCCGGAACTGGCCCGGGCCCGGACCGGGGAACTCCCGAGCGAGGGCATGGTCCTGGGCGCGGTCCAGGTCCCGCCGGACGGCCGCCCGGTGGTCTTCCTGGCCGACCACCCGGTGACCGGCGGCTACCCGGTGATCGGCGTGGTCCCCCCAGGCCCCGCCCTGGACGCGGCAGCCCAGTCCCGCCCGGGCTCGGGACTCCGCTTCACACCGGCGGGAGCGGGGGCGGGGGCGGGGGCGGGGGCGGGGTGATGTCCGGCACCGGTCCGCGGGGTGGCGTTGACGGGGTCCGGGGGCGTCCCGTCAGTCCACTGTCCTCCCGGGCCGGTCCGGTCCCTCAAGGGCGCTCCCTGCGGTCGCGTCGCTTCGCGATGGCCTTCGGCCACCCTTGACCGACCGACCCGTCCCGGAATGCCAGAAGCCTGCCGGGAAGCCCCCGAAGGAATGGCCGGGAGGTTTACGTATTCAGGGACGGGGAGGGTCAGCGACCCGCGAGGGACTCCTGGACCTGCCTGACTGCCCCCCGGGCCGACCAGATGACCCTGGCGAGAGGTCAGGCGCGCCAGATCGCTACGCGCTCCTCCCTATCGGCGTCCGACGACCGTCTGGGGCTGGGAATAGGCCGCCAACGATCGCTACGCGCTCCCCATCTCCCGGCGTCCGACGACCGTCTGGGGCTGGGATACGGCCCACCAGGACGGACTTGGGGACAGACCTGGCGTCTGACGTCATCTGGGGACGATCAGGCCGACATTCGGGGGCATCGAGGGGTGTGAGGTAATGGGAGGGAGGACTAGCTGGGGGTTGTGCGATGGGGAAGTCGGTTCGCAGACGGGTGACGCCCGTGGTGGGTGCGGCGGGGGCGAGTCTGGGGTCCTATGACCACGTGGACGCGGTGGCGGTCGACGTGGCACCCGGTACGAGCGCGACGGACTTCGTCCGTTCCGTCGCCACGGGAACTCCCGCGTGGATCGGCCGACTTCTCTCCGTGCGCGACAAGTTGGTCGCGCCCTTCGGACTGAACGTGCAGGAGCGCGGACGGACACCGGCGACCCGGGTCGTAGAAGGCGTGAAGATGGGCCCCTTCCGGGTCCTGGAGGTCTCCGAGGACGAAGTCCTCTGCGGCGACGACGACAAGCACCTCGACTTCCGCGTCTCGTTCGCCGTGCGGCCCAAGACTGACGGATCAGGCCGAGAAGGCGTCTGTACCAGCGTCGTCCGCTTCAACCGCCCCATCGGCCGCCTGTACTTCCGGGCGATCGAGCCGTTCCACCACCTCATCGTCGCCCGCATGCTCCGCCCCCGCCGCCCGGTCCGGATGCCCCCGGTTATCGGCTGACGGATCCGAATGTCGGCCTGGTCGTCGCCCGACAACGTCAGCCCCCAGGTCTGTCCTTGGGCGGCCTGTGTCCGGCGCAAGACGGCCGTTGGACGCGGTCGTCGGGGAGCGCGTAGCGATCTGGGGCGCCTGGCCTCTCGCCAGGGTCATCTGGTCGGCCCGGGGAACAGTTGGGCCGGTCCGGGAGTCAACCCGAAGGTCCTTGGCTCTGCCCGCTCCTGAATACGTAAACCTCCCGGCCATTCCTTCGGGGGCTTCCCGGCAGGCTTCTGGCATTCCGGGACGGGTCGGTCGGTCAAGGGTGGAGCGCAGCGACATCGCGAAGCGACGCGACGAAGGAGCGCCCTTGAGGGACCGGACCGGCCCGGAAGGACAGTGGACTGACGGGACGCCCCCGGACCCCGTCAACGCCACCGAGTGGACGGGGTACCCGACATCATCCCCGAGCCGCTACACCGCCGACTCCGGTGCGATCCGGCTCCGGACCGCCGACTGGACGTCTTCTTCCTCCGCCGGGTCCGTCGCCAGGCGGCGCAGCCGCGGGGCTACGCGGGCGTCCGCCGTTTCCGCGTTGCGGGCCGCCACCTCGCGGGTGGTCTCCTCGCAGTCCCAGAGGCATTCGACGGCGAAGCCGGCCGCGAAGGACGGGTCCGTGCTCGCCAGCGCCCGGGCGGCGCGGCCGCGGAGGTGGGACGAGGCCGTCTCGCGGTAGATGTGGCGCAGCACCGGGGCCGCGCAGCCGATCGCCAGTCGGCCCGCTCCGTCGACCAGGGCGAACAGTCGCCGGGTGTCGGGGCCGGAGCCGCGGACGGTGGAGCGCAGGGCTCCCAGGACGAGCTTGGCGTCATCGGCGCCGCCGCAGGCGGCCAGGAGGGCCGCGGCGGCCGCTCCCAGGGCGTCGGGGCGGTGGACCCAGCGTCGGGCCCGTTCGACGGCGGCGGGGCCGCACATGCGCTCGTAGGCGGCTACGGCGGGCTCGTCGCCGGCGGCTTCGATGAGGTCCAGGACGGCCGGGTTGTCCGGTTCGGCGAGGACCAGGTGGTGCAGGGCGGTGGCGCGGGCGGCCTCGCCGGAGGCTCCGGCGGCGGCCGCCAGGATGGCGGGGCGGTCATCGGGCGCGGCGACGGCGGCGAGGCATCGCGCGGCGGGCACGTGCAGCGGGGTGCCGCGGCGCAGGCCGTCCGCGGCCCAGTCGAAGACGGCCTGGACGCCCCAGCCGGGCCGGGGGCCGCTGGGGGTCAGCTGGCGCTGCCAGCGGTCGAAGGAGCCCTGTTGGCGGGCGGCGCGCAGCCGCTCTCCGTACTCGGGTGACTCTTCCCACAGGCACCAGGGCCTGGGTTCGTACGCGTCGCGGACGGCGGCGGCCAGCCGCGCCCCACCCTCCGCGGTGTCGGGGAACCGGGCGAGGACGGGTGCGGCGAGGCCGCGCAGGCCTTCGTCGTCGTCGCGCAGGGCGAGCTCGTCGAGGGCCCAGGCCCAGTTCGAGCCGGAGGCGGCATACCGGCGCAGCAGCATCAGCGCGTCGTCGCGTCCGTACGAGGCGAGGTGACCGAGTACGGACAGGGCGAGGCCGGTGCGGTGGTCCTCCTCGTCGAAGAGGTCTTCCGCGCTGAAGAGGTGGGTCTCGATCTCGCCGAGGGGGCCGTCGAGGTCCAAGTACAGGCGGGCGTAGTACAGCGAGCGGTTCTCGACCTGCCAGTCCTGGCGCGGGTCGCGGAGCACGCACTGGTTGACGGCCGCGAGGGCCTCCGCCCGGGGTGCCGCGAGGGCGTGCAGGGTGCCGTCGCCGCGACCGCGCTGGAGGAGCCCGAGCAGGGTGCCGCTTGGCGCTATGACTGGTTCGAACATGGGAATGGCCTCAAATCAAGCTGGGGACGCAACCGGGAATCGGGATTCACAGGGCCGCGTAACAGCATGTGAGGACGTCCGCCGTCATGTTCCGCTCGATGTAGACCATTGCCTTCTCACTCTCGTCGGTGCTTCGCGACCGTGCCGGCCGGTGTGGCAGGGGTGGCTGTGGACACCCGTTGTGTCCAGTCCGCTCCTGCCCGTCCGTCATGTCCGCGAATCGAATCCGACGCCATGATGACCCAGCCGCTTTGTGCACCGCGACCACATTTCCGGCTGCCGTGACCAACCTGTGAGGTGCGCGGTGGTCAGTCGGCGGTCATCCCCCGCCAAAAAGCGGACTACTTGGCTCCGAAGAGTTCGAGCAGGTCGGCCTTGGCGAACATGCGGGCCGTGTCCACGGCGGAGGGCGTTCCGGCGTTCGGGTCGGCGCCGCCGGCGAGCAGGGCGCGGATGACGGCCTCCTCGCCCTTGAAGACGGCTCCGGCGAGCGGGGTCTGGCCGCGGTCGTTGGCGCGGTCGGCCTCGGCGCCGCGGGCCAGCAGGGCCGTGACGGCGTCGGCGTGGCCGTGGTAGGCGGCCAGCATGACGAGGGTGTCGCCGCGGTCGTTGGTGAGGTTCGCGGGGACTCCGGCGTCGAGGTAGGCGGCGAGCTCCGCGGTCCGGCCGTTGCGGGCGAGGTCGAAGATCTTGGTGGCCAGTTCGATGACGTCCTCGTCGGGGGCGCCCTGGGAACCGTCCGCGGTGGGCTCGTGCTCGGGCTTGCGCTCGCTCATCGGTCGTACCGCCTTTCACTCGCTGGTGGCAAGGAGTCTCCCCAGGCCGTGCGGACAGGGGTGCGTACGGCGCTGCGTCCGTACGGGTGAATCGCCAGGGTAGCGCCCGGACCTGCACATGAGCGGCGGGGGCCGAGGCAAGGATCACCGCGCAACCCCTTCACGGCCGACGCGCCAGCCGGGGAGGGCCGGTCAAGTGAAAAACGGCGCGATTCACCCGTATGCACCTTTTGTCGCATTGATACTTGCTGTGAGCCTGGAAGAACTGATGGTGACTGTCCCCACCCACCAGGAGAACCTCTCATGGTCCTGTCCATCTCAGGTGTCGTACTGCTCGGCATCATCTGCTTCCTGTTCTTCAAGAAGGACGGAATGAAGCTGACGCACGCGTTCGTCTGCGCGCTGTTCGGCTTCTTCCTCGCCGGCTCGGCCATCGCCCCCAGCATCACGGCGAGCACCGCGAGCCTCGCGAGCCTGCTCGGCGGGATCAAGCTCTAGCGCCGCCCGACCGCACCGTCCCGCCACACCCACAACTCCAGGAGACGCCCGTGGCCCGGCGCCCACTTCCCCGCATCCTCAGCAACGGCACCTCGTCGCTGGCCCGGGGCCGCGACCTCGCTCGCACGGCCGCCGACAGCGCCACGGACGTCCTCCATCCGCTCCTCACCATCGGACGCGGCCTGCGCATCCTGGCCTCGGCCGGGCGGCGCAAATGGTCCGGGACGCCCAAGGACAAGCGTGGTCCCGCGCTGTTCCTGGGCGCAGCCTGCATCCTCGTGGTCGCGCTCGTCCCCTACGGCCCCCTCACCGCCCTGATCACGCTCATGGCGGCAGCGGCCTGGCAGGGACGCGACCGCACCCCGGCGAAGTCCGGGCCCAGCGATGCCGAGACCGAACGGCTCGGCTCCCTCTACGAAGCCCTCGTGCCGTACTTCTCCATCCCGGAAGACCCCAATCCGCTCTTCGCCCACGGCGGGGACTGGGACAGGGCCTTCAGCGGCTACGAGTTCGACGAGGCGGGCCGCGTCACCCGGCTCCACATCCGTTACCCGGCCTACTTCACCGACGGCGAGGCCGCCTCACGGGCCCGGATCGAGGCACTGCTGCACGCCAAGTCCGGGCGCGGACGGGAGTACCTCTTCGACTGGGACGAGGAGGGCAACCAGCTCGACCTCAGTGTGCTGGCGGCGCTGCCGACGGGTATCGCCGCCCAGCCGTTCGTGACCTCCCCCGGTGAGACCGTGCTCGGGTTCACCGACGCCGGAAGCGTGCAGCGCACCCTGCCGGTGCTGGAGGGCGACGAGCCCCGGGACGTGCCGCCGGTGATCTGGCGCACCGGCCCCCGCTCCTGCGAGCCGCACCTGCTGGCCGTCGGCCAGCCCGGCAGCGGCACCTCGACCCTGCTGCGCTCCATCGCCCTGCAGGCCCTCCAGCACGGCGGCGACGTACTGGTCGTCGAGGGCGGCGGCAGCGGCGAGTACGCCTGCCTGTCCGGCCGCACCGGCGTCCTGGCCGTCGAGTGCGGGCCCGCCGGGGCCCTGGCCATCCTGGAGTGGGCCGCGCAGGAGACCGAGCGGCGGCTGATCGCCACCCACCGGGCCCGCGAGGCCGGGCGGCCCGCGCCGCAGGACACCCGGCGGCCGCTGTGGATCCTGCTGGACCAGCCGACCGTGCTGGCCCACCTGGCGATGGCGGAGGGCGCCCCGGACCCGCTGGCGCAGCTCCAGGTGCCGCTGCGGCACGGGCGCGCCGCGAACGTGACGGTGGTGGTGGCCGAGCACCACGACCACCTGGAGCTGCTGAACGACGCCGTCTGGCAGCACACCCGGGCCCGCGTGGTGCTGGGGCCGGCTCCGGTCCAGCAGATCGCCGACGTACTGGGGCTGCCGCCGCACACCACCCCGCCGGCCCAGGTGCCGCCGGGGCGCGGGTACGCGCGGCTCGCCACCGGTCCCGTGCACCGCCTCCAGGTACCCGCCACGCCGGACCCGTACGACGACTCGACGCACCCGGCGCACCGCCAGGCCGTGCTGGAGCTCCTGCCCGGGCGCCAGCAGGCGGGGGCCGTCGCGGGCCAGGACCGGGTCGGCCACGTCACCCTGACCAAGCCGTTGCAGGCGCAGCCCCCGGCCCAGGCGCAGGCATCGGCGATCGACGCCTCGGAGATCCCCGAGGTGCCGGCGGACGCGCCTTGAGTTCCCCTCCTGCGGCTAGGGGGTGTCTGACGGATGTCCGCGGCGTCGCGACGCCCGGCACGCGCTCTCGCCGCACCGACCGGAAGCCCGAGTACGTCCAGTACGCGGGCTTCCGGTCGGCACGCCGAGAGCACGCACCGGACGCCGCTCCTTCCCCCACGGACATCCGTCAGACACCCCCTACGCCACGAACGTCCGCGGCGGTTCCGCGCCGCTGCCGCCCGCGCCGGTGCCGACCAGGCGGGCCGCCGCGGCCAGGCGGGATGCGGCTTCCTCGGCCACCGGGCCGCCCACGGTGAACGGCAGCCGGACGTAGCCCTCGAAGGCGCCGTCGACGCCGAACCGCGGGCCCGAGGGGACCCGTACGCCGACCCGCTCCCCCACCTCGGCGAGCCGGGAGCCGGACAGCCCGCCGGCGCGGGCCCACAGGGTCAGCCCGCCGCGCGGGACCTGGAACTCCCAGTCGGGCAGCTCCCGGCGGACCGCGGCGACGAGCGCGTCGCGGTTCTCCCGGGCCTGGTCGCGGCGGATCTCCACGGCCTCCGCCCAGCCGCCGGTGCGCATCAGCCAGTTCACCGCGAGCTGCTCCAGCACGGGGGTGCCGAGGTCGGCGTACGCGCGGGCCGCGACGAGGCTGCGGATGACGTCGGGGGCCGCACGGACCCAGCCGATCCGCATCCCGGCCCAGAAGGCCTTGCTGGCGGAGCCGACGGTGATGACGGTGGAACCGGCCGGGTCGAAGGAGCAGACCGGGCGCGGCATGTGGAGGTCCGGTTCCAGCTGGAGTTCGGCCATGGTCTCGTCGGCGATGAGGACGGTGCCGGCGGAGCGGGCGGCCTCGACCATGGCGCGGCGCTGTTCGTCGGTGGCCAGGGCGCCGGTCGGGTTGTGGAAGTCGGCGACGACGTAGGCCAGGCGCGGGGCGGAGTCCCTCAGCACCTGGCGCCAGACGTCCATGTCCCAGCCGGTCAGCCCTTCCGCCATGGCGACCGGTACGAGGCGGGCCCCTGCGGCGCGCATGAGCTGGAGGATGTTGGCGTAGGAGGGGGATTCGACGGCGATGCGCTCGCCGCGGCCCGCGAAGAGGCTGCAGATGGCGTCGATGGCGCCCATGGCCCCGGTGGTGACCATGATCTGCTCGGGCATGGTCGGGATGCCGCGCTCGGTGTAGCGGTCGGCGAGCATCCGGCGCAGCGCGGGCAGCCCGGCGGGGTAGTCGCCGTGGGTGTGGGCGTAGGGCGGGAGTTCTTCGAGGGCGCCCTGGACGGCCTTGGTGAGCCAGGGCTCGGGGGCCGGGAGGGCCGCGCAGCCGAGGTCGATCATCGAGCCGAGGGACTCGGGGGGCAGCGGTTCCAGGCCCCGGGCGGGCAGCGGGTTGCCGGCCGGTACGGCGGTCCAGCTGCCGGCGCCGCGGCGGGACTCCAGGAATCCCTCGCCGCGCAGGGCCTCGTAGGCGGCGGCGACGGTGGTGCGGCTGAGGGAGAGCGCGACGGCGAGCTCCCGCTCGGCGGGCAGCCTGGCGGCGACGGGGACCCTGCCCTCCAGGACGAGGAGGCGGATCCCGTCGGCCAGCGTGCGGTACGCGGGCAGCTTGCGGGCGCCGGGCACGGCGGGCCGTTCCTGCTGGGAGGTGATGAGCCGGGCGAGCTGGGCGGCACCGACCGCCGAGGTCCACTGAGCCATGCTGTCCGGTCCACCTTCGTCGAATTGGCCCCGACCGGGTGCGGCAGAGGCCGGTATTGGATTGGTTCTGCCCTCACAGAGTGGCATGCGGGGGTCCATTCGGACCAGCGGGGCCGGTTGCGGTGGAGCCGTTCACCGCCCGGCCATCCGGTCGGCGCCGGTCCGGGGCATACTGCGGCGGTGACGCACGTACGCCTTCGCCACCCGTATCTGGACCACCCGACTCCCATCCCGTTCGCACACCGGGGCGGGGCCGCGGACGGACTGGAGAACACCGCCGCCGCCTTCCGCCGGGCCGCCGCCGCGGGATACCGGTACTTCGAGACCGATGTGCACGCCGCGGCCGACGGGAAGCTGGTGGCCTTCCACGACGCGACCCTGGACCGGGTGACGGACGGGCAGGGCCGCATCCGCGAGCTGCCCTGGAGCCGTATCCGCGAGGCCCGGGTGGGCGGGACCGAGCCGCTGGCGCTCTTCGAGGAGCTGCTGGAGGAGTTCCCGGACGCCCGCTGGAACGTCGACATCAAGGACGAGTCGGCGCTCCATCCGCTGGTCAACCTGATCGCGCGGGCCGGGGTCTGGGACCGGGTCTGCGTGGGCTCGTTCTCGGAGAGCCGGGTGGCGCGGGCCCAGAAGATCGCCGGGCCGCGCCTGGCCACCTCGTACGGGGTGCGCGGGGTGCTGGGGCTGCGGCTGCGCTCGTTCGCGATCCCGGCGGCGCTGCGCGCGGGTGCGGTGGCGGCGCAGGTGCCGGAGACCCAGGGGGGCATCCGCGTGGTCGACCGGCGGTTCGTACGCACCGCGCACGAGCGGGGACTCCAGGTGCACGTCTGGACCGTGAACGAACCGGAACGTATGGAAGCGCTGCTCGACCTGGGTGTCGATGGCATCATGACCGACCGGATCGACATCTTGCGCACGGTGCTGGACCGGCGCGGGGCCTGGGCCTGACGAGCCCTTCGGCCGCCGTGCCCGGCGAGGCGGCCGCTGCGGTACGGGGACCAGCGAGGGGGCACTCATGAGTGCGCGGACGACAGCAGAAGCGGAACCGGGCGCGGAGGACGGCAGAGCCGAGGCCGCCGCGGCGGCCCGCAAGCGCGAACAGCACGGCTGGTATTTCTACGACTTCGCCTGCTCGGTCTACTCGACGAGCGTGCTGACGGTGTTCCTCGGGCCGTACCTGACCTCGGTGGCCAAGGCCGCCGCGGACGCCGAGGGGTACGTGCACCCGCTGGGCATCCCGGTCCGGGCGGGTTCCTACTTCGCGTACGCGGTATCGGCCTCGGTGATCGTGGCCATCCTGATCATGCCGCTGGTGGGTGCGCTCGCCGACCGCACCGGCCGCAAGAAGGCGCTGCTGGCTGCCGCGGCGTACACGGGCGCCACGGCGACGGCCGGCATGTTCTTCCTGGGCGGTGAGCGCTACCTGCTGGGCGGGCTGCTGCTGATCGTCGCGAACGCCTCGCTCGCGGTCTCGATGGTGCTCTACAACGCCTTCCTGCCGCAGATCGCGACCCCGGACGAGCGCGACAGCGTCTCGTCGCGCGGCTGGGCCTTCGGCTACGCCTCGGGCGCCCTCGTGCTGGTGCTGAACCTGGTGCTCTTCCAGGGCCACGAGTCCTTCGGCCTGTCCGAGGGCGCGGCGGTGCGCATCTGCCTGGCCTCGGCCGGCCTGTGGTGGGGTGCCTTCGCGATCGTCCCGCTGCGCCGGCTGCGCGACCGGGCGGTCGTACGCGATCCGGGCGCGGCCGCGGTGAGCGGGTGGCGGCAGCTGATCGCCACGTTGAAGGACATGCGGCGCTACCCGCTGACCCTGTCGTTCCTGCTCGCGTACCTGATCTACAACGACGGCGTGCAGACCGTGATCTCCCAGGCCTCGATCTACGGCTCGGAGGAGCTGGAGCTGGAGCAGTCCACGCTGATCGTGGCCGTGCTGCTGGTGCAGGTCCTGGCCGTGGTGGGTGCGCTGGGGATGGGCCGACTGGCCGCGGTGCACGGCGCGAAGCGGACGATCCTCGGCTCGCTGGCGGCGTGGGGCCTGACCCTGGCCGCCGGATACTTCCTGCCGGCGCGGACCCCGGTGTGGTTCTTCGCACTCGCCGCGATGATCGGACTGGTGCTGGGCGGCAGCCAGGCGCTGTCGCGCTCGCTGTTCTCGCACCTGGTGCCGGCGGGCAAGGAGGCCGAGTACTTCTCCGCGTACGAGATGAGCGACCGCGGGCTGAGCTGGGTGGGACCGCTGGTCTTCGGCCTCACGTACCAGCTGACGGGCAGCTACCGGGACTCGATCATCTCGTTGGTGGTCTTCTTCGCACTGGGTTTCGTGCTGCTCGCCAGGGTGCCGGTGCGGCGCGCCGTGGAGGCGGCGGGCAATCCTGTACCCGAGCGGATCTGAGACCGGATCCAGGCTCGCGCGGCGGTCGGCCCGAACCGGATCCACGAACGAATTCCGAACGGATTTCGACGTTGAAGCGAAGGGCCGGTAGTGTACGCCTTTGGCCTGCCAGGCGGACCGTTACTGCGTGCTGAAGAAGTGAAGACGTTGGGTGACATCTGCTGCCAGATGTGACAAAACGGGCATTGGTGGGTACAACAAGGGGCGGCACGACGGGCGACGCGTGACCCGGAGCGGGAATCTATACCGCCGACCGGACGTTGACCGGATGACGACGACAGCGACACCTGTCCTGTGGGCGACAAGCCCGGGAGGCACGATTCATGAGTGAGCGAGCTCTCCGCGGTACGCGGCTCGTGGTTACCAGCTACGAGACGGACCGCGGCATCGATCTGGCCCCGCGCCAGGCGGTGGAGTACGCATGCCAGAACGGACATCGATTTGAGATGCCGTTCTCGGTTGAGGCAGAAATTCCGCCGGAGTGGGAGTGCAAGGCGTGCGGCGCCATGGCACTCCTGGTGGACGGGGACGGGCCCGAAGAGAAGAAGGGCAAGCCTGCGCGAACGCACTGGGACATGCTCATGGAGCGACGCACCCGCGAGGAGCTGGAGGAAGTGCTCGCCGAAAGGCTGGCGGTCCTTCGTTCCGGCGCCATGAACATTGCCGTGCATCCGCGGGACAGCCGCAAGTCCGCGTAACCCGCGGGCGCTGAGCACGGGAAAAGCTGAGGGGCCCCGCCACACAGTGTGGCGGGGCCCCTCAGCTTTTCGTTTTTCCCTGCGGGAGCCCTGCCTACGGGGCGAGCGGCGGACGGTACCCGTCGTCCTGGCCGGGGTGCCCCGGGCCGGACGCCGGCGAGCCGTCCTCGCGGATGACCTCGCCCTGGACGACCTTGCCGTCGGGGTAGTGGATCCGCGCCTGCTGGAAGGCGTCGCCGAAGGTCCCGGCGGGCGCCGTGGCCATCTTGCGCTCCAGGGAGCGGGCGAAACGGCGCCCGACCAGCGCCCGGACGGGCGGGAGCAGCAGGAGCAGTCCCGCCGCGTCGGAGATCAGGCCGGGCATGATCAGGAGCAGGCCGGCCAGCATCGTCAGGCCGTTGCCGGTGCCGGGCTGCTGCGGAGCGGGCCGACCGCCCGCCTGGGCCTGCTGGAAGGTGTCCGTCAGGTTCTTGAAGGCACGCCGCCCGGCCCGCTTGATGACCACCACACCGAGCACCAGCCCGCCCGCGAGCAGCGCGGCGACGGCCACGGCGCCGCCGGCCGCACCCGCGACCAGGCTGAGCAGCCAGATCTCCAGGATCAGCCAGGCGGCGACCGCCAGGGGGAGGATCGTACGGGCGGGCGAGCGCCGCCGGGGGGCCGTCGAAGGGGAAACGCCGGTCGTCATGCTCTCCAGTGTGCCTGGCACGCCGTAAAAGCGACCTCAGTCGGAGGTACCGGACATCCCCTAAGGGACGGCCGGCAGGCGCACGTCAGGCCTTCTTGGCCTTGCCCGTCAGCTTCTCCGTGCGGGCCTGGATGCCCCACTGGGTGACCCGCCACAGGGCCTCGCGCACGATGTCCTTGCTCATCTTGCTGTCGCCGAACTCGCGCTCGACGAAGGTGATGGGCACCTCGACGACGCGGAAGCCCTTGGCCACGGCCCGGCGGGCCAGGTCCACCTGGAAGCAGTAGCCCGCGGAGGCCACCTCGTCCAGGCCCAGGCCTTCGAGGGTCTCGCGGCGGAAGGCGCGGTAGCCGCCGGTGACGTCGCGGATCGGGACGCCCAGCATGAGGCGGGAGTAGGTGGAACCGCCGCGGGAGAGGATCTCGCGGCTCTTGGGCCAGTTGACGACCCGGCCGCCCGGCACCCAGCGGGAGCCCAGCACGAGGTCGGCGCCCTCCAGGGCGGTCAGCAGGCGGGGCAGCTCCTCGGGCTGGTGGGAGCCGTCGGCGTCCATCTCGACGAGGACCCCGTAGCCGTTGTCCAGGCCCCAGGCGAAGCCCGCGAGGTAGGCGGCGCCGAGGCCTTCCTTGCCCTTGCGGTGCAGGACGTGCACGTGGTCGTCGCCGGCCGCCAGCTCGTCGGCGAGCTTGCCGGTGCCGTCCGGGCTGTTGTCGTCCGCGACCAGGATGTGGGCCTCGGGTACAGCCGCGCGGACGCGGCCGACGATCAGCCCGATGTTCTCCGCCTCGTTGTAGGTCGGAATGATCACCAAGGCCGTGCCGAGCGGTCCGTAGCCCCGCTGTCCGCCGTCGCTCACTGGGTCCCCTTTTGCGTTCTCGTACGTCCTGTACGTCTTGTCACAGGGGATGATTTTAGAACAGCGATCGGGGCCCGCGGTCCTTCGGGCCGACCCGGCTCCCGCTGGCTGCGGGTCGCCGTGGCCGTTGTCTACTGGACCGCCGGGCCCCGACCTGGGGCCACCCTCCCCCAAGCCCCTTGGAAGCAGGGGGGACCCCCATCCGGCGAAACCTTCCCTCGCCCCCGAGGCGCGGGCGCGGCTGGGCGGACGGATCCGTCCGGTACGGACGTCCTGAGGTGGACCCGGCCGAACTTATCCGGATCCGACCGCGCTTACCGAACCGCGACCGGCCTCATCACCCCTGTGGCCGTACGAATACCTCCCGGCCGCCGACCACGGTGGCCAGGCACACCGGCAGATCCGCGCCGGGGGTCAGGTCCGGCAGTCCCGGGGTCCCGGAGCGGGGGTCCGTGGACCAGCGGGCGACCCGGTCGTCGGGCGCCTGGACGATCAGTTCGGCGGTCTGCCAGACGGCGTAGTCGGCCGGGGCGCCGGGTACGAGGACGCCCGCGTCGTCGCGTCCCAGGGCCCTCCAGCCGCCGCGGGTGTGGGCGGTGAAGGCGGCCCGTACGGAGATCCGGTGCTCGGGAGTCCGGTGGAAGGCGGCCGCTCGGACGGTGCCCCAGGGGTCGAGCGGGGTGACGGGGGCGTCGGAGCCGAAGGCCAGCGGGACGCCCGCCTTGAGCATCGCGGCGTACGGGTTCAGGGTGCGGGCCCGCTCCGCGCCGAGCCGGTCGGCGTACATGCCGTCCTCGCCGCCCCAGAACGCGTCGAAAGCGGGCTGGACGGAGGCGGTGAGGCCGAGCTCCGCGAAGGCGGCGATGGTGGCCGGGGTCATCATCTCGGCGTGCTCGACCCGGTGGCGGGCGGCGCGGACGCGGGCGAGGCCGACCTTCTCCGCGGCCGCGCGCACCCCCTCGACGACGGCGGTGATCGCGGCGTCCCCGATGGCGTGGAAGCCGGCCTGGAGGCCCGCCTCGGTGCAGGCGGCGACGTGCTCGGCCACGTCGGCCGCGTCGAGGTAGCCGGTACCGGTGTGGGTCTCGTCGGCGTACGGGGCGTGCAGGCAGGCGGTGTGCGAGCCGAGGGCGCCGTCGACGAACAGGTCCCCGGCGGCTCCGACGGCCCCGAGCGACTTGGCGAGGCCCAGGTCGCGGTCGGCCCAGTAGCCGAAGACGCGCGGGCCGGGGTGGGTGCGGGCCAGCTCCAGGAGGGCGGCGAAGTCCTCGGCGGAGGAGATGTCGGGTCCGCCGCACTCGTGGACGGAGCCGATGCCGAGGGAGGCGGCCCGGTCGAGGGCGGCCCGCTGGGCCTCGGCGCGCTGGCCGGGGGTGAGGGCCCCGAGGGCGGCCCGGCGTACGGCGTGGTGGGCGTCGCGGGTGAGCGGGGCTCCCTCGTCGGCGACCCCGGGCACGAGCTCCAGCAGGGCGGTGGTGACCACGGCCGAGTGGGCGTCGATGCGGCTGAGGTAGAGCGGGCGGCCGCCGGTGGCCAGGTCGAGTTCCGCCGTGCGGGGCGCGCGGCGCTCGGGCCAGCGGGCGGCGTCCCAGCCGTGGCCGAGGAGCACCCGGTCGGTGGGCCGGCTCAGGGCGTAGGCGCGTACGAGGTCGAGGGCGTCGGCGAGCGTACGGGCCCCGGACAGGTCCAGGCCGGTGAGGGCGAGGCCGGCGGAGGTGGTGTGGACGTGGGCGTCGGTGAACGCGGGGGTGACGAGCGCGCCGCCGAGCTCGACCACCTCGTCCACGCCCTGGGCGAAGGCATCGGCGGCGCCCTCGGAGCCGACCCAGGCGATGTGGCCGCGCTCGACCACCATCGCGGTGGCGAAGGGGTCGGCGGGGCTGTGGACCTCTCCCCCGCGCAGGAGGACGGTCCGTGCGGACCCGGGTGCTCCGGCTGCGTCGGCGGAGTCGGCGGTGCGGTCTGTCATGCGGACCAGTCTCGCGGGTCCGGCTGCTCCGCCGGACCGCGGCCCCCCCCTGCCGGACGCGCCGCCGGACGCGCTGCCGGGCCCGCGGGGGCGCGGCCCGGGCGCGTCAGGGGGTCACACGCGCGGGGGGCGGGATTCGTACGGGGTGGAGAGGACCACCGTGGTGCGGGTCGAGACGTGGGCCAGGGCGCGCAGGCGGCCCAGCAGGTCCTCCAGCTCCAAGGGGGTGGCGACGCGGACCTTGAGGATGTAGTTCTCGTCGCCCGCGACGCTGTGGCAGGCCTCGATCTCGGGGACGCCGGCCAGCCGCTCGGCGATGTCGTCGGGCGCGCTCGGGTCGAACGGCTTGACCGAGATGAAGGCCGTCAGGGGCAGGCCCACCGCCTCCGGGTCCACCACGGCCGCATAGCCGCGGATCACTCCGCGCTGCTCCAGGCGGCGTACTCGCTGATGGACTGCCGACGTGGACAGTCCCGTGGCCTTGCCCAGATCCGTGTAGCTCATCCGCCCGTCCCGCACGAGCAGATCAACGATCTGGCGGTCCAGCTCCTCCATTGCGCTCATAGCCGCTCAACCTACGGCCAAGAGCGCTTCAGGCCCAGCGTTGTCCACGGACCGAATGGCACCTGCGCCGGGCATGTGACCAAGGCCACAGGTGTATGGAGGCGTACGCCGTGCTGTTGTGGTTACTCGTGCCGCGCGACGGGAAGTGCTTGGTGTGGCCGAGGCCGTAGAAACTGCCCGCCCGGCCCACCCAAGGGGGAGTACATCCATGCAGAACACCAAGCGCGCCGGTCGCATTGAACCGGAGCCCCTGGAACCGCTCGAATCCGCGGACGGCCCGTACGCCGAGAACGGGTACGCCGAGTACCTCGACGAGTCCGAGGGATTCGAGATCCACCACGCGAACTGCCCCGACTGCGGCCAGGCGATCGCCCTGGTCGCGGGCGAGGAGTTCCTGCCGCAGCACGCGCTGTGCCTGACCCCGTGGAACCCGTTCGGGCTCACGGTGTGCGCGGGCACCGGTCGGCCCGCCGCCGACGCGCTGCCCGCGGTCGGCTTCGGCGCGGACGAGACCGCCGAGCTGGAGCCCGTCGTGCACCTGACGCTGCCGCTCGGGCTGGACTGGCGGACGCAGCCGTTCTCGCACGTCGGCGGCCCGGGCTCGCGTCCCGTGCGGATGCCCGCGCCCGCGGTGCTGCCCCAGATGCGGCAGCACGCGCAGGCCGCCTGACGCCTGATCGCGGGTTACCAGTACGTGCCCTGCACCATGGCGGCCAGGCTGGCGTGGTGCAGGATCAGGCCGTCGGGTTCCGCGGGGATCTCCACCTCGCCGAAGTGCGCCTGCCGGTAGGCGATGCGCAGCATGACGATCCCGTGCCGCAGGGCGGCGTACAGGGTGTGGAACTCCATGTCCCGCGGGGTGTGCCCGGTGAGTTCGGCGTACCGGCGCTCGATGTCCTCGCGGCGCAGGAAGTCCGGCAGGCCGGGCTGGCCGAAGCCGACGGTCAGGTCCTGGAAGAACCGGTGGAGGTAGACGGTCCAGCCGAGGTCGACCTCGCGCGGGGCCAAGGCGGCCATCTCCCAGTCCAGGACGGCGACCGGTTCGAAGCCGTCGGGCTGGTAGATCACATTGCCGATGCGGGCGTCGCCCCAGTTCAGGACTGCCTCGCCCTCGTCGGCGGGCCAGAGTTCCTCCAGCCGGTCGAAGGCCCGCTCCAGTAGCGGCGAGGGTGCCAGGCCGTCCACCACCCATGCGTAGTACGCGCGTTGGGCGTCGACGTGCCGGCGCAGCGGGCTGCCTTCGCCGGGCGGAAGGAGGAACTCCGCCTCCTTCGCCGGGAATTGGTCGTGCAGGTGTGCCAGCAGCGCGACGCTCGCTTCCTGGAGGGTGGCGCGTTCGGCGTCGGTCGCGGCGTGCAGCCAGTTGCCCTCGTACGTGTAGGGCATGACGTCGGGCGGTACGCGGCCCTCGGCGCGGGCCATGACGAAGAACGGCGCCCCGAGCGGCCCGGGGTCCTCCTCCAGCCACTGCACGCGCGGGACGGGCAGGTCGGTGTGGGCGGCGACCAGGCTCATGACGCGGTGCTGGCGGGCCATGTCGTAGGTGGGGAAGACGGTGTAGGCGGCCGGGTCGGCGGCGAGGCGCAGTGCGCAGGCGCGGATCGGGGTGTCGGGGTGCTCGATGTCGAAGAGCAGGGTTTCGCTGGACATGCCGTTGGAGCCGGGGACGGAGGTGCCCGTGATCTTCGCTCCGGGCAGCCGGGTGTCGAGCCAGGCCGCGAGGCGGCGGGCGAGTTCCTCGGGTTCGCGGGTGGAGGTGCGGGGACGCGGTGCCGTTGCCATGGGTGAGCCCCTTCTCTACTGCGCGACGGAGGAGTAGTCGGCGAAGCCGCTCGGGTCGTGGCGGCCGAAGCTGCCGTGCTCGAAGATGCCGTGGCCGGTCTGCCCGTCGAGGGTGAAGCGGGCCGAGTGGTCGGTGACGCCGAAGGCGGCCATGGGGTGGGCCGAGGGGTCGGAGAGGTCGTAGGCGCGGCGGTCGGTCCAGCCGCGGCCCTGCCAGGTGCCGTGCTGCCAGTCGGCGGCGGGCGGGTAGCCGGCGCCGACGGCGAGCGGGGAGGAGTTGAGGATCTCCACGCCGAGTTCGAGGGGTTTGCGCGCCGGGTCGGTGAGGTGGACCACGGCGCTCTCGGGGTGGCGGCTGCCGGGGCGGTAGCGGATGTCGGTGTGCGGCCAGCCGAGTTGGACGTCGCGGCGGCCGCTGTCCTCGGGGAAGACCTGGACGGCCTCGCTGAGGGTGCGGTGGCCGTCGGCGTCCTCCTGGGCGATGACCATGAGGAAGCGGTCCTCGAAGCGGACGGGTATCCAGAGCCAGTGGAAGCCCTCGGGGCGGTGTTCCTCGGCGGCGCGGCCGCCGTCCTCGCCGGGGATCGGGCGCACGCCCCAGCTGCGGTCGCGGGTGCCGGTCCACTCCCCCGGGGTGAGGGTGAATTCCTCGCCCTTGGCGCGGATGGTGCCGGTGGTGTTGCCCGCCTGGACGAAGCGGCGGCCTTCGAGCATGAGGCGGTCGCCGCGGCGCTGGATGTGGTGGGGTTCCCAGACGGCGGGGAACTCGGCGGTCCAGGTGATGTCGTACGAGAGTCCCTGCGGGTCCTCGGGGTCGGCGTCGCACTGGAGGGTGATCTGCTTGAGGGGGGTGTCGACGATGATGCGCAGGGGGCCGACGGAGAGGTTCATGCGGTCGTCGGTGAGGGCGCCGGAGGCGCGGACGGCGAGGAGTTCGTCGCCGATGCGCAGGGTGGCGTAGGCGTCTATGACGCCGGCGTTGGGGTAGACGCCCAGGCCGAGGATCAGGACGGCGCGCCCGGCGTGGTCGAAGACGTGGAAGATGCAGCGGTCGTAGGCGTTCCGGTCGCCGCTGACGAGGTGCTTCATCGACAACGGCGCCTGGTGGATGGGGTATTCGTCGAGCGATACGGGCCGGTCGGCGGGCATGGCGGACCTCCTGGACGCGGTGGGGAGCCGCGGCGGCTCCGGCGGATATGACGGTACGTCAGGAACCGATCCGGGGGCCATACTTCTGGCACTCCCTGACAGGGCGGCACACCACGCCGCCGCGCACCGCGGGCGGGGGCTCGCGAGCCGTGCCGCCGGGCGCGGGCTCGCGCGCGGGCGCAGCGCCCCGGGCAGTGGGAGGGGTCGAACGGATGGGCGGCGGCGGGGAGGGGTTACGCGCGGGTGCGGTGCCGCGTTGGCCCGGTATGACCACGATGGAGACCTCCACACCGCGGGTGGGACGTCGGCGGCGGCCGGCCTCGGACGGGTACGAAGAATCGGTTCGGCAGGCGCCGCCGCGGCACCCCGATCCGCCCATCTACCTCGCACTGCTGGCCCGCTGGACCGAGGACGGCCGGACCGTGCCCGGGCGCCGCGACCCGGAGTGGTCCCGGATCGCCTCCTCCCCGATCTGGCCGACCGGCCCCCTGTTCGGGGGGTGACCCGCGCGGCTACCGGGACGGGGCGGCGCCAGCGGGCCCCCTTCTCGGAGGGTCTGCCAGATCGTGGCGAGCTCCAGGAGCTGCGCCAGGAAGAACGCCACCGGGGCGAAGCGCATCTGGTAGACGTACGCGACGGGGCAGGCGTCGGTCGGCCAGTAGGGCCGCTCGCTCTGGAAGGCCTGCACGTCCATGAAGAGGCCGCTGAACGTCATGACCGAGGCGAAGGCCGCAATGGCGGCCGTTCCCTCCATGCTCCGGCCGATGCCCTGGGCGATGATCTGGTGGGTCGCGACCGGAACGGCGAACGCCGCGGCGACCCCGAACGCCTTCGTCGGGCCGTACCGGCCGGGGAGGTCGCGCCACAGCGCCCCGGGGAAGAACCCCGCGCCCGCCCAGGTGGTGGTCCAGAAGCAGCGCAGCGCCGAGCGGTAGAGCGGCGAGCGGGGGTCCAGGAGCAGGTGCGGGGCCAGTGACCGGCCCGCCGGTACTTTGACCTCGGTGGTGGTGGTGAGCAGGCTGTAGTCGCGGCCGCGGTGGTCGAATTCCGGCGATGCCTTGAACTTCGCAGCTCCGAGCTGGTCCGCTCGACAGGGGTCCGCCGCCGGCGCCCCGGGCGCGCGGGTCCACCCTGACAGCCGAGGCCGGCCTGCTCGGGGCGCGCCGCCGGGACCGCCCCGGAGGCCGGGCCCGATTCTGCGGCCCGGTCCGGGGAGGCGGCCGCCCTGCGGGGCGCGTCAGCGCGATTCAGGGCCCGCCAGGTGCCGGGCGATCACCATGCGCTGGATCTGGTTCGTGCCCTCCACGATCTGCAGCACCTTCGCCTCGCGCATCAGCCGCTCGACGGGGAAGTCCGCCGTGTAGCCGTAGCCGCCGAGGACCTGGACCGCGTCCGTGGTGACGGCCATCGCCGCGTCGGTGCAGAAGAGCTTGGCCATGGCCGCCTGGCGGGAGAACGGCTTGCCCGCGTCCCGCAGCCGCGCCGCCGCCAGGTACAGGGCCCGGCCCGCCTCGATCTTCGTGGCCATGTCGGCCATCATGAAGCGCAGCCCCTGGAAGTCCGCGATCGGGTGGCCGAACTGCTTGCGGTCCAGCGCGTACGCCAGTGCCTCGTCCAGGGCGGCCTGCGCGACGCCGATGGCGCAGGCGGCGATGCCGAGGCGGCCCGCGTCCAGGGCGGCCAGCGCGATGGTGAAGCCCTGGCCCTCCTCGCCGATGCGCCGGCTGTCGGCCACCCGTACACCGTCGAAGTGCAGCTGGGCGGTGGGCGAGCCCTTCATGCCCATCTTCTTCTCCGGGACGGCCGCCGTCAGGCCCGCCGCGTCGCCGGGGACCAGGAAGGCCGTGATGCCCTTGGGGCCCTCGGCGCCGGTGCGGGCCAGCACGGTGTAGAAGTCGGCGACCCCGCCGTGGGTGATCCAGGCCTTGGTGCCGGTGATGATCCAGTCGTCGCCGTCGCGGACCGCCTTGGTGGTCAGCGAGGCCGCGTCGGAGCCCGAAGCCGGCTCGGAGAGGCAGTACGCGCCCAGCAGGCCGCCGCCGAGCATGGCGGGCAGGTGGGCGCCCTGCTGCTCCTTGGTGCCGTAGCCGGCCAGGCCGTGGCAGGCCAGGGAGTGCACGCTGACGCCGAGCCCGACCGTGAGGCGGGCCGCGGCCAGCTCCTCCAGGACCTGGAGGTAGACCTCGTACGGCTGCTCGCCGCCACCGAACTCGCCGTCGTACGGGAGCCCCAGCAGGCCGGCCTCGGACAGCAGGGTGAAGACCTCGCGCGGGAACCGCCCGGCGTCCTCCTCCTCGGCGGCCCGGGGGCGGATCTCGCGCTGGGCGATCTCGCGTACGAGCGCCAGCAGGTCGCGGGACTCCTCGGTCGGCAGCTGACGGTCAACCGGCTGCGGGGCGCGGTCGGTCATGGCGGCGCTCTCCTCACTCGTGGGCACGGGGCGGCGCGTGAGGGTTGTGACGCGACGCCGGGTCTCGGTGCTCTCACAGCCGATACTGCCCTCCCGGGTCGCGGAAGGGGCTGTTCAGTGGCTGCGGCGGTTGAGTATGCCTGATCAGGAGCTTCCCGTCACGGGTGCGAGATCTTCGTCCGGAGCGGGCGGGGCCGGGCACTCCGGCACGAACTCCGCGATCACCGTCAGAGTGGCCCGCAGCTGGCGCACCAGCAGGGCTCCGAGTTCCGCGCGGTCGGGCTGGTCGGGGGCTCCCGCGGCGAGGGCGCCGATCCACTCCAGCGTGATTCCCTCGACTCCCGAGAGCCAGCCGACCAGGGCGAGACGGGCGAGGGGCGGGACCGCGCGGCGCCCGTACGCGCCTTCGGCGATGGTGGCGACCAGTTCCTCGCGGACGGCTTCGCGGATGGCGAGGACCTCGGAGTCGGAGCCGACGCCGCCGGTGACGATGGTGCGGTAGGCGGCCTGATGGTGCTCGGCGTAGTGCAGGTAGCCGTCGATGGTGCGGCGCACCCGTTCGGCGTTGGGCAGGTCGGTCTCACCGGCGGCGCGGGCGACGAGCTCGGCGACCGACTCCTCGACGATGGCCAGGTAGTAGCCGCGTTTGCTCTTGAAGTAGTAGTAGATGAGCCCCTTGGCGATGCCCGCGTGCTTGGCGATGTCGTCCATGGAGAGCGCGTCGTACGAGGTGTCGGCGAACAACTTGCGTCCGATCGCCATGAGTTCGGCTCGACGAACCTGCGAACGCCCGGTCGTTCCACGCTGTTGACTATTATTCAAATTCAGCCCTAGCCTCGAACTGCCACAGGATGTCCGCAGTATGGCACCCCCCAGCACTTCCCCTGCGCACTGGACGACGTACGGGAGGAACACTCATGGGCAAGGGCACGAGACCCCCCGCGGAGGGCCGGGTCAACTGGAAGAAGACGGCCGCCGTCGCGATGCCCGCGGTCGTCGCGGTCGGGGCGATGGCCATGGTCATGGCGCAGGGCGCGCTCGCCGCCTCCTTCGCCGTCTCGGGGACCAGTTTCCAGGTCTCCTCATCCAAGCTGAGCAGCAAGGGCCTGGCCTCCTACGTGCAGACGGACCGCTCCGTCGACGGCAAGGGGCATCCGGTGGCGCTGCTGGGCATCGGCGAGGCCACTCTCAGCGACATCTGCCAGGCGGCCGAGGTGGACACCCCGCTGGGGAAGGTGGTCTTCAAGCTGACCGCCGGCGGGCCGGCCGGGCAGGTCACCGCCAGCAACCTCGTCATCGACGGCGAGGACCTCGACGGCGACGCCACCTTCGGCACGGCCCAGATCGGCCGGGACGCCTCGACCCTCGACGCGGTGCCCGGGGTCGCGGGCGAGCCGGGCAAGTTCGGGCTGCAGGCCGGGAACATCGAGGTGGTGGACGTCAAGTCGCACGCCTGGTCCGCGACCGGCGGGAACTTCCACCTCAAGGGCATGAAGCTCAACGTCAGCCTGGACGGCAGGAAGTGCTTCTAGCGGCCCGGGCCGGCGACCTGCTGGAGCGATGGCTGCCGCTGCCCGGGCCCCGGCGGCGGCTGCGCACCTGGCGCCGGACCCGCCCGTTCTGGGGCGGGCTGCTGGTCGTGCTGGGCGGGACCGAGCTACTGCTGGTCCCGCTCTCCCCGCTGACCGTGCTGGTCAGCCTGGGTCTCGGCGGGATCGCGGCCATCGGGATCGGGATCGCGTTGATCGCCGCGGGCCTGTTCCTGTGGTTCCTGCCGCAGACCCGGGCGTACGTCTCCGTCCACGCGCTGCTGCTGTCGGTGCTGTCCTTCGTGGCGACCAACCTCGGCGGCTTCCTGGTCGGAATGCTGCTGGGCATCGCGGGCAGCGCCTTGGCCTTCGGCTGGACCCCGCTGCCCGACGAGGAGGCGGGCGAGGAGGGGCCGTACGTCCCGAGCCTGGACGGCAGCGGGCCGCGCACGCTGGCCGCCGTACTGCCGGTGGTCCTGCTCGCGGGGCTGGCGGCGGGCGCGCCGCCGGCGCGGGCGCAGGCCGCGGAGAGCCCCCTGCGGGCGCCGGTGGCGGCCCGGACCCCGCCGACGGTGACGACCTCGCTCTTCGCCCCGCAGGGCTTCGCCTTCGCGGGGATCACGGAGGTGTCCACGGTCGACGGGCCGCTGAAGGTGCTGGTGCTGCGGATGCACGCGGCCTCGCTCCGCGACTACCGGCTGCGCACCCGCGACGGCCGCGAGGAGTACGGGCTGGCGGCGAAGTCCCTGGACCTGCGCGGGGACGTGACCCTCTACCTCACGAGGTTCAGCGGGTGCATCGAAGGGCTGCTGTGCGTGACCTTCAGCCCGGACGGGCTGCCTGCTCCCCCGGTCATCCCGCCGTTCGTCTTCATGACCCAGGTCCGCGCGGAGCAGGCGCTGGTCACCTCCGACGTGATCACCACCGACGGACTGCGGCTGGAGGCCTCGTGATCCCCGTGCAGGCGGCGCCGCTGTGGGCCTACGGCATCGGCGCCACCTTCGCGGTGGCGGCCGGGCGCCAGCTCCAGTGGTGGGAGCGGTCGGTCCGGGGCGAGGGGGTCCGTACGAGGAGCCGCGCGGCCAATCCGTACCTGGCGCTGACCGTGCTCTACGCGGCGCTGCTCCTGGCCCCGACCGGGGTGTACCTGCTGTGGCAGAACCCGGCCTGGGCGACGATGCAGGTGGCGCGGGACCACGACGGGGTGTGGGCCGGCTTCGCGCTCTTCCACGTCGGCTCGGTGGTGGTGGGCGCCCTGCTCGGCTTCCTCGCGGCGCGGCTGTTCGTGCTGGTGGGGGCCGGGTACTGGGGGTATCTGCAGGCGGTGGCGGGGTACTTCCTGCTGTTCTTCACCCTGATCCACGGGTGGGACGGCAGCGGGTACCGGCGGCTGCTGAGCGCCGATCCGCGGGCCTACGCCGGCTGGTCCGCGGACGGCGTGGCCAACGGCGTGCTGGCTTTCGCGACCTCGGGGACCTTCCTGGCCCTGCTGGTCTTCGGCACGGCCGTGATCGGCACGATGCTGCTGGCCGAGATCGGCTGGCTGGTGGAGGGCTGGCGGCTGCCCGGGGCGGCGGCGGACCTCAAGGTGCCCCGCCTGCTCGCGGTGGTGATCGCCGGGGCGGGGGTGTACGTGCTGCCGTTCGCGGGGGCGCTGGGCGCGAGTGCCCTCGTACGGATGCTGGGGTGGTGGCTCGGCCTCGGGCTGTTCGCCGCGGTGGCCGGGGTGGTGCTGCTGCCCGCGCGCTCACCGGTACGGAGGCTGTACGGGCTGGTGGGCGTTCCGGACGGGCACTGGCGGGTCGAGCCGCAGGAGGCGGCACCTAGAACCAGCCGACCTGGGTGACGAACATGGCGACGACGACCACGAGGGTCCAGCCGAGCACGTGCTCCAGCCAGGAGGAATCCTCCTTGGGGCCACCGGTGCCCACGAGGTTGCGGGCAGGGGCGTTGGGGGTGGCGCTGGAAGTCGTCATGCCGTCCAATGTGCCAGCGTTCGTCGCTTTCGCGGTAGAGACGATGGTCACTGGTGGCGCGCGTCACGCCGCCGGGCCCCGGCCGTGACGGCCGGGGCCCGGCGGCGGAAACGTCCGCTCCGACAGGCGTCCGCTCAGGCGGCGGTGTCGCGCCTGCCTCCTGCCATGGCCGCCATGGCCAGGCCGAGGCATACGGCGACGGCGCCGGTGATGACATTGCTCGTGACACTGCGGGTCGTGTCCATCTCACCGGCCATGACCCAGGGGGCGATGATCGTCCAGGCGCCGATCGCGACTGCCGTCCAGGCCATCGCGTGGGTGCGCTCGTAGGCCGACCCCAGGCCGCCCATGCACAGACAGAACGCCAGGCCGGCGATGAGGTTGTTGATGGCCAGCGGGCCGAGCACGCTGAACCCGGCGATCCATGGCGAAGCCGCCAGGTACAGGCCCGTGATCAGGGCCAGCGCCTCCACGGCCTGCGCGCTGGGAGTGGTGGTCACCCGCTCGAACCGAGTCCGCATTTCGGCAAGGTCCGGGTGATGTTCGATGTTCGGATGGGTGGTCATGGTGGGCTGCCTCCTACGAGAAGCCTTATATGCCCTTTATGCCCATATTCCGCCCGTTCAGCCTTTCTGACCAGCATGCATTTTTTTTCACAGGACTGCGGAGTCACAGGACTCCGACGGTCCGCAGCGCCTGGACCTGAGCGGCGTTCGGGCGGATCGGGCCGTAGAGGTAGCAGACTCCCCCGGTGCCCGAGACGACCTTGCCGGTGGCGTTGTACCGCTTGGTGCGCAGCCAGTTGTTCTCGAACTCGCGGCGCCGGTAGACCCGGCGCACGGCCGTGTTCGCGGGCGAGTTGGGGTCGTTGGCGATCACGTCGCCGGCCGCGGTGAACCCGATGACGGCCATCAGGTGGCCGGCGGTGCCGTAGCCCGCGCCGGTGAGCTCCTCGGGCCGGAAGGACTGGGAGGTGATGGCCGGGACGCCGGCCCGGACCAGGGTCTCCAGGTCGGCCAGCGAGCCGAGCCGGGTGACGACCCCGGCGAGCTGGCGGTAGGTGGCGGCGTAGGCGGCGTTGAAGGGCCAGTTCCCGCAGCCCTTGTAGGCGGCGTCGTAGGTGGACCGGGCGGCATGGCAGACCTGCGGGTCGGCGTACTCCTTCTTGACCCAGGCCAGGGACTTCGCGGCGGGTTTGCGGCCCCAGAACTCGATGATCATCTGCGAGGACGTGGGGCTGCACCATGCCTCGCCGCCGTTGTCGTACTCCGGGTACTGGCCGGCGTGCGTCTCCTGCGAGTAGCGCGGCACCTTGAGCTCGTGCGCGACGCCCGAGGGCCGGGAGGCGGGGACGGTGAACCGGTCCGGGACGGCGGAGGCCATGGCCCCGGCCAGCCACACGGTGGGGCCGCGCAGGGCGCCGGGCTTGCGGTACAGGGTCAGGCGCAGCCGCCAGTCCTTGATCCGCAGGCCGGTGGCGGCCGTCGGTGCGTCCAGGGCCAGGGTGTCGGTCCAGACGGTGGACCTGCCGTCGGTCTGGCCGTCCACGGAGGTGCGCCGGATGGCGTCCTCACCTGAGGCCCAGCGGCCCATGACGTACCAGGGGGTGGCGGTGCCGTCGGTGTAGGTGCCCCGCAGCTCGGTCTGGATCCAGGTGCCGGCCGGGGTGCGGGCGTTCCAGGAGGCGATGGCCTCGGTGGCGGGCACGGTGGAGGCGTGCACGGGGGAGGTCCAGGTGGCGTACTCCCAGGTGCTCTTCCGGCCGGTGTGCGGGTCCGCGTACTCCGTGCGGCCGGCCGGGGTCTTGATCTCCAGGCCGGGGCGGGCGCCGCCGATGGCGGTGGTGCCCTGGTGGAAGCCGGCGCGCCAGTGGGCGTACGAGTACCAGAACCGGTTGTCGACTGTTTTCCCTGCGGCCGCTCCGGAGGCCGCCCCGGAGGCGGGGGCCGGGGCCTGGGGCGTGCCGGAGGCGGCCGAGGCGGCGCGCCCCCCGGGCAGGGTGGCGGCGGTGGCGGCCGCGAGGGCGACGGTCAGCAGGGCCCTGCGTGGCGTGGGTGCGGTCATCGGCATGGCCCCCAGGGGTCGGTGCGGCGGTTCGGCTTCTCCACCCGCCACCCTTCCAGTTCCCGGTGGCCGGACGACGAAGCCACGGGCCCGTGTCGGGGCTGACACCCGGACGGGGCCTACGCTGGCCGGGTGGAGCCACAGCAGTCACCCGAGTCACTGGAACCCCTGGAATCGCTTGAGTCGCTCGCGAGCGAGCTCGCCGCGCTGCCGCCCTCCTTGGGCCCGGTACGGCTGATCGGCATCGACGGGCACGCCGGGTCCGGGAAGAGCACCTTCGCGACGCGGCTCGCCGAGGCCCTGGGCGGCGTACCCGTACTGCACCTGGACGACGTGGCCACCCATCAGGAGCTGTTCGGCTGGCCGGAGCGGCTGCGCGCGCAGGTGCTGGAGCCGCTCGCGGCCGGCCGGGCCGCGCACTGGGCCCCGTACGACTGGGTCGAGCGGCGGTTCGGCCCGGAGCGGGTGCTGGAGCCGGCGGCCGTGCTGCTCGTCGAGGGCGTCGGCGCCGGGCGGCGGGCGCTGCGCCCGCACCTGGCGCGGCTGCTGTGGATGGAGACTCCGCGCGCGACCTCGTGGGGGCGCGGGCGAAACCGGGACGGGCGCGAACTTTCCGACTTCTGGGACGGATGGGAGCGCGCGGAGCTCGCGCACTTCTCGGATGATCCTTCGCGCCCCTTCGCGGACACCCTGGTACGGCAGAGCGGTACGGGATACGAGTGGACTTCCGGGGCTGCTGCGACCCCGGGATCGCCCGCTTCCCTCACCGAGGGTGACGAACTCCCCCGGGCCTGAGCGGCTCCGGAAATCCGCTCCCGCGAGGCTCCACCGGGCCGCTTGACCGCACCCCCGAAGCGGCCTTACGTTCTCAATGCGCGGTCTTTCAAGGCCGTCGCGGACACGAAGCCCCCGATTGTTCCCCCGTGATCGGGGGCTTCGTTCTGCCCCGATCGCCCCTCCGCCCCGGTGTCACGCGGAGGGAATCGACTCCGATTCTTCACCCTGCGTCACCTTGGCGGCCCCGGATGCGTCACCGACGCATGCCCACCGCACCCTACGTAAGGTGCGTAACCGCAGGTACGATGCAGCCCTGATTTCATCGGCGCTTGACAACTCGCGCGCACCACGCGGGGGTTGCCGCGCACCACGGGGGCGGCTTGTGGGGGATGTGATGGATTTCGGCACGCCGGGCAGCACCCACGCCCCGGCCGAACTCGCCTGGCTGCGAGGAGTGGACGCCTGCACCATGGGCGCCTATCCGCAGGCCGAGGAGGAGTTCCGGGCGGCCGTACGACTGGATCCCGCGATGGCCGACGCCTGGTTGGGCCTGCACGCCCTCCGGGTCGACACCACGAACGCGTTATTGCGCATGTACGCGCACCGGGACCGCTTCGGCGAGCAGCGGGCCCGGCACCGGCGGACCCTGAACTCCTGGTACTGGCTGGGCTGGTGGGTGCAGCCGGTACTGGAGAGCCGACGGGACCTGCTGCTGGCCCACGCCTCGCACTGGCTGGACGGGCGCCACGTGCCCGAGCTGGACCAGGCCCTCGCCTCGCTGCCCCCGGTGGACACCGATCCGCAGGTCCGGTTCCTGCACGCCTGCCGGGCCTACCTGGTCAAGGACTGGGAGCAGCTGGTCCGGCAGACCGAGCCGCTGGTGGACGATCCGCTGCTCGGGATCGAGGCGGGGCTGTTCGGCGGGATGGCCCGGGTCCGGCTGGAGATGTACGGGCAGGCCGAGCCCATGCTGTCGGCGGCCCTGATGCGCTGCCGCAGCGAGCAGCCCCAGCGCAAGGAGCTGAGGTACTGGCTGGCGCGGGCGCACGAGGGCACCGGACGCAGCGCGGCGGCCCTGCCGCTGTACCGGGCGGTGCACCGGGTGGATCCGGCGTTCATGGACACGGCGGCCCGGCTGACGGCCATCGAGGACAGCGACTGCATCGACGGGTACGACGGCTATCCGGGGGACATCCGCTACGGCGGGCACGGCCCGGCTCCGGGCGGCGGGGGCTTCGCGGCCGTCGCGCTGGGCGGCGGTCCCGTGCAGGACATCGCCGCGGACGGGCAGGTGGAGCAGGATCCGCTGTCCGCCCCCGATCCGCCGGAGCCGCGCCACGGCCCGGGAGTGCCGCCCCAGCCACCCGGCGCGGGTCCCGGTACGGGCCGGCTGGAGGGTGTACGGCGCAAGGTGGCGGTGCCACCGCAGTCGACGCCGGCGGGGCTGCCGACCGGTCCCGCCGATCCGGCGGCGCTCGCCGAGGCGCTCGCGGAGCTGGAGCGGATGGTGGGCCTGGAGCCGGTGAAACGGCAGGTGAAGGCGCTGTCCGCGCAGTTGCACATGGCGCGGCTGCGGGCCGGCCAGGGACTGCCGGTGCAGCCGCCCAAGCGGCACTTCGTCTTCTCCGGGCCGTCCGGCACGGGCAAGACGACGGTGGCGCGGATCCTGGGCCGGGTGTTCTACGCACTGGGCCTGCTCGGCGGCGACCACCTGGTGGAGGCCCAGCGGGCGGACCTGGTCGGCGAGTTCCTCGGGCAGACGGCCGTGAAGGCCAACGAGCTGATCGATTCGGCGATCGGCGGGGTGCTCTTCGTGGACGAGGCGTACAGCCTCTCCAACTCCGGCTACAGCAAGGGCGATGCGTACGGGGACGAGGCCCTCCAGGTGCTGCTGAAGCGGGCGGAGGACAACCGCGACCACCTGGTGGTGATCCTGGCGGGCTATCCGGCCGGGATGGACCGGCTGCTGGCGACCAATCCGGGGCTGTCCTCGCGGTTCACCACCAGGGTGGACTTCCCCAGCTACCGGCCGCCGGAGCTGACCGCGATCGGCGGGGTGCTGGCCGACGGGAACGGCGACCGCTGGGACGAGGAGGCGCTGGAGGAGCTGCGCAGCATCAGCGGGCACGTGGTGGAGCAGGGCTGGATCGACGAGCTGGGCAACGGCAGGTTCCTGCGCACGCTGTACGAGAAGAGCTGCGCGTACCGGGACCTGCGGCTGGCGGGCTTCGCGGGCGATCCGTCGCGGGACGACCTGGCGACGCTGCGGCTGCCCGACCTGATGCAGGCGTACGGGGAGGTCCTGTCGGGCCGGGGGCCGCAGGAGCGGCCGGATCCGCCGGCGCTCTGACCGCGCCGCCGCCCGTGTCCGCGCCCGATCGGGCTACGGGATCTCCGGGGGCGCGCCGGAGCATGCCGCGAACGCGGAGAGGACAAGGAAGGCGATGGCCAGGGCGATCACGAACCAGAGGGCCGAGACGGGCCGTCCGCCGTGCCGCTCGGCCCACTGCTCGTCCGCAGGGCCGCCGCCGAGCCGACCTTGTAGCAGGGTGCGGACCTGAGCCGCGAACTCCGGGTCCGCCCCGGCGAGTTCCCCCAGGGCCGAGGCGAGGGCACGGGCCGCGTCCGGTGCGTAGGGTTCGCGCTCGAAGGCGGCGAAGACGCCCGTGTGTGCGGCGGGCAGCCGGTCGAGGATCACCTCGCGCAGCCGGCGCGCCACCGGGGAGGGCGCGTCGGGGTCCTCCCGCAGCCGCTCAAGCACTTCCAGGGCCGTGCCCCGGAATTCGGTGTCGCCGGGTTCTCCGTGTGCGTCGGCCTGCATGACCGCCCCCTCCCACCGCGGGACCGCGAGTATGGCAGCCCGCGGCGGCCGCCGGACCCGTCGTGCGACGGGCCCGGCGGCGGCGTCAGCCGGTGAGCGCGCCCTCCGGACGGCGCTCGGGCCTGCGGGCGCGCGGGGTCGTGCGGTGCGCGGGGTCGCGGACCTCGCCGACCAGCATCTCCAGGACGTCCTCCATGGCGACCAGGCCGAGGACCCGCCCGGCCGGGTCGGCGACCTGGGCGAGGTGGGTGGCGTCCCGGCGCATGACGCTGAGCGCGTCGTCCAGCGGCAGGGTGGAGCACAGGGTGGTCATCCGGCGCCAGACCCGCTGGGGCACGGCCCGCTCCCGCTCCTCCAGGTCCAGTACGTCCTTCACGTGCAGGTAGCCCATGAAGGCGCCGTCGTCGGAGCGGACGGGGAAGCGGGAGTACCCGGTGCGGACCGTCAGCTGCTCGATCTGGCGCGGGGTGGCCGAGGGGCCGACCGTGACCAGCCGGCCCGGGGCGAGGAGGACGTCGGTGACCGGGCGGCTGCCGAGCTCCAGGGCGTCCTCCAGGCGCTCCTGCTCGACCGGCTCCAGGAGCCCGGCCTGCCGGGAGTCCTTGAGCAGCCGGCCGAGCTGCGCGGAGGTGTAGACGGCCTCGACCTCGTCCTTGGGCTCGACCTTGAAGAGCCGCAGGACGACCTTGGCGCAGGCCCCGAGGGCGGTGGTCACCGGCCCGCAGAGCCGGGCGAAGGCGACCAGGCCGGGGCTGAACCACAGGGCGGTCTTCTCGGGGGCGGCCATGGCGAGGTTCTTGGGGACCATCTCGCCGATGACCAGGTGCAGGAAGACCACGGCGGCGAGCGCGAAGGCGTACCCGAGGGGATGGATCAGGCCCTCGGGCACCCGGGCCGCGTGGAAGACGGGCTCCAGGAGCCGGGCGACGGTGGGTTCGGCGACCGCGCCGAGGGTGAGCGAGCACATGGTGATGCCGAACTGCGCGGCGGCCATCATGCGCGGCAGGTTCTCCAGGCCGTGCAGCACCTGGCGGGCCCGCTTGGAGCCGGCCGCGAGGGGCTCGATCTGGCTGCGGCGTACCGAGACGAGTGCGAACTCGGCGCCGACGAAGAAGCCGTTGGCCAGGACGAGGAGCAGGGCGAAGAGGAGCTGGAGCACGTTCACCGCGGGCCACCCACCGGTTCCAGCTCGGCGGGGGCGGATGCCGAGGGCAGCGCGCCGGTCCCGGGCGGTGCGGTGCGCACCAGCCGGACCCGTTCGGCCCGGTAGCGGCCGACCTGGCGGACGGAGAGCTTCCAGCCGGGGAGTTCGGCGCGGTCCCCGGGGGCGGGGATGCGGCCGAGCAGGTCGGCGACGAGGCCGGCGACGGTCTCGTAGGGGCCCTCGGGGACCTCCAGGCCTATCCGGCGCAGGGTCTGGACGCGGCAGCTGCCGTCGGCCTCCCAGGAGGGGCGGCCGTCCTCGGCGGGTACGGCGGCCAGTTCGGGGCTCTCGTCCTCCGCGAGGTCGTGCTCGTCGCGGACCTCGCCGACGAGTTCCTCCACGATGTCCTCCAGGGTCACGACTCCGGCGGTGCCGCCGTACTCGTCTACGACGACGGCCATCGGCTGTTCGCTGCGCAGCCGTTCCAGCAGCGGCTGCACCGGCAGGGAGCCGGGCACCAGCAGCGGGGCGACGCAGATGCGGCTGACGGTGGTGCGGCCGCGTTCGGCCTCGGGGACGGCGAGCGCGTCCTTGAGGTGGACCACGCCGGTGATCTCGTCGATGCGTTCGCGGTAGACCGGGAAGCGGGAAAGACCGGTGGCGCGGGTGAGGTTGAGCACGTCGGTCGCGGTGGCCGTGTGCTGGAGCGCGCTGACCCGGACCCGGGGGGTCATGACGTGCTGGGCGGTGAGTTCGCCCAGCGAGAGGGTCCGTACGAAGAGGTCGGCGGTGTCCTGTTCGAGGGCGCCGGCCTGGGCCGAGTGGCGGACGAGGGAGACCAGTTCGCCGGGGGTGCGGGCGGAGGCCATCTCGTCGGTGGGCTCCACGCCGAGCGCGCGTACGAGCCGGTTGGCGACGGCGTTGAGGCCGGCGATGACCGGGCGGAAGGCGCGGGAGAAGGCGTTCTGGGGGCCGGCGACGAAGCGTGCCACCTGGAGCGGCCGGGAGACCGCCCAGTTCTTCGGGACGAGCTCGCCGACGACCATCTGGACGGCGGAGGCGAGCAGCATGCCGATGACGACGGCGACGCCGGGGACGGCTCCTTCGGGCAGGCCCGTCGCGGCGAGCGGCCCGGCCAGCAGGGCCGCGAGGGCCGGCTCGGCGAGCATGCCGACCACGAGGGAGGTGATGGTGATGCCGAGCTGGGTGCCAGAGAGCTGGAAGGACAGCTCCCGCAGGGCCTCGACCACCGTGCGGGCACGGCGGTCTCCGTCGGCTGCGGCTCGTTCGGCCTCGGGTCTCTCCACGGTGACGAGGCCGAATTCGGCTGCCACGAAGAATCCGTTGGCGAGGATCAGAACGAAGGCCGCCACGAGAAGGAGTAGCGGGATGGTCATGCCGCCGCCTCCATGGGGAGGGCGGCGCGGGTACTACCGGACGATCCGTCCATTGCTGGAGGGAGTCACTCCTCAAGTCGCAGGTGCCCTGGGTCCCCGGGTTCCGGGGGCCGGTGGGAGGGCGCACGTCCGCGCCCCGCCACCAGGGTAGTCACTGAGATCGCCGCCGCAATGGGACGCATCGACGATGCTCGGCGGGGTCAGTGGTGGTTTGCACCGGTTCCGTGGGTTTCCGCGAGGGCGCGCAGGGCCTTCGCGTCACCGATGGCCTGCTGCTTGGCGACTCCCGGCTGGATGCCCAGTACAGGCAGGCTCGTGCCGTCGCTGAGGTCGAGGAACACCCAGGGATCGCCCGGGCGGAGGTTGACCCGCAGGATCTGCGCCCAGGCCAGGCGGCGGGTGGTGGTGAGGTTGACCACGGTGACCCCGTCCTCGTCGGCGACCACCTTGGGGCGGCTGAGCAGGACGAGGACGGAGGTCAGCAGCACGGCGGTGAAGACGAAGCTGATCCGCTCCCCCGGGTGGAGGGTGTCGAGGACCAGCGCGATCGCCGTGATGGTGAGGAACATGGCGGCGCCGACGCCCAGCAGGACGACCCTGGTGCGGGTCGGCCGGAAGGTGACCGGCAGGGTGGTCGGTACGTGCTGGGCGGCGGGCTCGGCCATGGTGCGGTGTGCCTTCTGGGGTCGGCGTACGGGTGGAGACTGCGTACGGGTCAGAGCCGGCAGGCGTGGATCGAGGTGGTGAGGATCGCGCGCGCGCCGAGCGCGTACAGGTCGTCCATGATCCGCTGGGCTTCCTTGGCCGGGACCATCGCGCGGACGGCGACCCAGCCTTCGTTGTGCAGCGGGGAGACGGTCGGCGACTCCAGGCCCGGGGTGAGGGCGACCGCGCGCTCCAGGTGCTCGGCGCGGCAGTCGTAGTCCATCATCACGTAGCTGCGGGCCACCAGGACGCCCTGGAGGCGGCGCAGGAACTGCTGGGCCGTCGGGTCGTCGGGGTCGGTGTTGTTGCCGCGGATCACCACGGCCTCGGAGGTCAGGATCGGCTCGCCGATGACCTCCAGGCCGGCGTTGCGCAGGCTGGTGCCGGTCTCGACGACGTCGGCGATGACCTGGGCGACGCCGAGCTGGATGGCGGTCTCGACCGCGCCGTCGAGGTGGACGACGGAGGCGTCGATCCCCTGCTCGGCGAGGTGCTTGGCGACGATCCCCTCGTAGGAGGTCGCGATGGTCATCCCGTGGAAGTCCTCGGGGCCCTTCGCGGTGCCGGGGATGGTGGCGTAGCGGAAGGTGGACCGGCCGAAGTTCAGCGGCAGGATCTCCTCGGCGCTGGCGCCGGAGTCGAGCAGCAGGTCGCGGCCGGTGATGCCGATGTCGAGCTTGCCGGAGGACACGTAGATCGCGATGTCCTTGGGGCGGAGGTAGAAGAACTCCACCTCGTTCTCGGGGTCGACGACCACGAGTTCCTTGGACTCCTTGCGCATCCGGTAGCCGGCCTCATGGAGCATCGCGGCCGCCGGTCCGGAGAGTGAGCCCTTGTTGGGGACGGCGATGCGCAGCATGGGTGCTTCCTCGGGTGCGTAGGTGCGAATGGGTGTGCTGTTACGGGCGCGCGGGCGCCCCGGCGCGGGTCGCCGGGGAGCAGCGCACGAGCTTCGGCCTAGAGGTGCGCGTAGACGTCGTCGAGGGAGATCCCGCGCGCCACCATCATCACCTGAACGTGGTAGAGCAGCTGGGAGATTTCCTCGGCGGCCGCTTCCTTGCCCTCGTATTCGGCGGCCATCCAGACCTCGGCGGCCTCCTCGACGACCTTCTTGCCGATGGCATGGACGCCCTTGGCGACGAGCTCGGCCGTGCGGGAGGTGCTGGGGTCGCCGTTGGCGGCCTTGAGCTGAAGCTCCGTGAAGAGCTCTTCAAAACTCTTGGTGGGTGTGTTCGCCATGATGGTCCTCAGAATACGGGGTCGGCCCCTGCCACTCAGCGCCAGGGTTCGCTGACGGTGCGCAGGGTCATGGCGGTGGAGACGGCGGCGGTGACCGCTTCGTGCCCCTTGTCCTCGTTCGACCCTTCGAGGCCGGCGCGGTCCAGCGCCTGCTCGTCGTTGTCGCAGGTCAGTACGCCGAAGCCGACGGGGACTCCGGTGTCGATCGACACCTGGACCAGGCCTTGGGTGACGCCCTGGCAGACGTAGTCGAAGTGCGGGGTGCCGCCGCGGATGACCACTCCGAGGGCGACGATGGCATCGTAACCGCGACCGGCGAGTACCTTCGCCACGACCGGGAGCTCGAAGCTGCCCGGGACGCGCAGCAGGGTGGGCTCGTCGATGCCCAGCTCGTGCAGGGCGCGCAGGGCGCCGTCCACCAGGCCGTCCATGACCTTCTCGTGCCACTGGGCCGCGATGACGGCGACTCGGAGGTCTCCGCAGTTCTTCACGCTCAGTTCGGGTGCGCCCTTGCCGCTCACAGCTCTGCTCCTCGGTGGTTCGTGGTGTTCGGGTGGGTGGGGTGGTACGTCTACTGGTTGCCGCAGGCCGAGGTGGTCGCGGCCGCGTCCAGCCAGGGCAGGTCGTGGCCCATGCGGTCCCGCTTGGTGCGCAGGTACCGCAGGTTGTGCTCGCCCGCCTCCATCGGCATCGACTCCCGGTCGGAGACCTCGATGCCGTTCCGTACGAGGGCTGCCGACTTGTCGGGGTTGTTGGTCAGCAGCCGGACGCTGTGGACGCCGAGGTCGGCGAGGATCTGCGCGCCGGCGGCGTAGTCGCGGGCGTCGGCGGGCAGGCCCAGCTCCAGGTTGGCGTCGAGGGTGTCGCGGCCGCGCTCCTGGAGTTCGTACGCGCGCATCTTGGACAGCAGTCCGATGCCGCGGCCCTCGTGGCCGCGCAGGTAGACGACGACGCCGCGGCCCTCGGCGGTGATGCGCTCCATGGCGGCGTGCAGCTGGGGGCCGCAGTCGCAGCGCTGGGACTGGAAGATGTCGCCGGTCAGGCACTCGGAGTGCATGCGGACCAGGACGCCCTCGCCGCCGGCGGCGGTGACGTCGCCGTGGACCAGGGCGACGTGCTCGACCCCGTCGACGGTGGAGCGGTAGCCGTAGGCCGTGAACTCGCCGAAGGCGGTCGGCAGGCTGACCTGGGCCTCGCGGCGGACGGTCGGCTCGGCGGAGCGGCGGTAGGCGATCAGGTCCTCGATGGAGATGATCGTCAGGCCGTGCTTGCGGGCGAAGGGGATCAGCTCGGGCAGGCGCAGCATGACGCCGTCCTCGCCGGCGATCTCCACGATGGCGCCGGCCGGGCGCAGGCCCGCGAGGCGGGCGAGGTCGACGGCGGCCTCGGTGTGGCCGTTGCGGACCAGGACGCCGCCGGGCTTGGCGCGCAGCGGGAAGATGTGGCCGGGGCGGACGAAGTCGCCCGGACCGCTGACGCCGTCGGCCAGCAGGCGCAGGGTGGTGGCGCGGTCGGCGGCCGAGATGCCGGTGGTGACACCGTGGGCGCCGCTCGCGTCGACGGAGACGGTGAAGGCGGTCTGCATCGACTCGGTGTTGTGCTGGACCATCTGCGGGAGTTCGAGCCGGTTCAGCTCGGGACCCTCCATGGGGGCGCAGATCAGGCCGCGGCACTCGCTCATCATGAACGCGATGATCTCGGGGGTGGCCTTCTCGGCGGCGATGACGAGGTCGCCCTCGTTCTCGCGGTCCTCGTCGTCCACGACGACGACCGGGCGGCCGGCCGCGATGTCGCGGATGGCCTGCTCGACGGGGTCGAGACGGAACGCCTCGTCGGTCGCGGCGTCGGGCACGGGCTTGAGGAGGGGGTTGAGGGTCATGCCGTTGCTCCTTCCAGGGCCGGGGCGGGGGTGGTGCGCGAGCGCTGGTACCAGTCGTAGGCGCCCCATACGACGAGGGCGAAGTACACGACGTAGACGAGGCCGGAGAAGGCCAGTCCGCTGTTGAAGGCGAGGGGGACGCCGACCACGTCGACGAGGAGCCAGGCGATCCAGAACTCGACCAGGCCGCGGGCCTGGGCCACCATCGCGACGATGGTGCCGACGAAGATGTACGCGTCGGCCCACGGGCTCCACGACAGGTTCGGGTACAGCGTGAACAGGCTGCCGACGGCGAGGGTGCCGAGCGCCGCGCCGGCCAGGAGCAGTCCGCGCTCCTTCCAGGTGGCGGTGCGCACGGCGATGGAGCCGTCCTGGGCCTTCTGGCTGCCGAGCTGCCAGGCGCGCCAGCCCCAGATCGCCACGGATATGACGAGGAGCTGCTTGCCGACGCCACCGGCGAGGTGGGCGGAGGCGTAGGCCGCGACCAGGATCGCGCCGGAGAGGAGCTGGGCGGGCCAGGTCCATATGGAGCGGCGCCAGCCGAGGGCGAGGGCGGCGAGGCCCATCAGGTTGCCGATCATGTCGGACCAGATGACCTTCTGGTCGAAGACCTCGAAGGCCTGCGTGTTGAGCCAGGTCAGGGCGCTCATCGGTCGGCTCCGTCGGTGTGCAGCGGGTCGACGCCGGCGGCGAGCAGGCGCTCGACGTACTTGGCGAGGACGTCCACTTCGAGGTTGACCGGGTCGCCGGGCTGCTTGATGCCGAGCGTCGTCAGCGCGAGGGTGGTGGGGATGAGGCTGATGGTGAACCAGTCGGCGGCGGCCTCGACCACGGTGAGGCTGACGCCGTCGACCGTGATGGAGCCCTTTTCCACGACGTAGCGCGAGAGGTTCGCCGGGAGCGCGACCTTGACGAGTTCCCAGTGCTCCGAGGGGGTGCGGGAGAGGATCTCGCCGGTGCCGTCCACGTGGCCCTGGACCAGGTGGCCGCCGAGGCGTCCGCCGAGGGCCATCGGGCGCTCCAGGTTGACCCGGGAGCCCTTGGCCAGGGCTCCGAGGCTGGAGCGGTTCAGGGTCTCCTGCATGACGTCCGCGGTGAACTCGCCGTCCGCGGTCTCGACGACCGTGAGGCAGACGCCGTTGACGGCGATGGAGTCGCCGTGCTTGGCACCCTCGGTGACCACGGGGCCGCGCAGGCGGAAGCGGGAGGCTTCGGCGAGCTCCTCGACGGCGGTGACCTCGCCCAGTTCTTCGACGATTCCGGTGAACACTCAGTGCTCCTTGGGGGCAGTGGGGACGGAAGGTGCAGCGGGTACTGCGGTGATGCGGATGTCTGTGCCGATGCGGACCGTCTCGGTGATCCGCAGCCGGAGCGCCTCGGTGAGGGTGCCGATGCCGGCGTCGGCGAGGGTGTTGGGGCCCGCGCCGAGGAGGACCGGGGCGAGGTAGCCGACGACCTTGTCGACGGCGCCCGCGGCGACGAAGGCGCCGGCCAGGGTGGGGCCGCCTTCGAGGAGTACGGAGCGGACGCCGCGCCGGTGCAGCTCGCCGAGCAGGGCGTCCACGGAGATCCCGTTCTTGTCGGACGGGAGGCGGACCACCTCCACTCCGGCGAGGTGGCGGGTCGCCGCGTCGTCGAGGTGCTCGGCCACGACGATCAGGGTGGGGGCGGCCTCGTCCAGGACGCGGGCGGTGGGCCGGATGGTGGCGTGGGTGTCGAGGACGACCCGCAGCGGCTGGTCGGCCGCGGTGGCGCCGGCGGCCCCGCGGACGGCGAGGTGCGGGTCGTCGGCGCGCAGGGTGCCGGAGCCGACGACGACGGCGTCGGCCTCGGCGCGCAGGCGGTGTACGTCGGCGCGGGACTCCGGGGAGCTGATCCAGCGACTGGTGCCGTCGGCGGCGGCGACGCGGCCGTCGAGGGTGGCGGCGTACTTCCACAGGATGTAGGGGCGGCCGAGGCGTACGGAGGTCAGCCAGGCGGCGTTGCCCTCCTGCGCCTCGGCTCCGAGCAGCCCGGACTCGGTGGCGATCCCGGCGGCGCGCAGGGTCGCGGCGCCGCCGCTGGCCTGCGGGTTCGGGTCGGGTACGGCGTAGACCACGCGGGTGATGCCGGCCTCGACGAGGGCGGTGGCGCACGGTCCCGTACGGCCGGTGTGGTTGCAGGGTTCGAGGGTGACGTAGGCGGTGCCGCCGCGGGCGGCCGTGCCTGCCTCGGCCAGGGCGTGGACCTCGGCGTGCGGGCCGCCGGCCCGCTGGTGCCAGCCCTCGCCGACCACGGCGCCCGAGGCGTCGGTGATCACGCAGCCGACCACGGGGTTGGGACTGGTGGAGCCGAGGCCGCGGGCCGCGAGCTCGATGGCCCGGCCCATGGCGAATGCGTCCGCGTCGCGGGCGGATGCGTCGCTGTCGTGCGCGTCGGCGTGTGTCGCCACCGGGTCCTCCTGCCTCATCGGGCACGGACTCCGGGGCCTGTCGGGATACGACAGATGAAGCGGGTAGCACACGCGGGGACGCCGAGGCCGAAAATACGGTCCTCTCGCTCGCGCATCCCGAGGGGTGCGCCGTGAGGACCGCCAACGGCGGCGTACCGGTGACTGGCCCGCCGCGCACTGCCTCCCATCCGGACTTTAACCGTCGGTCCAGGAATTTCACCTGGTCAACCGGCCGCTGGCTGCGGACGGGTCGCGGACTATAACCGCCGGTTCGGAATTACACCGACCCCGGAGTGCGCTGCTACTGGTACTAGGGCCAGTGTGCCACGGGTGATCCGCGGCCATGCGGGTGAGTCAATGTGGCCTGGGTCACAGATCGGTCACTCTTGAGCGACTGGATCGCGCCATTCGAGCGCCGCCCGAGCATCTCCCTTCCCACCCGTTCCGACCCGATTCCGGGCCGATTCCAGGTCGAGCGGGGCCTCGCTTTGGTCCAGACCTATTGACGGGTTGGTCTAGTCCTCTTAACGTTCCCTTCATCTTCCCCGGGAGACAGCCCGTCAGATGTGCGCACGTCACGGGCCAACAAGCTCCGGCTTTCGCCATGTTGCTCCATGTTGAGTCCTGCCATCCTCCCCTCCCCAGGAGGCACCATGCTGTCCCCCACACGCACGAGGGCGATGCTTCTGGCATCCGGCGCCGCAATCGCCGGAATGCTGGTGGCCGGCCTCTCGGCGGGCGTCTCGCACGCCGCCGACAACGAGTCCTGTCGCCCCGACGGCCTGTACAAGACGGCCGGGGTCGACGTCCCGTACTGCTCGGTCTACGACACCGAAGGCCGCGAGAAGATGGGCGCCGACCACCAGCGCCGCGTCATCGGCTACTTCACCGGCTGGCGCACGGGCAAGGACGGCACGCCCGCCTACCTGCCCCACAACATCCCGTGGTCCAAGGTCACCCACCTGAACTACGCCTTCGCCCACGTGGGCGGTGACAACAAGATCTCGGTCGGCGCGGACAACGCGAACAACTCCGCCACCGGGATGACCTGGCCCGGCGTCGCGGGCGCCGAGATGGACCCGGCCCTGCCCTACAAGGGCAACTTCAACCTGCTCAACAAGTTCAAGAAGCAGCACCCGGACGTCAAGACGCTGATCTCGGTCGGCGGCTGGGCCGAGACCGGCGGCTACTTCGGCGACGACGGCAACCGCGTCGCCTCCGGCGGCTTCTACTCGATGGCCACCAACGCCGACGGCTCGGTCAACCAGGCCGGCATCGACACCTTCGCGGACTCCTCGGTCGAGTTCATCCGCAAGTACGGGTTCAACGGCGTCGACATCGACTACGAGTACCCGACCACCATGAAGGACGCGGGCAACCCGCTGGACTGGCAGTTGTCCAACGCCCGCCGAGCCGGACTGGTCAAGGGCTACGCGGCCCTGATGAAGTCCCTGCGCGAGAAGCTCGACCGCGCCGGCGCCGCCGACGGCAAGCACTACCTGCTGTCCGTCGCCGCCCCGTCCTCCGGCTACCTGCTGCGCGGCATGGAGACGTTCCAGATGCAGAAGTACCTGGACTACGTCAACGTCATGTCCTACGACCTGCACGGCGCCTGGAACGAGTACGTCGGCCCGAACGCCTCGCTCTTCGACGACGGCAAGGACGGCGAACTGGCCGCCGCCGGCGTCTACTCCACCTCCCAGTACGGCGGCATCGGCTACCTGAACTCCGACTGGGCGTACCACTACTTCCGCGGCTCCATGCCGGCCGGCCGCATCAACATGGGCCTGCCGTACTACACCCGCGGCTTCAAGAACGTGCAGGGCGGCACGGACGGCCTGTGGGGCAAGGCCCCGGCCACCAACTGCCCGGCCGGCGCCGGCCTGACCAAGTGCGGCGACGGCGCGGTCGGCATCGACAACCTGTGGCACGACCTGGACACCAACGGCGTCGAGTCCCCCGCCGGGTCCAACCCGATGTGGCACGCGAAGAACCTGGAGAAGGGGGTCGTCGGCGACTACGTCACCAAGTACGGCTTCCCGGCGAACACCACGCTGACCGGTACCTACGCCCGCAAGTACGACTCCACCCTGGTGGCGCCGTGGCTGTGGAACGCCCAGAAGAAGGTCTTCCTCTCCACCGAGGACGAGCAGTCGGTGAACGCCAAGGCCGACTACGTGGTCGACAAGGGCATCGGCGGCACGATGGTCTGGGAGCTGGCGGGCGACTACTCGTACAACGCGGCCAAGGGCCAGTACGAGGTCGGCGACACGCTCACCACGGCGATGTACGACAAGTTCAAGGCGGCCTCGCCCTACGGCGCCAAGCGCTCCACGATCACCATGCCGACCGAGGTGATCAAGGTGGACACCGAGTTCGGGCAGTTCCCGCTCGGCGACTCCAACTACCCGATCAGCCCGAAGCTGAAGATCACCAACAACACCGCGGCCACGCTGCCGGGCGGTACGGAGTTCCAGTTCGACTACTCCTCCGCCGCGCCGAGCAACGCCAAGGACCAGTCCGGCTGGGGCACAAGCGTCATCCGCAGCGACCACACGGGCAACAACGTGGGCGGGCTGAAGGGCGACTACAACCGGGTCTCGCTCAAGCTGCCGGCCTGGCAGTCGCTGGCCCCCGGCGCCTCCGTGGAGCTGGACTTCGTCTACTACCTGCCGACCTCCACGCCGTCCAACTGGACCGTGACCTTCGGCGGCCGGACGTACGGCATCACCGGCGACCTGGCGCGCGGCGCGACGGTGGTGGAGCCGGGCGGTGCGACGCAGCCGCCGACCACTCCCCCGACCACGCCTCCGACGACCCCGCCCACCACCCCGCCGACCACGCCCCCGGGCGGGACCTGCACCAACCCGGCGTACGTCGCGGGCCAGATCACCACCGGCGGCACCGTCGTCTCGCACAAGGGCCGCAACTGGAAGGCCCAGTGGTGGACGCAGAACGAAGAGCCCGGCACCACCGGTGAATGGGGCGTCTGGAAGGACCAGGGCGCCTGCTGACACTCCCCTTCGGGTGAGCGGTACGTGAGGACCCGGTGGCCCGGCGGCCACCGGGTCCTCGCACGTGCCGGACTACTGGCGGGGCAGGCGGTCGAGGGCGGCGGTGAAGGCGGAGTCGCGGCGGCGCAACCCGACCGCGGCGGGCCCGGACTCAGCCGAACAGCACGGCCTGGGCCGCCTCGCGGGCGGCGAGGCGGGCGCCGGTCAGGACCGCCGGGCCGCCGAGGGCGGTGGCTCGGACCTCGGTGGTCAGCGGGCTCAGGGTGGCCAGCCGGTGCGCGACCCGGGCGGCGAGGTCGGGCCCTCCGGCGCGGCCGAGTTCGCCGCCGAGGACCACGCAGCCGGGGTCGAGGATGGCCGCCACGGCCGCGGCGGCGAGGGAGAGCCGCTCGGCGAGGGCGTCGAGGAAGGCCTCCCCGGCGGCGCCCGCGACGGCTTCCTCCACCGGCCCGTGGAAGCCGTGCTCCGCCGCGAGGGCGGTGACGGCCGCCCGGCCGGCGAGGGCGTGGAAGCCGCCGCCGCAGTCGGTGGCCGAGGGCAGGGCGCCGGTGCCGGGGACCGGGAGGAAGCCGATCTCGCCCGCACCGCCGGAGGCGCCCCGGCGCAGCCGGCCGTCCAGGACCACGGCCGCGCCGACGCCCGCGCCGAGCCAGAGCAGCACGAACGATTCGACGTCCCGGGCCGCGCCCACGCGCTGTTCGGCGAGGGCCGCCAGGTTGGTCTCGTTCTCCACCACGACCTTGGCGGGCAGCCGCCGCCGCAGGGCCGCCACCAGGTCCCGGTGCCAGGCCGGCAGGCCGACGGTGTCGCCGAGTTCGCCGCTGGCCGGGGCCACCAGGCCCGGGGCGCCGACCACCACCGTGTGCAGGGGGTCCGCGCCGGCCGTGCGGGCCAGTTCCACGAGGCGGTCCACGGCTTCCTCGACCGCGTCGACCGGGAGCTCGGCCTCGGCCACGGGGTGCCCGAGCAGGTCCGTGACGATCGCGGTGGCGCTGTCGGTGCGTACGTCCAGGGCTGCGAGGTGGGCCCGCCGGGCGACGATCCCGTACAGCCGGGCGTTGGGTCCGCGGCGCTGTTCGCCGGACTCCCCCACGACCTCGATGAGCCCGGCTTCGGTGAGCCGCTCCACGAGGTCGGCGACGGAGGGCCGGGAGAGGCCGGTCAGCTTCTTGAGCTGGGTGGCCGTCAGGGCGCCCTCGTCCTGGAGGAGTCGCAGGGCGAGGCGGTCGTTGATGGCCCGGGCCGTGCTGGGGGAAGCGGGCGAAGGAGCGGGGGCGGCGGGGGTCAGGGCCTCGGCAGGAGTCACGGCGCCCATCCTAAGGAGCCTTGGGGCCTAACTATCAGGTAGGGTCCCTGATAGTTTATTGCCATGACCGGGGAAACCGACCTCAGCCCGGCGCGACTGCGCCACGCCCGCCTCGCGATAGCCGCCGTCTTCTGCGCCCACGGCGCGGTCACCGGCTCCTTCGCCACCCGCATCCCCTGGATCCAGGACCACGCCCAGCTCGGCGCGGGCACCCTGGGCCTCGCCCTCGCCTTCCCCGCGCTCGGCGCGGCGCTCGCGATGCCGCTGGCGGGGCGGCTCAACCACCGGTTCGGCGCCCGGACCGCCCTGCGGGGCCTGCTGGCGATGTGGACCCTGTCGCTCGCCCTCCCCAGCCTCGCCCCGAACCTGGTGGCGCTGTGTTTCGCGCTCTTCGTCTACGGGGCCACTTCCGGGATGTCGGACGTGGCGATGAACGCGCTCGGCGTGGAGACCGAGAACCGGCTCGGCCGCTCGATCATGTCCTCGCTGCACGGCATGTGGAGCGCGGGCGCGCTGATCGGCTCGGCCGCGGGCGCGGTCGCCGCGCACGCGGGCGCCGACGCGCGGCTGCACCACCTGCTCGCCGCCCTCGCGCTGACGGTGGTCGGGCTGGTCGCCGTACGCGGTGTGCTGGACCTGCGGCCCGGCCGGGACGCGCAGGCGCCGCCGCACTTCGCGCTGCCGCCGAAGTCCGCGCTGTTCATCGGGGCGATCGGCTTCTGCGCGGTCTTCGCGGAGGGCGCGAGCATGGACTGGTCCGCGGTGTACCTGCGGGACGTCCTGCACACGGATGCGGGACTCGCCGCCGCCTCCACCACGGCCTTCGCGCTGACGATGACGGTCGCCCGGCTCGCCGGGGACAAGGTGGTGGACCGGTTCGGCTCCGTACGCACGGTCCGCGCGGGCGGCGCGCTGGCCACCGCGGGCGGGCTCCTCGTGGTCGCGGTACGGGAGCCGGCCGCCGCCATGGCCGGGTTCGCGCTGATCGGGCTCGGCATCGCGGTGGTGGTCCCGCTGGCCTTCGCGGCCGCGGCGCGCAGCGGGCCGGCCCCGGCGCAGGCCATCGCCGGTGTCGCGACCATCACGTACACCTCGGGGCTGATCGCCCCGTCGGCGATCGGCGCGGTGGCCGATGCGACCTCGCTGGTGGTGTCGTTCGGGCTGGTCACGCTGCTGGCGTTCGCGCTGATCGCGGGGGCCGCCGTACTGCGGCAGCGGCCGGCGGCGGGCCCGGCCGCCGCTGCCAATCGGGACGAACCTGCCGGTATCCAGCCGTAATATGGCGCCTGGCCGCTGGGCGGGCCCGGAAGCTCGACTGGTCGCCGGAGAACACCGGACAACAACGGAAGTGGTGGAACATGGGCCTCGGCGTGCGCTGGACCCTGCACGGAGACGGGCGGACCCCCGCCCCCGGCGCGGTGGTCCGGCCGGACGAGCGGCTGTCGTGGCCGCGTACCGCCGGGCTGGGTGCCCAGCACGTCGTGGCGATGTTCGGGGCGAGTTTCGTCGCACCGGTGCTGATGGGCCTGGATCCGAACCTGGCCATCATGATGTCGGGCGTCGCGACGGTCGTCTTCCTGCTCGCGACGCGCGGCCGGGTGCCCTCGTACCTGGGCTGCTCGCTCTCCTTCGTGGGTGTCGCCGCGGCGATCCGGGCGAGCGGCGGGGACAGCGCGGTGGTCACCGGCGCGGTGTTCGTCGTCGGCGCGGCGCTGTTCCTGGCGGGGCTCGCGGTCCAGCGGTTCGGCGCGCGGATCATCCACGCGGCGATGCCGCCGGTGGTGACGGGCGCGGTCGTGATGCTGATCGGCTTCAACCTGGCTCCGGTGACGGCCTCGACGTACTGGCCGCAGGACCAGTGGACGGCGCTGCTGACGATGCTGTTCACCGGGCTGGCCGTGGTGTGCCTGCGCGGCTTCTGGTCGCGCATCGCGATCTTCCTCGGCCTGATCTTCGGGTACGGCATCTCCTGGGTCTTCGACCTCGTATTCGGGAAGATCCACTCCACGGTGGGCGGGCCGGAGGCCGTGGACCACTGGCGGCTGGACCTCTCCGGGGTCGGCAAGGCCGACTGGATCGGGCTGCCGACCTTCCACGCGCCCGCCTTCGAGTGGTCGGCGATCCTGATCGCGCTGCCCGTGGTGATCGCGCTGATCGCCGAGAACGCCGGGCACATCAAGGCCGTCGGCGAGATGACCGGCGATCCGCTCGACGACAAGCTCGGCACGGCCATCGCGGCCGACGGCGCCGCGTCCATGCTGTCCACGGCGGTGGGCGGGCCGCCGAACACCACGTACTCCGAGAACATCGGCGTCATGGCCGCCACCCGCGTCTACTCGACGGCCGCGTACTGGGCGGCGGCGGGCTTCGCGCTGCTCTTCGGGCTGTGCCCCAAGTTCGGCGCGGTCGTCGCCGCGATCCCGGGCGGGGTGCTGGGCGGGATCACCGTCATCCTGTACGGCATGATCGGCCTGCTCGGCGCCCAGATCTGGATCAACGGGCGGGTGGACCTGCGCAATCCGCTGAACCTGGTGCCGGCCGCGGCGGGCATCATCATCGGCGTCGGCGGGGTCGAGCTGCACGTCACCGACAGCTTCGAGCTCGGCGGCATCGCGCTCGGCACCATCGTGGTGATCACCGGCTACCACGCCCTGCGGTACTTCGCCCCCGCGCACCTGAAACAGCAGGAGCCGCTGCTGGACGCGGGAACCTCCGCGTACGACGAGCCCGACGCGGACCAGGGCAAGCGGGGTTGACGTAGTTTCGCCCGAACCGGCGACGCGTACGGCCAAGTTCCCCGGATCAGGCCCGGCGCCTGCGACGCTGCCACCCATGGAAGCGGTGCTCGCGCGGATGCGCGCCCTGGACGAGCGGCTGCCGGAGCAGGACGGTGTGGCCGTCTTCAACCGGGTGTACCTGACGGTGACGCAGGCCCTGCACGAACGTATCTCCCACGGGGGTTTCCCCGCGCCCCGGAGGGCGGCGGTGCTGAGCGTACGGTTCGCCGAGCGCTACCTGGCGGCGGTGGAGGCCGAGCGGGCGCCGGCGTGCTGGCGCCCGCTGCTCCAGTACCGCCGCCACCCGGGGGTCCGGCCGCTGCAGTACGCGCTGGCCGGGATCAACGCGCACATCGGGCACGACCTCGCGCTCGCGGTGATCTCCACCTGCCGGACCCTGGACTGCGAGCCGCGCGCCCTGGAAGCGGACTTCGACCGGGTCGGCGACACCCTGGTCGCCCTGGAGGAGCGCATCCGCGAGGACCTGATGCCGGGCCCGGACCTGCTGGAGGTCGCCGACCCGCTGACCCATCTGCTCGGCTCGTGGAGCCTGGACCGCGCCCGCTCCGGTGCCTGGGCGGCGGCCCGCCTGCTGTGGACCCTGCGCCGCTCCCCCGACCTGGCGGAGGAGTTCACCGAGTCCCTCGACGCGGGAGTCGGCCTGGTCGGCCGCTGCCTGCTGACCCCGGTACGGATGAAGTCGCCCGTGTAGCCGCCGGGCCTCCGGAGCGAGGCGTCCCGGGGCATGAGAACGGGCCGCCGCCGCGTTCGTGCGCGGGGGCGGCCCGTGGTCACGGGGGTCCGGGAGGGGTCAGTCCTCCGGGAGCTCGACCGGGGAGATCTCGTCGTAGAGGTCGCCCGGGCCCGGGTTGGTGGCGTCGGTGGAGCCGCCGAGGTGGTGCATCACGCCCCAGACCGCGTTGAGGGCCGTCTGGACCGCGCCCTCGGCCCAGCCCGCCGTCCAGGAGATGTCGTCGCCCGCGAGGAAGATGCCGCGCTTGTCCTCGGGGAGGCGGTCCTGCATGAAGTGGGTGAACAGGCGGCGCTGGTAGCGGTAGTGGCCCGGCAGGTTGGCCTTGAACGCGCCCATGAAGTAGGGCTCGTTCTCCCAGGACACCGTCACCGGGTTGCCGATGATGTGGCCGCGGATGTCGACATTCGGGTAGATCTCGCCGAGGGACTTCAGCATGACCTCCATCCGCTCGTTCGCGGACAGCGGCAGCCACTTGAGGCTGTCGTCGCACCACGTGTACGAGAGGCAGATGACGGCGGGCTGGTCCGGGCCGTTGTCCAGCAGGTACGTGCCCCGGGTCATGCGGTCCGTGAGCGTCATCGACATGACGTCACGGCCGGTCGGGTTCCCGGCGTCGTCGACGGCCTTGTCGAGCCAGAACGGGCGGTCGACCGGGATGAAGAGCTTCGACGACTCCATGTAGTGCGTGCGCTCGATCGCCGTCCAGTGGTCGATCGGGAACAGCGAGTCGTCGCACGCGATCTTGGACAGGAGCATCCAGGACTGGGCCGTGAAGATCGCGGCGCGGTACGTGCGGATGTCGCCGGACGCGTCCGTCACCGTGATGCGGTTGCCCGCCGTGCGGTGCAGGCGGGTGACCGCCGGGCGCGGGGTGCCGTCGTGGAGGGAGGACAGCGACGTGCCCTGGGCCCAGTGCACGATCTTCTCGGGCTCGCGGTCCCACATGCGCAGCGGGAGCTGCTGCGAGCCGCCCACGATGCCGCGGTGGTGGTCGTCGGCCTCGGTGTAGACGACGCGCAGGATCTCCAGGATGGAGTTCGGGAAGTCGGTGTCCCAGCCGCCCGTGCCGAAGCCGACCTGGCCGAAGATCTCGCGCTTGCGGAAGGACTTGAAGGCCTCGGACTTGCAGAGGAACCCGTAGAAGGTCTCGTCGTCGAGCTTCTCGACCAGCTTCGCCCAGATCTCGCGGATGCGCGGGACGTCCCGCTCGCGCATCGCGGTGTTCATGTCGGAGAAGTCGGCGCCCTCGTCGAGGCAGGCGTTCCACGCGGCGGACACGTCGCGGTAGACCTGCGGGAGGTCGGCGATGGTCTCGGCGTAGTGGGTCTCGCCCTTGAGGTCCACTACGGTCGAGGGGGTGGCCTCGGCCAGCGGGTTCGGGAAGGGCTCGGTGACCAGGCCGACGAGGTCGATGTAGTGCTGGAGCGCGGTGGAGGACGGCGGGAAGCGCATGGCGCCCATCTCCGCGGTCAGCCCCTCGGTGCCGGCGCCCTCGAAGCCGACGGTGCGCAGCCGGCCGCCGATCTGGTCGGCCTCGTACACGACGGGCTTGAGGCCCATCTTCATCAGCTCGTACGCGGAGATGATGCCGGACAGCCCGCCGCCGATGACGGCGACCTCGGTGCCGTGCTCCGTCGCCGGTATCTGGCCGAGGCCGGCCGGGTGGGCGAGGAAGTCGTCGTACGCGTACGGGAAGTCCGGGCCGAACATGGTGATCGGCGGCTGTCCGTCGCTGTGCGGGACGGCGGTGGTGGGCACCGTGGACGTCATGGGGTACGGCTCCTTGCGGGGTCGGGCAGGGGGGAGGGGTCAGACGAGGGAGGCGTACAGCCCCGGGCGCCGGTCGCGCAGGTACGGGTTGTTCTCGCGCGAGGCAGTCAGCAGCTCGGGGTCGGCCTCGCCGAACACCAGCTCCTCACCGCGGCCGGCCCGGGTCCGGGTGACCCCGTCGGGGCTCGCCAGGCAGCTGAGCCCGACGAACTCGAACTCGCCTTCCGGGCCGGTGCGGTTGACGTATGCGATGTACATCTGGTTCTCGAAGGCCCGTACGGGGACGAGCTGTTCGGCGACGAACTGGAACGGGTGCATCTGCGCGGTCGGCACCAGGAGGAGGTCGGTGCCGGCCAGTGCGTGCGCCCGTACGTTCTCCGGGAACTCGACGTCGTAGCAGATCATGAGGCCGATGCGGAGGCCGTTCAGGTCCGCCTGGACGACGGTCGTGTCGCCGGGGGTGAAGGCTTCCTGCTCGAAGCAGCCGAAGAGGTGGGTCTTGCGGTAGTTCGCGAGCGCGGCGCCGTCGGGGCCGATGAGCTGGGCCGCGTTGTAGACCGCGTCCCCCGACCGCTCCGGGTAGCCGTACAGGACGGCCAGTCCGTGGCGGCGGGCGATCTCGCCGATGGCGCGGGCGGACATGCCGTCGGCCGGTTCTGCGAGGCGGGCGATGTCCTGGACGTCCAGCGCGTAGCCGGTCAGGAACATCTCCGAGGTCACGAGGAGCCCGGCCCCGCCCTGTGCGGCGCGCGCCGCGGCCTCGTCGAGCGCCTTGAGGTTCTCGGCGGTGTCGCCGAGCCGTCCGGAGCTCTGGAGGAGGGCGGTGCGCAGCGGGGGCATGGGCGTACCTCTGTGGCAGGAGGGGTGGGGGTCATCAAACGGTACGTTCGCGCGTTCGACCGCGACAAGCCGTCACCGTTGCGCTCCGCGCATCGAATCGTTGCGTGTTCTCGGCCTTGAACGGCGATTCGTTGCGCGGGACCCCTTCACCCCTGCTGCGGGGGCTCGCGGGGAGTCTACGAGGCCTCGCGGAAGGCCGGGTCCGCGCCGAGTCGGCACAGGTCGTCGAGGATGTCGGGGGTGTGGTTGGAGACGACGCGGCCGCTCCAGGTGTCGCACAGGGCGGGGACGGTCAGCGTGCCCGCGTAGCGGTGGCCGGCGGCCTCGTAGGCGCGGCGCAGCGTGGCGTGGCCTTCGGTGGCGGGGTCCGCGCCGAGGAGGGTGGTGGCGACGGAGCGCTCCAGGCCGAGGAGGGCGAGGGCGCGGGCGACGCGGAGGGAGAGCGGACACCCGGCGGACAGGTACAGGCGGTAGCGGTGCGGCACCGGGGAGAACCCGGCACCGATCCGCCCGCGCAACGCGGGCGCGGGCGCCGCCGGGGCGGGCTGCGGCGGGGCGGACGGGGTCAAGGCGGGCGCGGGCAGGGCGGACGCCGGCCGGGCGCCCGCGGGTGCGGCGGATTGCGGCAGGGAGGACGGGGGCACGGCGGTCTGGGACATGGCTCTCCTGTGGGCGGCGGCGCGGGCGGGGATCTCGGGGGTCCGCGGATGCGGAGCGGTGGAGGAGATCAGCCGCGCGCGGCGAATGCGCTGCACACGCGCAGGAGGTCGATGTGCAGGCGCCGGGTCAGCCACCAGCGGCGGAGGGCCCCTGACCCCGCGTCCGCCGTCCAGGCCTGCTCCACCGGTGCCGTCCCCGTCCCGCGCTCGGTGCCCCGGCCCCGGATGGTTAGGCTTTCCGGGCGGGCACAGGTCCTTCGTGGCCGTCTCCCGCAGTCTCGTGGCGGCGCCGGGGACCGTCAAGAAGGCGGTCACCGCCGACTTCGGCGTACCACGCGGTCGCCGACGGAAGGAAACCCCGACCCATGTCCCGTGAGACCCGGACCGACGCGGTCCTCGACAACCCCGTCTGGGCGGCGCTGACCGGCCCGCACCGCGGCTTCGCCGAGATCGGGCCTCGGGGCCTCGCCGCCCGCTACACCGCCGACGTCTCGCCGTTCGCGGCGCTCGCCGACCCGCGGGACCCGCAGGCCTGGGCCGATCTGGCCGAGCTGAGCGGCCCCGGGCAGGGGGTCTGGGTCACCGGGCTGCTGACCCCGCCGGCCGGGTGGGAGACGGTCGCCTCGATTCCGGGCGTACAGCTCGACGGGCGGGCGGTACGGGCCGAGGCCGACCCCGGCGCGGTCCGCCTGGGCCCCGCCGATGTGCCGGAGATGCTGGAGCTTGTCGAGTTGACCAGGCCCGGACCGTTCTTCGACCGCACCGTCGAGCTGGGCACGTACCTCGGGATACGCCACGAGGGCCGGCTCGTCGCGATGGCGGGCGAGCGGATGCGCCCGCCGGGCTGGTCGGAGATCAGCGCGGTGTGCACGCATCCCGGACACCGCGGCCGGGGGCTGGCCGACCGGCTGGTCCGCGCGGTCGCCGCCGCCGTCCGCGAGCGCGGGGACAACCCCTTCCTACACGCCGCCGCGGACAACGCCCCGGCGATACGGCTCTATGAGGCGATGGGCTTCACCCGGCGCCGGGAGCCGCTGTTCATCGGGCTCCGCACCCCCGAGAAGCAGCCTTAGCACCGGTCGACACGGCTCGGCTGCGCCGGGCAAGTGGGCGGCGTACCGGCCCTGTTGAGCGGTGGGATGAGCGCGGCGGCGGTCGACGCCACCGGGCAGGAGTTGGGCGGGAGCTGGGCGGCGCGGCCCGGGGGCCGACTTCGCACACGGCACGTTTCGGGGCGCGCTGCGCGGCCACACGCGGAGTATCACCCACGGAAAGGAACTGCCATGACCGACGTCTCCCGCCTGCCCGGCTCCGCACGGCACCACTGGCAGTGGCAGTCCCGCGCGGCCTGCCGGGATCTGGGCCCGGCCGGCTTCTTCCACCCCGCCGGCGAGCGGGGCGAGGAGCGCGAGGACCGCGACGCGGCGGCGAAGCGGGTGTGCGCGCCCTGCCCGGTCCGTACGGCCTGCCTGGCCCACGCCCTGCGCACCCGGGAGCCCTTCGGCGTCTGGGGCGGCCTGACGGAGGAGGAACGCCGCGCGCTCCTCACCTCCCGGGCCGCGCCGGTCAGGCAGGGGCCCCCGAGGTGAAGCGGCGCAGGAGCGGGGAGAGGACCAGGACGGACTTGGTGCGCTCCACGAAGGGCTCGCCCGCGATGCGCTCCAGGACCCGCTCGAAGTGCCTCATGTCGGAGGCGAAGACCTGGACGAGGGCGTCCGCGTCGCCGGTGACGGTCGACGCGGACACCACCTCGGGGTACCGTTCCAACCCCCGCCGGATGTCGTCCGGCGAGGTGTTGTGGCGACAGTAGATCTCGATGAAGCCCTCGGTCTCCCAGCCCATCGCGGCGGGGTCGACCCGGACGGTGAAGCCGGTGATGGCCCCCTCCGCCCGCAGCCGGTCCACGCGCCGCTTGACTGCGGGGGCGGAGAGCCCGACCTCGGAGCCGATGTCCGCGTAGGAACGGCGGGCGTCCTCGGCGAGGGCGTGCACGATGCGTTCGTCGAGATCGTTCAGTCGCACTGCGGGTGGATCACTTCTCTGCTGTGGCCAATGCTGAGCGGCGGATGCCGTACAGGAAGTAGACCACGAGGCCGACGGCCATCCAGACACCGAACGCGATCCACGTGGCGACCGGCAGGCTGTACATCATGTACGCGCAGGCGAGGAATCCGAGGATCGGCGTGACCGGGTAGAGCGCCACCTTGAAGGTGCGCGGCATGTCGGGCTTGGTGCGGCGCAGGATCATGACGGCGATGTTGACGAGGGCGAAGGCGAACAGCGTGCCGATGCTGGTCGCGTTGGCGAGCTCGCCGAGCGGGATGAAGGCCGCGAGGGCGCCGCAGAAGAGGGAGACGATCACCACGTTGACGCGGGGGGCGCCGGTCCTCGCGTCGACCTTGGCGAAGGCCTTGGGGACGAGGCCGTCGCGGGACATCGCGAAGAGGATGCGGGTCTGGCCGTAGAGGACGGCGAAGACGACGGAGGCGATGGCGACGACGGCGCCGGCGGCGAGGACGACGCCCCAGACGCTGGTGCCGGTGACGTCGGTCATGATCTGGGCGAGCGCGGCCTCGGTGCCCTCGAAGTCCTGCCACGGCATGGCACCGACGGCGACGAAGGCGACGAGGACGTACAGGACGGTCACGATGCCCAGGGAGAGCATGATCGCGCGGGGCAGGTCCTTCTTCGGGTTCTGGGCTTCCTCACCGGCGGTGGAGGCGGCGTCGAAGCCGATGTAGGAGAAGAAGAGGGTGGAGGCGGCGGCGCTGATGCCGGTGATGCCGAGGGGGGCGAGCGGGGCGTAGTTGCCGGCCTTGATGCCCATGACGCCGATGCCGATGAAGAGCACCAGCGTGACGATCTTCACGACGACCATGATCGTGTTGATGCGGGCGCTCTCCTTGGCGCCGCGCATCAGGAAGACCATGGCGAGCAGGACGACGACCAGCGAGGGCAGGTTGATCCAGCCGCCGTCGCCCAGCGGGGCGGCGGAGAGCTTCTCGGGGAGCGTGATGCCTATGGTCCCGTCGAGCAGCTCGTTGAGGTACTGGCCCCAGCCGACGGCCACGGCCGAGACCGACACCGCGTACTCCAGGACCAGGCACCAGCCGCAGATCCAGGCGATGAGCTCGCCCATGGTGGCGTAGGTGTACGAGTACGAGGACCCCGAGACCGGGACGGATCCCGCGAGCTCCGCGTAGGAGAAGGCGGAGAAGAGCGCGGTCAGGCCCGCGATGATGAAGGAGATCGTGACGGCCGGGCCGGCCTTGGGGGCGGCCTCGCCGAGGACGACGAAGATGCCGGTGCCGAGCGTGGCGCCGATGCTGATCATCGTCAGCTGCCACATCGTGAGCGAGCGGCGCAGGGAGCCGCCCTCGCCCTGGCCGCCCTCGGCGACCAGCTGCTCCACGGGCTTGCGGCGCAGCAGCGGGTGCGCGGGCTTGCGGGGCTGGGACGTGAGCGGTGGCGCCTGGCCGTGATCGAGCACGAGGGGACTCCTTCTTCACTGCGGGTGGGATTGTTCGGCGTCGACCGCAGCGGTCCGGAGCAGTCCGCAGGCAGGGCAGAGCCTGTCTGGGCATGGGGGGACCGCCGAGCAGGCGGTCCGCGCCACTCCACGTACAGCGAGTGAGCCTACGAGCTGAGTGATACCGCCCGTAATGCACCATCCTTGCACATTGGCGCACGATCGTTGCGCGGATCTGTCCGGGATGGTCCTTTGTTGCGTACGGATGATCGATCAGTGCGCGGCCCATCCGATCCGCCATTCTTGACACTTCGTCAGATCTGCCGCAGCGTGCCGCCATGGATCTGGACGTGCTCTACGAGATAGACGTGCCGAGGCCCTGGCACGGAGCCCATCCGCACGGACAGCGGGCCGCCGAGCAGCGCGCCTACCGGGAGGCCGTCGAGCAGATCCGGCTCGCCGACCGGATGGGCTTCCGTACCGTCTGGGCGGTCGAGCACCACTTCCGCGAGGGGCGCTCGCACTGCCCGGCCCCCGAGGTGCTCCTCGGACACCTCGCCGGGCTCACGGAACGCATCCGGCTCGGCTTCGGTGTGACACTGACCCCCTTCGGCTTCACCCCGCCGCAGCGGATCGCCGAGAAGGTGGCCACCGTCGACGTACTGTCCGGGGGCCGGGTGGAGTGGGGCACCGGACGCTCCACGCCCATGGAGCAGGCCGCCTTCGGCGTGGACCGGGAGAGGTCCCGCGACGACTGGCGCGAGGCCATCGAAATCGTCACGGGGATGTGGCGCGAGGAGTACTTCGAGTACGCCTCCGAGCGCTTCCGCTTCCCGCGCCGCATGGTCACCCCCAAGCCCGTGCAGGACCCGCACCCGCCCGCCTGGATGGCGGCGACCTCCGCCGGCTCGGCCGAGGTCGCCGGGCAGAACGGCCTCGGGCTGCTCTCCTTCTCGATCATGCAGCCGCTGGACGCGATGGCCCGCCAGGTGGCCGCGTACCGGGCCGCCGCCCGCGACCCGAGGCCGCTCACCGACGTCACGACGAACCGGGTCAGCGCCTACACCCTCGTCCACGCGACGGCGCCGCGCACCGAGCCGGGCGCCCGCGTGTGGGACTCCGTGGCCTGGTGGTACTCCAACCTGGCGCGGTTCACCCTCGACTGGGAGCTGCCGCACCTGACCCCCGAGGAGCGCGAGCGGACCTTCCCGCTGCTCACGCCGATCCTCGAAGGGAACGTACCCGTACGGGAGTTCAGCGACGGGGACATGATCCTCATCGGGGACGCCGAGACGATCGTGGCCAAGGCCAAGCGGTACGCGGACCTCGGCGTGGACCAGCTCATCTGCTACGTCCAGTGGGGGTACCTGGAGCACCGGGAGATCCTGCGGACCCTGGAGATCCTGGGCAAGGAAGTCATCCCGGAGCTGGCCCGCTACCGGCCGCGGACGGCCGCCCCGTGACCCCCACCGAACCCCTCGACACCTCCCCCGTCCCCGACTACCCCTCCCTGCACCGGCTCGACGGCCGCGGCTTCGTCCTCCTCGGCGCCGGCAACGGCATCGGCCGCCAGACCGCCCACGCCCTGGCCGCCGGCGGCGCCCGCGTGCTGTGCGCGGACGTCGACGCGGACCGGGCCCGCGCCGTCGCCGCCGAGGTCGCCGGAGTCCCGTACGCCGTCGACGCCACGCGCCGCGAGGCCGTACGGGACCTCTTCTCCGAGGCCCCGCGACTCCTCGGCGGGCGCCCGGTCGGCGGGGTGGTGGACATCGTCGGCATGGCCCGGTACGCCGCACTGCCCGAGCTCGACGACGCCGGCTGGGACTGGCACTTCGACCTGGTGCTCCGGCACGCCTGGCTCGCCGTCCAGTACGGCGGCGAGGCCGTCGCGGCGGGCGGCGGGGGCCCGCTGGTCTTCGTCGCCTCCGTCTCGGGGCTCACGGCCGCCCCGCTGCACGCCGCGTACGGGGCCGCCAAGGCCGGGCTGATGTCCCTGGTGCGCTCCGCGGCGGTCGAACTGGGCCCGCGCGGGGTACGGGTGAACGCGGTGGCCCCGGGGGTGGTCTGGACCCCGCGGGTCGCCGCACTGCTGGGCGGGGAGGGCCGGCGGCGCAATGCGCGGAACGCCCCGCTGGGCCGCGTCGCCGAGACCGCGGACATCGCGGCCGCCCTGTACTTCCTCGCCTCGCCGCAGTCCTCGTACGTGACGGGGCAGACGCTGGTGGTGGACGGCGGGGTCGGCGTGAAGTTCCCGTACCCGACGATCGGAGGCGAAGAGTGAGACCGCAGAGCCCCGACGGGCCGTGGCTCGACCCCGGCTCCTTCCTGCGCGGCGTCGCCTGGCTGGACGACGGCCGCCCCGTGCGCGCCGACCCGGCGGACACCATGCGGCTGCCGTGGGACACGGGCGAGCGGGCCACCCTGCCGATAGGCGTGCGGCTGGAGTTCACCGCGCAGGGCGCGCGGGCGGTGGAGATCCGCTACCGGGCGACCGTGCCCGGTCCCACCGACGCGCTGCGCGACCTGGCGCACGGGTTCTCGCTCTGGGACCGCCACGGCGTGGTCTCCGAGGTGTTCACCGAGCCGGCCGCGGAGGCCGTCGTACGCATCGAACTGCCCGGGGGCCGGGGGCCGTTCACCATCCACCCGCCGGAGACCCAGTCCCCGCTGATCCTCGGACTGCGCGGGATCGGCGGTCCCCTCGCCCCGGCGCCGCGCGCCCCGCGCTGGGTGGTGCACGGCGACTCCATCACCGAGGGCTGGTGGTCCACCCGCCCCGCGCACGGCTGGCCCGCGGTCGCCGGCCGCGCCCTCGGCTGGGACACCGTCAACCTCGGCTACGCGGGCGCCGCGCGGGGCGAACTCGCCACCGCCGAGCAGCTCGCGGAGCTGCCCGCCGATGTCCTCACGCTCGCCTTCGGCACCAACTGCTGGTCGCGGGTGCCGTTCTCGGTCCCCCTCCTGTACGAGACCACGCGCGTGTTCCTCGAACTGGTCCGGCAGGGCCACCCCCGGACACCGGTGCTGCTGGTCTCCCCCGTGCTGCGGCCCGACGCGGAGCGCACCCCGAACCGGCTCGGCGCCACGCTGGGGGCCCTGCGCGATGCGATGGAGCGCGCCGTCAGGGACCGGATCGCCGCCGGGGACGGCCGGCTCGCCCTGCTCCCGGGCCGAGACGTGCTGGGTCCCGGGCAACTGGCGGACGGGCTCCACCCCAACGACTCCGGACACCTTGCGCTCGGCCTCGCTGTGGTCACGGCCCTGCGGCGGGCCGGGTTCACCGCGGGGTGAGTGAAACACCCCACAGCGCCCGCCTTGAACAGACCGGGCCCCACGAGGCGTGTCCTGCACACAGTTGCCGCCGCTCCGCAGCCGGGGCGGCGGGCACCGCAGGACAGACACGTGGGAGAGATCAAGATGGGTATCAAGCGCGGAACCACCCTGGCAGCCGTGGCAGTCGTCGTCGCCCTCACGGCGACGGCCTGCGGCGGGGACGACGCCGGGTCGGCCGACTCGGTCAAGCCGGCCGGCGCCGCCTCCCAGGCCCCCGCGGCGGACGACGGCTACGGCTCCAGCGGCTCCGGCGCGGGTGATTCCGCCTCGGGGGCCGAGCCCGCAGGGCAGTTGGCCGTCTCGCAGAACGACCAGATCGGCGCCCTGCTCACCGACAGCGCCGGGCGCACGCTCTACCGCTTCGACAAGGACACCGCCAAGCCCCCGAAGTCGAACTGCGACGGGGACTGCGCGAAGACCTGGCCGGTGGTCGCCGCGGGCGACGTGACCGCGGCCGCCGGGACGGACCCGAGCCTGCTGGGCGAGGTGGTCCGCAGCGACGGCAGCAAGCAGCTGACCGTGGCGGGCTGGCCGATGTACCGGTTCAGCAAGGACACCAAGGCGGGCGACACCAACGGCCAGGGCGTCGGCGGCACGTGGTTCGCGGCCGCGCCGGACGGCAAGAAGGCCGCGAAGGCGGCCGCCCCCGCCCCGGCGGGCGGCGGGCAGGCTTCGGGCGCGCTCACCGTGGCCAAGGACCCCAAGCTCGGTGACCACATCGTCGACGGCAACGGCATGACCGTGTACCGGTTCAAGCCGGACACCGCCTGGCCCATGGTGTCCAAGTGCGAGGGCGACTGCGTGGCCAAGTGGCCGGTGGTGCCGCCGGTGGACCGGGCCAACGCCAAGGGGATCATCGAGAAGAACTACCTGGTCCTGGACCGCCCGGACGGCAAGAAGCAGCAGACCGTGAACTGCTGGCCGGTCTACACGTTCACCGGTGACAAGAAGGCGGGCGACACCAACGGCCAGGGCGTCGGCGGCACGTGGTACGCCGTGGCCCCCGACGGTGGGCTCATCACCGTCCAGTAGTCCGGCCCGAGCACTCGAACACCCGGGTACGGGCCACCACCAGACCATCCGGCCGCGCGGTCCTCGCCCCACCTCCCCCGGGGCGGGGGCCGCGCACCGTTTCCCCAGGCCGAAGCGGCTCCTAGACTCCGTCGCATGCTGCGCGTACTGGCCGTCGACGACGAGAAGCCGCTCCTGGAGGAGCTCCTCTACCTGCTGCGCTCCGACCCCCGGGTGCTGAGCGCCGAGGGCGCCTCGGACGCCACCGAGGCACTGCGCCGGATCACCCGGGCGCTGGAGGCCGGCCCGGACGGGGCCGAGGGCATCGACGTCGTCTTCCTCGACATCCACATGGCCGGGCTCACCGGTTTGGACATCGCCCGGCTGCTGGCCGGGTTCGCGCGGCCGCCGCTGATCGTGTTCGTCACCGCCCACGAGGGCTTCGCGGTGCAGGCCTTCGACCTCAAGGCCGTGGACTACGTCCTCAAGCCCGTCCGCCCGGAGCGGCTGGCCGAGGCGGTCCGGCGGGTCTGCGCACAGCTCGGCCGGGCGGCCGGGGATCCCCCGGCGCTGCCGGGCGGCGCGGGCCCGCGTACCGCGCCGGCCGTTCCCGACCGGCCGGCGGCGCCCGAGGTGCCGGACGAGATCGCCGTCGAGCTGGGCGGGGTAACCCGGTTCGTGGCCGTCGCCGACATCGCGTACGTCGAGGCGCAGGGCGACTACGCCCGGCTGCACACCGACGAGGGCAGCCACCTGGTCCGGATACCGCTGTCCACGCTCGAAGAGCGCTGGGCGGCGCGCGGGTTCGTCCGCATCCACCGCCGCCACCTGGTCGCGCTCGGCCGGATCGACGAGCTGCGCCTGGACGGGGGCACCACCAGTGTGCGGGTCGGCTCGGCCGAACTCCAGGTGAGCCGCAGGCACGCACGGGAGTTGCGGGACCTGCTGATGCGAAGGGCGATGGGTTAGGGGTGTGACCGTCCGGCGTGCCGGCGAGCCGTTCGTCGCGTCGGGAGGGGCGTACGGCGATCCGCCGGGGCCGTCGGCCGCAGCGGTGGTGTAACGATCCTCCGGCATGGATGCCCCCGCGTATCGTGGATCTTCCGGCGCGGGAGGAGGCACGGCCCAGATGTCCGAGATCCAGGCTCTGCTCGACGCCCTGACCGGACTGCCCCGCACCCGGCCGGCCGGGCCCGCCGAGGCCGAGGCGCTGCTGGCCCGGCTGCGCAGCGCGGCCGCGCGCTGGGCCGACGTACTGGGCGAGGCCAACGACGGGGTCACGCAGCAGCTGCCGCCCCGGGCGCAGGCGGCGCTGACGCTGGCCTTCCGGCGCGCGGAGCAGTCGTACGTGGAGCTGGAGATCGCCCTGCGCGACTGCGAGGAGCACCGGGACCCGGCGCGCTGACCTCGGGGCGGGAGCCTTTCGCAGGGCCTGCGGCGCCGCCCCCGCGCGGCTTCCCGGGTGGCCGGTGGCGGTCCCGGGATCGCGCCGGATCAGGCCTGTTGCCCGGTCAGAGGCCGTGCGTAGACTCCGGTCACCCCGCCCCCAGCCGAAGGACCGACCGGTGAACCAGACGTACGCGCTGACCGCGGTCACCGTGGTCGTGCTGGTCACGGTGCTGGTCGGGGCTCTGGGGCTGCGGATATCGCGGACCACCTCCGATTTCTACGTCGCCTCGCGGACGGTCGGGCCCCGCCTCAACGCGGCGGCGATCAGCGGGGAGTACCTCTCGGCCGCCTCCTTCCTCGGAGTCGCGGGCCTGGTGCTGCTCCAGGGGCCCGAGATGCTCTGGTACCCGGTGGGCTACACCGCGGGCTACCTGGTCCTGCTGGTGCTGGTGGCGGCCCCGCTGCGGCGCTCGGGGGCGTACACGCTGCCCGATTTCGCCGAGGCCAGGCTGGAGTCGCAGGCCGTGCGGCGCATCGCGGTGCTGTTCGTGCTCGGGGTCGGCTGGCTCTACCTGCTGCCGCAGTTGCAGGGCGCGGGGCTGACCCTGGAGATCCTGACCGGGGCCCCGCACTGGGTGGGCGGGGTGGTCGTCGCCGTGGTGGTGACGACCGCGGTCGCGGCGGGCGGGATGCGGAGCATCACCTTCGTGCAGGCCTTCCAGTACTGGCTGAAGCTCACCGCCCTGCTGGTCCCGGCGTTCTTCCTGCTGGCGGCCTGGGCCGGGGACGGGACGCCGCGCGCCTCCTTCGACGCCCCGGCCGTCTTCCGCGAGCACACCGCCGTCACGTTCGCCGAGGACGTACGGCTCGCGCTGGACGCCCCGCTGACGGTGACGGTGACCGGCCGCGTGGACGGGCGTGCGTACGAGGCCGCCCCGCTGACCCTCGGCGCCGGGCAGCATTCCGTACGGGCCGACGCGCGGCTGGAGTTCGCCCCCGGCACGCCGGTGCCCGGCACCCCGGCGCGGGGCGGGCCGGGCGGGTCCAGCTGGTCGGAGTCGCTGTCCGGGGACCGGCCCGAGCTGCGGCTGTACGCGACGTACGGGCTGATCCTGGCCACCTTCCTCGGCACCATGGGGCTGCCGCACGTGGCGGTGCGCTTCTACACGAGCCCCAACGGGCGGGCCGCGCGACGCACCACGCTGGTGGTGCTCGGGCTGGTCGGCGTCTTCTACCTGCTGCCGCCGGTGTACGGGGTGCTCGGCCGGATCTACGCCCCCGAGCTGGCCCTGACCGGGGACGCCGACGCGGCCGTGCTGGTGCTGCCCGCGCGGCTGGTGGGCGGGGTGCCCGGGGAGCTGCTGGGGGCGCTGCTGGCGGGGGGCGCCTTCGCGGCGTTCCTGTCGACGGCCTCGGGGCTGACCGTGGCAGTGGCCGGGGTGCTGCACCAGGACGTGCTGCGGGCGCGCGGGGTGCGGAGTTTCCGGGTCGCGGTGCTGGTGGCGATCCTGGTTCCGCTGGCGGGCAGTGTCGCCGCGACCGATGTCCCGGTGGCGGATGCGGTGGGGCTGGCCTTCGCGGTGTCGGCGTCGTCGTTCTGCCCGCTGCTGGTGCTGGGGATCTGGTGGCGCGGGCTGACGCCGCCGGGGGCGGTGGCGGGGCTGGTGACCGGTGGCGGGGCGGCGCTGAGCGCGGTGCTGGCGACGCGGGCCGGGCTGGTGCCGGCCGGGTGGGGCAACACGCTGCTGGCGTGGCCGGCCGTGTGGTCGGTACCGCTGGGCTTCCTGACGATGGTGCTGGTGTCACTGGCCACCCGGGCGCGGGTCCCGGCCGGGACGGCGGCGACGCTGGCCCGGCTGCACCTGCCGGAGGACGTGACAGCCGGAGCGGGAGCAGGAACAGGCGCGGGCGCGGGCGGTGCTCCATGACCGGAGCGGTGCTCTCGGTGCTCGCCGCGGCGGCCGCGGCCCTGCTGCTGGGCCTCGGCTGGGCGGGCGGCCGGTGGCACGCCCGGCGCGGCGAACGGGCCGTCGGCCTCGACCTCGGCACCCCGGTGGAGCGGGCCACCTTCCACACCCTGCACACCGCCTCCCTCGCCGCGCCCCCGCTGCGCGCCGGCCTCACCGAGGACGCCGCCCGCAAGGCCGTCAGGCGGCTGCGCACGCTGCTCGGCACCGAAGCACTGTGCCTCACCGACCGGGAAGGGGTGCTGGCCTGGGACGGGCCGGGCGCCGACCACCACGGGCGGCGGGCGATGGCCCGCGTCGCGGTGATGCTGGAGTCCGGGCGCAGTCAGAGCGTACGGATCGAGTGCGAGCGGCCGGACTGCCCGCTGAAGTGGGCGGTGGTCGCCCCGCTGACCGGCGAGGACGGGGTGCTGGGCGCGCTGGTGGCCTACGGCTCCCGGGAGTCCGCGGTGCTGGCGCGGGCCGCCACCGAGCTGGCGCGCTGGGTCTCCGTCCAGTTGGAGCTCTCCGAGCTGGACCGCTCCCGGACCCGGCTGATGGAGGCCGAGATCAAGGCGCTGCGGGCGCAGATCTCCCCGCACTTCATCTTCAACTCCCTCGCGGCCATCGCCTCGTTCGTGCGCACGGACCCGGAGCGGGCGCGGGACCTGCTGCTGGAGTTCGCGGACTTCACCCGCTACTCGTTCCGGCGGCACGGGGACTTCACCACGCTGGCGGAGGAGTTGCGTTCCATCGAGCAGTACCTGGCGCTGGCCGGGGCCCGGTTCGGGGACCGGCTGAAGGTGACCTTGCAGGTGGCGCCGGAGGTGCTGCCGGTGGCGCTGCCGTTCCTGTGCCTCCAGCCGCTCGTGGAGAACGCCGTCAAACACGGGCTGGAGGACTCCACCGAGGAGTGCAGGATCACGATCGCGGCCCGGGACGCGGGCGCGGAGGCGCTGATCACCATCGAGGACAACGGCGTCGGGATGGATCCCGCCCTGCTGCGCCGGATCCTGGCGGGGGAACGCACGGGGTCCGCCTCCGGGATCGGCCTGCCCAATGTGGACGAGCGGATGCGCCAGGTGTACGGGGACGACTCCGGGCTCGTCATCGAAACCGGAGTCGGCGCGGGCATGAAGATCACCGTACGGATTCCCAAGTACCGGGCGGGAGTGCACAGTTCGATGCCCGGAGAGCGGCTCCCCCGGCGCTGACCCGCGCATCGGCGGATCCGGCATCCGGCGCCCCCGCCCGGAACGCCGGTGGCCCCGGCCGTCCACGAGAGGACGGCCGGGGCCACCGGAAAAGCGGGGAGGACTAGCTCCAGCTGGCGTGCAGCGGCTTGCCCTCGGCGTAGCCGGCGGCGGACTGGATGCCGACCACGGCCTTCTCCTCGAACTCCGCGAGGGAGCCCGCACCGGCGTAGGTGCAGGAGGAGCGGACGCCCGCGATGATCGAGTCGATCAGGTCCTCGACGCCCGGACGGGCCGGGTCCAGGAACATGCGCGAGGTGGAGATGCCCTCCTCGAACAGCGCCTTGCGGGCGCGGTCGTAGGCCGACTCCTCCGAGGTGCGGTTGCGCACGGCACGCGCGGACGCCATGCCGAAGGACTCCTTGTACAGGCGGCCGTCGGCGGCCTGCTGCAGGTCGCCCGGGGACTCGTACGTACCGGCGAACCAGGAGCCGATCATGACGTTGGACGCACCGGCGGCCAGCGCCATCGCCACGTCGCGCGGGTGGCGGACGCCGCCGTCGGCCCAGACGTGCTTGCCGTACTTCTTCGCCTCGGCCGCGCACTCCAGCACAGCGGAGAACTGCGGGCGGCCGACGCCGGTCATCATGCGGGTGGTGCACATGGCGCCGGGGCCCACACCGACCTTGATGATGTCGGCGCCGGCGTCGATGAGGTCCTTGACGCCCTCGGCGGCGACGATGTTGCCGGCCACGATCGGGACCTGCGGGTCAAGGGCGCGGACGGCCTTGATCGCGTTGATCATCGATTCCTGGTGGCCGTGCGCGGTGTCGATGACGATGGTGTCCACGCCCGCGTCGAGCAGCTGCTTGGCCTTGGCCACGAAGTCGCCGTTGATGCCGACGGCCGCCGCGATGCGCAGCTTGCCGTTGGCGTCGGTGGCCGGGGTGTAGAGCGTCGCGCGCAGCGCACCCTTGCGGGTGAGGATGCCGACGAGCTTGCCGTCCTTGTCGACCGCCGGGGCCAGCTTGCGGTGGCCGGCGTCGAGCTTGTTGAAGGCCTCGCGGGGGTCGATGTCGGCGTCGATGAGCAGCAGCTCCTTCGACATGACCTCGGAGAGCTGGGTGAAGCGGTCCACGCCGGTCAGGTCGTGGTCGGTGACGACGCCGACGGGGCGGCCCTCGTCGTCGACGACGACGCCGGCGCCGTGGGCGCGCTTGGGCAGCAGCGACAGCGCGTCGGCGACCGTCTGGGTGGGGGCCAGCGTGATCGGGGTGTCGAGCACGTGGTGGCGGGTCTTCACCCAGGAGATGACGTCGGTGACGACCTCGATCGGGATGTCCTGCGGGATGACGACGATGCCGCCGCGGCGGGCGACGGTCTCGGCCATCCGGCGGCCGGCGATGGCGGTCATGTTCGCCACGACCAGGGGAATGGTGGTGCCGGTGCCGTCGGGCGAGGACAGGTCGACGCCCTGGCGGGAGCCGACCGCGGAGCGGCTCGGCACCATGAACACATCGTCGTACGTCAGGTCGTACGGCGGCTTCAGGTCATTGAGGAAACGCACGTGCTGAACATCCCAGTCGATCGGAGGTGCCTCGACAGGGCAGCCGAGGAAAACGCACGTACTTCATTCTCCCATGTCCTGGGGTTTACACCGCCCGGGCTGATCGTCCAGGACATACCGGGCCGGGTGGTCGTTTCCTACGGGACCTTGGTCCTTCCGGGGGTCCGGACCGCGCTGGGCCGGTGCACCGGGCCGGTGCGCCGCCCCAGCGGCAGGCTCGTTCCGCCGTGCCTGACCGCCGTGAACTCGGCCGCGATGGCCAGGGCGGTCTCCTCGGGGGTGCCCCCGCCCAGGTCCAGGCCGATCGGCGAGTGCAGCCGGGCCAGGGCGGCCGGCCGCACGCCTTCCTCGCGGAGCCGCTCGGTGCGCTCGGCGTGGGTGCGCCGCGATCCCATGGCTCCCACGTACCCCAGGGGCAGTCCCAGGGCCAGGGAGAGCAGCGGTACGTCGAATCTGGCGTCGTGGGTGAGTACGCACACGGCGGTACGTCCATCCAGGCGGCCGGCGGCCGATTCCGCGGCGAGGTGCCGGTGGGGCCAGTCCACGACGACCTCCTCGGCGCCGGGGAAGCGGGCCCGCGTCGCGAAGACGGACCGGGCGTCACAGACGGTGACCCGGTACCCGAGGAAGGCGCCGATCCGCGCGAGGGCGGAGGCGAAGTCGATGGCCCCGTACACGATCAGCCGGGGCGGCTCGGCGGCCGACTCGACCAGCAGGGTCAGCGGCTCCCCGCACAGCCCGCCGGCCGTGCCCAGCTCGGCGGTGCCCGTGCGCCCGGCCAGCAGCAGCGCCCGCGCCTGCCCGGCGGCGGCCCGGTCCAGCTCCGCGCCCCCGCCCAGGCAGCCCTCGTAGCGGCCGTCGGGGTGCACGGCCAGGGCCCGGCCCAGCTGCCGCGCGGGACCGGACACCACCCGGGCGAGCGCGGCCCGCGCACCGCCGCAGGCGGCGTCGAGCACCGAGCCGAGGACGGGGCGTACCGGGTCGCGCCCGCGCACCGGGGTGACGAGCACGTCCAGGACTCCGCCGCAGGTCAGCCCCACGGCGAAGGCGTCGTCGTCGCTGTAGCCGAAGCGGTGCAGGCCGCCTTGGCCGGACTCGACGGCTTCCAGGCAGAGCTCGTGCACGGCCGATTCCACGCAGCCCCCGGAGAGGGAGCCGAGCGCGGTGCCGCCGGCGTCCACGGCGAGCGAGGCCCCGGGCCCGCGCGGGGCGCTGCCGCTGACGGCGACCACGGTGGCGAGCGCGAAGTCCTGCCCGGCGGCACACCACGCGCGTAGCTCCGCGGCGATGTCCAGCATCAGCGGATGAACGCGCGGCGCGCGCTCTGGCCGGGGATGAGCGGGCGCGGTGGCAGGACCGGGGGCGTGGCGGTGCGGCCGGCCGCGTGGGTGGCGGCGGGCCTGGCCGGGCCCGGGTAGGGCTCGGGCAGCCGCCCGCGGGCACCCAGCAGCATCGCGGCGTGGGCGACGCTGGCGAGGGTGGCGTGGTGGTGCCAGCCCCGGAAGGAGCGGCCTTCGAAGTCGCGGATGCCGACGGGTTCGCAGACGTCGGCGAAGTCGAGTGCGACCCGGTCGGTGAGCTTGGCCAGCAGGAAGAGCTGCGCCAGCGGCCGGTCGCCGATGTTGGTGATCCAGAACTCGGAGGGCAGCAGGGCCGCTTCGGTCCACGCGCCCACCAGCAGCAGCGGGGTGGGGGTGACGGGCGCGGGCCGGTCCTCGCCGGGTGCGGCGAAGACCGAGGCGGAGGTCAGCAGGGTCACGGCTCCCTCGGTGCGGCCGTGCCGGGTCCATTCGACGACGCGCCGCTGGGAGCGCAGGGAGTCGATGAGCTCGCGGGCGGGTGCGGTGTGCGGTCCGGGTTTGTGGCGGGCGGCGCCCCCGAAGGAGACGGGCAGCGAGCCGTCCACCTTGAAGACGAAGGGGATGTCCTGGAGCGCGAAGGACTCGGCGCACTGCGGGAGTTCGGTGTTGGAGACCTCCATCACCACGGGTCGGCGCTGGAGTTGCCAGGTGGCGGCCATCCGCTGGACGGCGTGTACGGCGTCCTGGGCGGGGGTGAGGGAGCGGGCCGTGTCGGGTATGCCGGCCCGGCGGCGGCGCAGGAGTTCGCTGGTCCACGGACCGGGGAGGGTCAGGGTCCATTCGACGGGGAAGCCTGCCTCGCTGGAGGCGAGCCAGATCCCGCTGGCCTGCTGGCAGTTGGCGGTGCGGCCGAGCTGGGGGACGAACTGCCGGCCGACGCCGACGGAGCGGTCGCCGGCCTTTTCGATGACCATGGGCTGGACCACCCAGGCGAGCGGTCGCTGTGCGGTGCGTTCCAGGTGCTGGGCGAGTGAGCGGCGTACCGGAGTCCAGTCCCAGGGGGACTTGCTGATGAACTGCTGAAGGCTCTGTTCGACGGAACTGGCCCCTGTTCCGGCGATGTTACGGATTGTTTTCTTTCCGGTGGTCCGCACGAGGCCGTTCAGATATACGCGGGCCCAGTTTCGCTGGTCCCGCCGGGGTAAGGACTCGAAGAAAAGTGAGATCAGTACGTCGATCAATTCGGAGATTTCCTTGGTGGATTCCTCCGGCAGAACTACGCGAGCCATCTCGGCCTCCCCCGCGACCAGCTAGATCCATTACCCTACTTGACCGCGCAGAACGGCCGTAGGCCCGGGCGGCTACTTCCTGAGGTCGCTGGCAGTTTCGAGCCGCTCATCCCCTACCACGAGCGGGATGGGGATCTGGTTCGCCGCGTAGTAGAGGGCAATCAGGAAGTGTGCGACGAGAGTGAGCGGAGCGGAGAAGAAGGACAGGACGACGGTCAAGGGGTAGGCGATGGCGCCCAGTCCGAATCGCAGCCGCGTGGCGCGGGCCCCGTCCTTGTCCACGGTTTCGTGGAAAAGGTGGCCGACCTGGGTGACGTACCACCAGAAGGCGAGGAATGCGAGGGCGTAGACGACGGTCCAGGAACTGTAGAGGATGGCGGCCACGTTGGCCGAATCGTCGTTCACCAGGTGTTCGGCGAGGACATTGGTGGTGTAGGGGATCACCGATACCACCATCAGCACCATGAGATTCAGGAACAACAGCGGTCGGTCCACGCGCTTGAGGTGACTGAAGATCGTGTGGTGATTGACCCACATGACGCCGATGATCAGGAAACTCACGACGTACGCCGCGTAGTGCGGCCATTGTTCCCGCAGCCCGTGCCAGAGCTCGTCGCCCTGGCCTTCCGGAACCTTTAACTCCAGCACCAGGATCGTGATCACGATGGCGAATACGCCGTCGCTGAACGCCTCGACCCGGTTCGTTTCCTGTTCCATGGCCTCCCCTTCACCCTTGCGCTCGCAACCTTCACGCGTGCCCGGGGAGGGCGCTGCCCGGCCCTCCCCGCTCACGCTACCCAGATCTCGGGGGTCAGCCGCCGAAGCCGGCGGTCTGCCGCCAGATCCGGCCATCGCGGACGACGAGTGTCCCGAACGCATGCTCCGGTTCGCCGTTCAGGTTCATGACCGCCCGGTAGAAGATCGTGTCCTCGGTCTCGACGTACTCCTGGAGCTCCACCAGGGTGGGCTTCACGGTGAGGTATCCGGTGAACGTCTCGCGCACGGCCTCGATCCCCACCGAGACGCCCTCGAAGCGCAACAGCACGGCGTCGTCGGTGTAGTTCTTCATGACCGCCTCGATGTCCAGGGCGGCCAGCGCCTCCATCTGGCGGACGAACACCGGGTGCAGCTTGGCGATGTCGTACTTGGTCATGTCGACTCCGTTCTTTCAACTGGTGGCGGGACTGGTGGCGGAACTGGTGGCCGGTACGGCGCAGGAGGGGTCCGTCCCCGACAGGGGCAGCCGGACGAGCATCCGGGTCTCCCCCGGGCGCGACCGGGCGGTGATCGACCCGTGGTGGCGCTGGGTCACGATGCGGTAGCTGAGGTGCAGGCCGAGCCCCGTGCCCTTGCCCACGTCCTTGGTGGTGTAGAAGGGTTCGAAGATCCGGGGCAGGGATTCCTCCGGGATGCCCCGGCCACTGTCGGCGATCTCGACGACCATGCAGACGCCCTCGACCCGGACGCGCAGGGTGAGCACGCCGGAGCCCTCCATGGCCTCGGCCGAGTTGTCGACCAGGTTGGTCCACACCTGGTTCAACTCGCTCGGGTAGCCCGTCAGTTCGGGCAGGTCGGGGTGGTACTCACGTACGATGCTGATGCCGGTGAGCTTGGAACGCAGCACGACCAGCGTGTTCTCCAGCCCGTCGGTCACCGCGAAGCGCTGCTCGGGCGCGCGGTCGAGATTGGCGTAATCCCGGGTGGCGGAGACCAGTTGGGAGATCCGCGGCCCGGCCGCGCGGAGCTCGGCCGCCAGCGACCGGATCTCCAGGAGCGCCGCGAGGTGGTCCAGCGCGGCGGGCAGGGCCGGCTCGCCGACCCCCTCCAGCCGCTCCAGCAGCCAGCCCAGCTCCAGCCCGAGGTCCGCGACGCCGGAGCCGAGCAGTCCGGGACGCTCGGCGCCCGCCTCCTCGGCCCAGTCGGCGATCTCCTCCTCGGCGTCGGCCTGGGCGAGCGGATCGCTCACCACGGGCGGCGGCACCTTGTCGAGTTCGTCGGCCAGCCGGTCGAGTACGGAGCGCTCCGCGCCCGTCGCGGCGGCCCCCCAGGCCTGGGCGGTGCGGGTGAGCCCGTCCAGGGCGGGCACCAGCTCCTGCGCGGCGCGGGCGACGGCCGCCGCGGGGTTGTTCAGCTCGTGCGCGAGCCCCGCGGCGAGGGTGCCGAGGGCCTCGACGGTGGCCCGTTTGCGCGCCTGGACCTCGGAGGACTTGATCCGCCAGGCCAGCACCGGGATCAGTACGGCCGCCACCCCGTGGCAGCGGGTCAGCATCTCGAAGAACACCGGCTTCGCATACGCCACCACGGTGGTGGCCGGACCGCTCGCGGCCGCGGTGGCCACGTACGCGCCGTCGGTCAGCAACGGCAGCTCCCCGGTGAACCGGTGGGCCGCGGAGGGCTTCCCGTCGTGCTCCTCGGCGGCGCCCTCCTCCTCGGTGGAGTGCCGGGTGAGCACCTCCTCACGGCCGTCGACGACCTTGGTCACCACGAGCCCGCCCGAGAGCAGGACGTGGAAGCCGGTGGCCTCCTCCCCGTCTCGGAAGAGGATCTCCCCGTCGGCCAGCACCCGGGGCTCGGAGACCGAGACCAGCCAGTCCAGCTGGCCCTCGGTGAGGCCTTCGAAGATCTCCAGCCCGCGCAGGGCCGAGCGCAGCACCTCGGGATTCATGTCCGGCTCCCCTCCGCGTCGCTGCGGGCGGCCAGCCGCAGGGTCGCCACCAGGGCCAGCGCGCACACCGCGGCGACGGCCGCCATGAAGCCGACCGACGTGCGCTGCAGGCCGTGGATGTTGGTGAGCAGCCCGGCGAGCACCGCGGGCACGCTCATCGCCAGGTACGCGAACACGTAGACGGCGGCGGTCAGTTCACCGCGGTGCGCGGGCTCGGCGAGGGTGCTCAGGGCGCGGAAGGAGCCGAGGAACGCCGCCCCCCAGCCGCTGCCGAGCACGGCGGTGCCGGCGAGGAACACGGCGGCCGAGCCGAGGCCCAGCGCCAGCAGGACCAGGCCGAGCCCGGCGAGCAGCCCGCACAGTCCGAGCACCGCCGTGCGCAGCGCCTCGGTGCGGCCGAGCAGCAGCTGGGCCGCGGTGGCGGCGCCCGCGAGGAGGGCCACGGTGGCCCCGCCGACGAGGTAGTTGGTGGATTCGAGCAGCGACAGGGCCAGGTGCGGGCCGAGCGAGAGGTAGAAGCCGCCGACCGACCAGACGGCGACGATGGTCAGGACGAGTACGGCGAACCGGCCGCGCACCGCGGCCGGGATCCGGATCCGGTGCGGGGCGATGCGCGGCCGGCCGCCGGATCCGGGGGCGCTCTCCGCCATCCGCACCACGCCGGCCAGCACGCCGCCGAAGGCACCGATCAGCACCAGGTACGTCAGTACGGTCGGGGCGGGCGCGTACTGGACGAGCAGCCCGGCCCCGAGCCCGCCCAGGCCGATCCCGACGGTCGGCCCCGCACTGTTGACCTGGGCGCCGAGCGCGGGCCGCGCGCGGGGGGCCAGTTCCAGCAGGGCGGCGCCCATCGCCCCGGTGGCCAGGCCGACCGCGAGCCCCTGCACGGCGCGGGCGGCGAGCAGCAGCCCGAGCCCCTGGGCCCCGGCGAACAGGGCCATGGAGACGATCGCGAGGACCAGGCCGGCGCCCAGGACGGGGCGCCGGCCGAGGGTGTCCGACAGGGATCCGAACAGCAGCAGGCCGGCGAGCACGGTGACGGCGTACAGGGCGAAGACCACCGTGATCGTGCCGGAGGAGAGTCCCCACTTCTCCTGGTAGAGGACGTACAGGGCGGAGGGGACGGAGGAGGAGAGCATCAGCAGCACGAGGACCGCGCCCACCAGCCAGAATCCGGAGCCCCTCGGCCCGCCGGCCCGGTGGGTGGCGGGAGCCGCGGGAGTGCCTGGGACGGGAGGGTGCAAGGGAACCCCTGTGGTCGGCGGTGGCCCGGTCGGGCCCTTCGTGCTCCGCGTGGTCGTCTCGGACGGTTCCACTGCTTCACTCAACTCCCCGTGGTGAGCGGTCAGGCGAGGGCCTGGTCCTGCGCCCTCGCCAGCGCGCGGGCGGTCAGCACCCCCGCGAGGTGGCCCAGGTACTCGGCCGAGGTGCCGCGCCCGGGGACGAAGAGCTCCCGGGGCTCGGCGCGGAAGGCCGCGAGCACGGCCTCCGTCGTGTACGGGCCCCCGCGCAGCCTGTCTTCGACCCCGCGCAGCCGCAGCGCGCGGGCGGTGGCTCCGGTGACGGCGATGCGCAGCCCGTCGGGGGTGATCCGTACCGCGGTGGCGCACACCGGGTAGCGGGTGGCCCGGTCGGCGGTCTTCTCGAAGGCCCCGCCCCGCCGGCCCCGACCCGCGCCGGGTACGAGCAGGGCGGTGACCACGGCGCCGGCGGGCGCTCCGGTGGCGGCGAACTCCTCGGCCCGCACCGCCGAGCGGCCGCCGGGGCCGGCCAGCTCGACCAGCCCGTCGGCGGCGATGGCCGCGACCGGCAGGTCGGTGGCCCGCCCGGTGGCGGCGAGGTTGCCGCCGACGGTGCCGAGGTTGCGGACCTGCGGGTCGCCGTTGGCGCGGGCCGCGGCCGCCAGCTCGGGGGCTTCGGCGAGTACCTGCGGGTGCGCGGCGAGTTCGGCGAGCCTCGTCAGGGCCCCGATGCGCAGCCCCTCCGAGGTCCGCTCGACGCCGCTCAGCTCCTCCAGGTGCGTCACGTCGACCAGCAGGCGGGCCCGGTCGGCCCCGGTGCGCAGGTCGGGCAGCAGGCTCTGGCCCCCGGCCAGCACCCGGGCGCCCCGGGTGGCGGACAGCAGGTTCAGCGCCTCGTCGAGGCCGGCGGGCCGTACGTAGTCGAACTCGGCGAGGATCACCGGTTGCCTCCCTGCATCGCGCGCCAGACCTTCTCGGGGGTCAGGGGCATGTCGATGTGCCGCACGCCCAGGTCGCCGAGGGCGTCGACGACCGCGTTGACGACGGCGGCGGCGGGCGGCACGGTGGCGATCTCACCGGCGCCCTTGGCGCCGAGCGGGTTGTGCGGGGACGGCGTGACGGTCTTGTCGAGGGCGAAGAACGGTACGTCGGCCGCGCGCGGCAGGGCGTAGGTGGTGAGGTCGCTGGTGACCAGCAGCCCGTTCTCGTCGTACTCGGCGGCCTCCATCAGCGCCTGGCCGAGGCCGTGCACGATGCTGCCCTCGATCTGGCCGAGGACCACCTTGGGGTTGCCGATGTTGCCGGCGTCGTCGACGGCGGTGTAGGCCACCACCTCGGTCCCGCCGGTCAGTTCGTCGACCTCGACGACCGCGACGTGGGTCCCGAAGGGGTAGTTGAAGTCCGGCGGGTCGAAGTGGGTGGTCTCGTCGAGGGCGGGTTCGATGTCCGGGGGCAGCCCCCAGCCGTACCACATGGCCATCGCGAGCTCGGCGAAGGTCTTGCCGTTCGCCTCGTTGCCCTCTTCGTGGACCCGGCCGCCCGCGTAGACCGCCTTGTCCTCGGGGATCCCCAGGAAGACGGCTCCGGCCCTGACCAGCTTGTTCCTGATCTTCCGGGCGGTGAGGGCGACGGCGGGCGCGGCCATGCTGTAGGAGCGCGAGCCGTAGGTGCCCTGCCCGTACGGGGCCTTGAGCGTGTCTCCCTCGTACACCTGGACCTGGTCGGGGTCGATGCCGAGCTCGTCGGCGGCGACCTGCGCGAAGACGGTGCCGTGGCTCTGGCCGGTGGAGGCGGAGCCGACGGTGACGGTGACCTCGCCGGTCGGGTGGACGCGGATGTTCGCGCTCTCCCAGGTGCCGCCGAGCATGCCCTCCTGGGACATCCGGGTGGAGGGGCCGACCCCGCAGATGGCGACGTAGGTGGCGATGCCGACGCCGAGCCGCTTGCCGCGGGTGCGGGCCTCGGCCTTGCGGGCGGGCATGTCGGCGTAGCCCGACAGCTCGATCGCCCGGTCGAAGTTCAGCAGGTAGTTCCCGGAGTCGTAGGTCCAGCCGAGGCCGTTGTCGTACGGGAACTTCTCCTTCGGGACCAGGTTCTTGCGGCGCACCTCCGCCGGGTCCATGCCGATCTCGCAGGCGTACCGGTCGACCAGGCGCTCCATCAGGAAGGCGGCCTCGGCCCGCCCGCTGCCGCGCTGGGCGCCGAGCGGGACGGTGTTGGTGAAGGCGGCGTAGACCTCGCAGAAAGCGGCGGGGATGTCGTACATCCCGCTGATGGAGCGGCCCATCAGCGCGGTGGCGACACCGGGGCCGATGGTGGAGGGGTACGCGCCGAGGTTGGCGTAGCTGGTGCAGCGCAGGCCGGTGATACGGCCGTCGCGGGTGCCGGCGAGGGTGACGTGCTGGCGGTGGTCGCGGCCCTGGACGGTGGAGTTCATCAGGCCGGTGCGGGTGTCGACCCACTTCACGGGCCGGCCGAGCTCCTTGGAGAGCAGCAGGACCAGCGCCATGTCGGGGTAGAGGTAGCCCTTGGTGCCGAAGCTGCCGCCGACGGTGGGGGCGACCACGCGGAGCTTGTTGAAGGGGATCCCGAGGACCAGCGCGGAGAGCAGGAAGCGGTGGTTGTGCGGGCCCTGGGTGGAGGCGTACAGCGTGTACTCGCCGGTGGCGGCGTTGTGGTCGCCGACCGCGCCACGCGGCTCGATGGGGCTGTTGACCGTGCGCTGGTTGACCAGGTCCAGTTCGACGGTGACCTCGGCCGCGGCGATGGCCGCGTCGGTGCGGTCTTTGTCGCCGCACGTCCAGTACGCGTTCAGGTTGCCCGGTACCGCCTCGTGCAGCTGGGGGGCGCCGTCGGCGAGCGCGGCGTCGGCCCGGGTGACCACGGGCAGCGGCTCGTACTCGACGACGATGGCGGCGAGCGCGGCGGCGGCCTCGCGCGGGGTCTCGGCGACGACCACGGCGATGGCGTCGCCGACGTGGCGGACGGTGTCGCCACTGAGGACCGGGCGGGAGCCGGGAAGTCCGTAGGGGTGGGGCGGGAAGTGGCTCTCGACTCCGCCGGGTATCCAGATGCAGGGCAGCGGCATGACGTCGGCGAAGTCGGCGGCGGTGGCCACTTTCAGTACGCCCGGGAGCTGCTCGGCCGCCTTGGTCTCGATGGAGAGGATCTTCGCGTGGGCCACCGGACTGCCGAGGATGGCCATGTGGGCGGTGCCCGGCAGGTTGATGTCGGCCACGTACGTGGCCTCGCCGCGCAGCAGTTGCGGATCCTCACGGCTGTCCAGCGGCCGGCCCAGCGGGCCGCTTGGCGTGGTGGTGGCTTCCCCCGTCACTGCGGTCATCTCCCTCACACCTCCTGTCCGGGGGCGGACGCCGGGGACGCGGCGGCTGCGGCGGGCGCTTCGGCCCGGGCGGCGCGGCAGGCGCGCTGCACTCCGCGTACGACGCTGTGGTAGCCGGTGCAGCGGCACAGGTTCCCGGTGAGCCACTCGCGGATCTCGGGCTCGGTGGGGGCCTCGCGGTCCGCGGCGCTGTTGGCGAGCGCGGTCTCGACGAGTTCGCCGAGGGCCATGACCATCCCGGGGGTGCAGAAGCCGCACTGGGTGCCGTGCTCCTGGCGCAGGGCCTCCTGGAGCCCGGTGAGCTCCCCGCCCGGGGTGGTGACGCCCTCGATGGTGGTCACCGCGGAGCCGGCGGCCGAGGCGGTGAGGACCAGGCAGCTCTTGACGGACCGGCCGTCGAGCCGCACGACGCAGGAGCCGCACTGGCCGGTGTCGCAGCCCACCTTGGTGCCGGTCAGTCCCAGGCCGTCGCGGAGCCGTTCCACGAGCAGTTCGTTCGGCCGGGCCGCGAACCGCTCGGGTCTTCCGTTCACGTTCAGTGAGAGATCCATGCCAGCGCCTGCGCTTCCGTGAGCGGCCGGTTGAAGAGGGGTCCGCCGGGCTGTTGGAGAATTCCTCCGGAGTGCAGCGGACCGGTGTCGACGGGGGCGAATCCCAGATCCGTGATGATTCCCGCGACGATTTCTTTCGCTTTCCCGTCGTCGCCCGCCGTGAAATGGGCCAGGCGTTCACCCCGTGTCGTACCGGCGACGGCGAGGGTCTCGAAGTGCATGGTGTTCAGGGATTTCACCACCCGGGCGCCGGGATACCACTCGGCGACGAGCTCGCTGGAGCCGCGCCCGGCCAGGTCCCGGGGATTTCCGGCGCCGGCGAACGCGTTGGTGGCGTCTACCAGCACGGTGTCTCGTACGGCGTCCTGCGGCAGCAGCCCCTGGACGCCGTCGAAAGGCACCATCAGCACCAGCAGTCCGGCCCGGTCCGGGGGGGGGGGGGGGGGGGGGGGGGGGGGGGGGGGGGGGGGGGGTGGGGGGGGGGGGGGGGCGGGGGGGGGGGGGGGAGGGGGGGGGGGGGGCGGGA
>NZ_JBVJUY010000012.1:101739-231835 GCF_055604165.1 Streptomyces sp. NPDC037242
CCCCCCACCCCCCCCCCCCCCCCCCAACCACCCCCCCCCCCCCCCCCACCCCCCCCCCCCCCCCCCCCCCCCCCCCCCCCCCCCCCCCCCCCCCCGGGGCCGAGTTCGGCGACCAGGGCCGCCAGGCTCTGCGGGCCACGGGCGTTGGCGAGCACGACCTCGTGGCCCGCGGCCACCAGGATCCGTGCGAGGGTCGAGCCGATCCTGCCGGTGCCGATGATGCCTGTCCGCATTGACGCTCCTCGGGTCCGCGCGGGGCCTGTCGTGAACGGGTCGGGGTGTCAGTCCATGCCGATCCAGACCGACTTGGTCTGGGTGTAGCTCTCCAGCGACTCGGGGCCGCACTCGCGGCCGTAGCCGGAGGCCTTGTAGCCGCCGTAGGGCACGGAGGGGTCGTACTGGTTGTAGCAATTCACCCAGACCGTGCCCGCCTTGATCTGCGAGGCGACGCGGTGGGCGCGGCGCAGGTCCTTGGTGTGGACCCCGGCGGCGAGGCCGTACGCGCTGTCGTTCGCGATGCGTACGGCGTCCTCCTCGGTGTCGAAGGGGATGATCGACAGGACCGGCCCGAAGATCTCCTCCTGGGCGATCCGCATGCTGTTGTCGACACCGGTGAAGACGGTCGGCAGGAAGTACAGGCCGGCCGAGAGCTCGCCGGAGGCGCCCTCGGGGGTCCACCCGGTGCCGCCGGTGCGCAGGACCGCGCCTTCCTTCTCGCCGATCTCGATGTAGGAGCTGACCTTGTCGAACTGGCCCCGGTGGGCGAGCGGCCCGAAGAGGGTGGCCGGGTCGCGCGGGTCACCGGGTTTGAGGGCGGCGGCCCTGCGGACGAGGCGTTCGACCATCTCGTCGTGGATGGGGCGGTGCAGCAGCAGCCGGGAGCCGGCGGTGCAGATCTCGCCCTTGTTGTAGTAGATGCCGAAGAAGGCGAGTTCCTCGGCGGCGTCGAGGTCGGCGTCGGCGAAGACGATGTTGGCGGACTTGCCGCCGAGCTCCATCGTCACCTTCTTCAGGGTGCCGGCCGCCTTGCGGATGATGGACTGGCCGACGGAGGTGGAGCCGGTGAACGCGATCTTGTCGATGTCCGGGTGGTCGGTGAGGGTCTCCCCCAGTTCCACGCCGGGACCGGTGATGACGTTCAGCACCCCGTCCGGGATCTCCGCCTCCTGGAAGAGCTCGGCGATCTTCAGGGCGGTGAGCGGGGTGGCCGGGGAGGGCTTGTGGACCACCGTGTTCCCGGCCGCGAGGGCTGGGGCGATCTTGGTCATCGACAGCAGCAGCGGGAAGTTGAACGGGGTGATGGCGCAGACCACGCCCAGCGGTTCGCGCAGGGTGTACGCGAGCTGCCCGCCGGCCGGGGCCCGCGAGGAGCCGTCCACCCGGGTCACGGCCCCGGCGTAGTAGTGCATGAGCTGGGCGGCCATGGGGGCGTCGACGGTGCTGGAGAAGGCGAAGGGCTTGCCCATGTCCACCGTCTCCAGGAGGGCGATCTCCTCCAGGTCCCGCTCGATGAGCTCACCGACCCGGTTCAGCCGCAGCGCGCGCTCCTGGGCGGAGAGTCTGCTCCAGGGACCTTCCTCGTACGCCTTGCGGGCGGCGGCAACGGCCGCGTCCGCGTCGGCGGCGGTGGCCTGGGCCACCGGAACGATCTCCTGTCCGTCCACGGGGCTGATGTCCGGCTCGGTACGGCCGTCCCGGGCCGGGACCCAGGTGCCGCCGATGAACAGTTTCCCGGGGTTGGCCAAGGGCTGGTCGCTGAGCTCGCGCTTGGTCATGGCTGCCTTCCGGTGTCGGGGTGCGGGGCGGTCCTGCTAGCCCTGCGCGAGCTGCCGTAAGAACGTCTCGGCAAGGGCCTTGGAGGAGTACGGGTTCTGTCCGGTCGTGAGCCTGCGGTCCACGACGACGTGGGAGTCCCAGATCGCCTCGGCCTTCTCGTACCGCGCGCCGAGCCGGGTGAGCTCGGCCTCCAGGATCAGCGGGAGGCGGCCGGCCATGTTCGTGACCAGTTCCTCGCTGTGCGAGAAGGCCGTCATCCGGTAGCCCTCGAAGGGCCAGCGGCCCTCGCCGTCGCGCAGCGCGAGCAGCGAGGTGTGGCCGTGGCAGACGGTGGCGAGCGGCTTGTCCTGGGCGATGGCCCAGCGCAGGATCTGGGCCAGCTCGTCGGACTTGGGGAGGTCGCCGATGGCGCCGTGGCCGCCGCTGATGTAGATGCCGTCGTAGTCCGCGATGTCCTTCTCGCCGAGGCCCTCCAGGGCGATGGGGGCTCTCAGCTGGGGGGTGTTCTCGATGACCCGGACGTACTCGGCGGCGTTGGCCGCGTCCTCGTCCGGCGAACCCTGGGGGCGGACCCACTGGAGGAACTGGGGGTCGATGCTGGTCTGGTCGACCGTGGGGGCCGAGCCGCCGATCGTCGCCACGTCCACGGTGTGGCCGGCCGCCCTGAAGAGGTTATAGGGCACGACGAATTCCTCGGCCCAGAATCCCGAGGGGTGCTGTTCCCCGTCCAGCAGATGGAGCGTGGCCTTGGCCGTCATGACGACGAGAATCTTCATGACTCTTCTCCTGTTCTGATGTGCCGGATTCGCTGCCGATTCAACACGCCCCCCGCTAGGGGCGTAAGGGGATGGCGTCAGGCCCGCGATACTTCGTCACGTGCGTCCAACGCCGATATGATGGTGCGGAATTCACCGACCAGGGGGTGGTCGGGGTGGGCTTCGGCGAATATGCGTTCGCCGTAGAGGGCCGCCATTTCCGGTACATAGGGAAGGATTCCGGCGAGGGGCGCGCAGTAGACCTCCTCCGCGCGCCGGCGGGCCGCCTCGCGGTCGATGCCCTCGGGGGCCATGCTCATCACCAGGGCCCGCCGGCAGGACAGCCGCCCGGTCAGGGCGATGGTCTCCTCGACCCCCTGGAGGTCGATCCGGTCCGCCCGGGCCATGATCATCAGCACGTCGGCGCTCGCCATGGCGGTCACCGACTCGTTGTTGAGTCCGGCGTGGGTGTCGAGCAGCAGCACGTCGAGGGCGTAGTGCCCGGCCAGCCGGTCGAAGCCCTCCGGCAGCAGCCCCACGTCGTAGCCGGTGGTCATGATCTCCCGCAGGGCGGCCGTCCCGGTCCGGGCCGGGACGACGTAGAGGCCCAGGCCGGGATCGGCGCCCACCTGCTGGGCCGTGGCCTCGATCTCGCAGCGTCCGAGCAGGTAGTCGGCCAGGGCGGGACCCGGGCCGAGCCGGAAGAGCAGGTCCAGGGTGGGCGACTGGATGTCCGTGTCGACCACCCCCACCCGGCGTCCCTCGCCCGCGATGAGCAGGGCGAGGTTCGCCAGTACCGAGGACTTTCCGGTGCCGCCGCGGTGCGAGTGCACCACGATGGTCCTGGCCATCTAGGCCACCACCAGGTGACCGGCACCGCCCGCGTGCGGCCCCCGCGCCGCACGTGGCCGGTGCAGGGCCAGCATGGTGACGTCGTCGTGCTGTTCGGCTGTGCCGGTGTGTTCGCGTACGGCCATGTCCATCCGGTCGACCACCTCCCTGCCGCTCGCCGGGGGTCCGGCGAGCAGCTCCAGCATCCGGTCGTCGCCGAGGAAGCTGCCGCTGGGGCAGCGCGCCTCGGGCACTCCGTCGGTGAACACGAAGAGGGTGTCGCCGGGGTTCAACTGGGCGTAGCCGAGGGTGTACACGCAGTCGGGGAGCACCCCGACGGCCGGTCCGGTGACGTCCAGCGCGCGCGGCACGCTGCCGTCGGCGGACAGCAGCAGGGGCGGGTTGTGGCCGCCGTTGATGTAGACGAGGCTGCCGGTGAGCGGGTCCAGCACCCCGAAGAACAGGGTGGCGAAGTAGCCCTGACGCAGGTGGTTGCGGGTCAGGTAGCCGTTGGTTGCGGTGACCGCGTTGAGCAGCGGCGTCGCGCCGACGACCGGGATCCGCCGGCTGCCGCCCGCCCGGCCGGCGGCCACCAGGTGCTGGAGGCCGCTGTTCTCGGCGGTGTGCCGCAGCAGGGAGCGGATGAGCGCCATGAACAGCGCGGCGCCCACGCCCTTGTCGCAGACGTCGGCCACGACGAAGGCGAGCCGTCGGCCGCGGGAGATCTCGAAGACGTCGTAGAAGTCCCCGGCGACCTGCCGGGCGGGCCGGAACCGCACGTCGATCTCCCAGCCCTCGGGGACCGGCAGCGATTCCGGCAGGAAGCCGGCCTGGATCTCCCGGCCGATCTCCAACTCCTTCTCGTATCCCATGAGTTCGGCCCGGGCATCGGCCTCGCGCAGGGTGCGGCCGAGTCCGGCGCGCTCCGAGCAGCTGTGCAGGCGGGCCCCGACCAGGGTGGGCAGGAAGGGCGGTACGAGGTAGTCGTGGCCGAGCCGGACGTGTTCCTCCAGGGCGCCGAACTCGGCCACGGTCCACACGACCACGATGGGGGCCCCGGCCCAGCGGCGCAGCCGGCGCACGGCCGTCCGTACGGAGTCCCCGTCGGCCAGGGCCGGGGAGAGCAGCACGTCCGCGACGGGCAGCTCCTCCTGTGGTCCCGACAGCAGTTCGGCGAGGGTGCGCGGGATGAGCTCCGCGTCCATCTCGCGCAGTGCGTCGAGCAGTTCGAGCGGAGGAGGCGGGTACTCGTCGAGGATGATCACGGTCGTGGAGGGCATCGGTCCGTCCCCTCGGCCTTCACGGTCAGCGTGCTGATGTTGCGGCCGTCCCTGTGGACGTAGGCGAACTCGTCCACGCTGGTCAGCGCCAGGTGGATGCCGAGGCCGCCGATCCGCCTGCGCTCCGGGGGAACCCCGGGGTCGGGCGGGAGGCGGCCCCGGACGGGGTCGAAGGGGGGTGCCGCGTCCTCGATGGCGACCTGCACCCGCCCGGCACCGGAGCTGCCGCGGACGGTGATCCGCCCGTCGCCGCCCCGGTACCCGTGCATCACGATGTTCGTGGCCAGCTCGTCCACGGCCAGCCGGATCCGGTACGCGGCGCCCTTGTCCAGGCCCGCCCGGGCGGCCAGCCGCACGACGAACGCGGCGATGTCGCCCAGTGCCCCGAGGGTGGCGGGCACCTCCAGTTCGGCAGGCGTCCTCGCCAGTTCGACCATGTCGGCCACGGGACCGGACTCACTCGTCCGAGAGGACGATGCTGCGGTCCAGCCCGGCCGTCCGGATGGTCCGGGAGACGGGCTCGATGGCGCCGACCACCTTGATGGTGACGTGGTTCGCCACCTTCTGCTGGGCGAAGACCAGGGAGCGCAGCCCGGCGCTGGCCATGTAGCCGACGCCCGCCATCCTGATCTCGACGGTGTTGGTGCCGTGCCCGGCGGCCTTCTCGATGGTCTGGTGGAAGTCCGGCGCGGTCTTGGCGTCCAGCTCCCCCGCCAGTTCGATCACGGTGGTGTCGCCCTCGATGCTCAGGGACACGGAAAGCGGCATGTCAGGTCTCCTTCGGTGCGGGGGCTAGAGCTCGGGGTCGGGGTCGGGCGTGCGGCCGACCAGGATCACGACGGAGCGCGGACCGATCAGGTACTTGCCGGCGTTCTCCAGTTCGAGCTCGGCGCCGGGGCTGCGGATGTCGTGCGGGGCCGCGGCCCCGGTGTCCGCGAAGAGGTGCCAGCTGCGGCCGCCGGGCAGGGCGGGCAGTTCCAGGTCGTGCGGTTCCCAGTGCGCGTTCATGGCCACGTACACCACGTCGTCGTCCCCGGTGCCGCAGCGGGCCACGGCCAGCAGCCGGCTCTGCGCCGACCAGTCGGGCTGCCAGGCCCGCTCCCCGTGCCAGCTGATGTCGGGCAGCCCGAGGCTGTCCCGCAGCTGACCGGTGGGGTGGGCGGTGGAGCGCAGCTCGCGGTGGCGCCTCCGGAAGGCGATCATCTCCCGGGTGAACCGGAGCAGTTCGGCGTTGTCGTCGACCTGGTCCCAGTCGAACCAGGACAGTTCGTTGTCCTGGCAGTACGTGTTGTTGTTGCCCTGCTGGGTGCGCGCGACCTCGTCCCCGGCCAGCAGCATCGGAATGCCCTGGCTGGTGAAGAGGATCGCGAGGGCGTTCTTCATCTGGCGCAGCCGCAGCGCGCCCACCTCGGGGTCGTCGGTCGGCCCCTCGACCCCGCAGTTCCAGCTGGCGTTGTCGTTGCCGCCGTCGTTGTTGCCCTCGCCGTTGGCCTCGTTGTGCTTGTCGTTGTACGAGACCAGGTCCGCGAGGGTGAAGCCGTCGTGCGCCGTCAGGAAGTTGACCGAGGCCGAGGTCCCGCGGCTGGAGTAGAGGTCCGGCGAGCCGGCGATGCGGGTGGCGAGCTCCCCGGTCACCCCGGGGTCGCCCTTGAGGAAGCTGCGCACGGTGTCGCGGTACTTCCCGTTCCACTCGGCCCAGCGGCCGTACGCCGGGAAGTTGCCGACCTCGTAGAGGCCGCCGGCGTCCCAGGCCTCGGCGATGAGCTTGGTGTGCCGCAGGACCGGGTCGAAGGCCAGCAGCTCCAGCAGCGGCGGGTTGGGCAGCGGAGTGCCGTCCAGGGACCGGCCGAGGATGGCGGCGAGGTCGAATCGGAAGCCGTCGATGTGGTAGTCGGCGACCCAGTGGCGCAGGCAGTCGAGCACGTAGTTGCGCACGACGGGGTGGTTGCAGTTGACCGTGTTGCCCGTGCCGCTGAAGTTGAAGTAGTACCCCTCGGGCGTGAGCATGTAGTACGTGGCGTTGTCGAGGCCCTTGAAGGAGATCGTCGGGCCCTGCTCGTTGCCCTCGGCGGTGTGGTTGAAGACGACGTCGAGGATGACTTCGATGCCTGCCGCGTGCAGGTCCTTGATCAGGGTGCGGAACTCGTCGCCCTGCATCCCGTAGCGTCCGGTGGCCGCGTAGCCGGCCTTGGGGGCGAAGAACGAGATCGTGTTGTAGCCCCAGTAGTCGAAGAGCCGTTCCCCCGTCTCCGGGTTGGTGCGCGGGTTGTCGCTCTCGTCGAACTCGAACACCGGGAGCAGCTCGATGCAGTTGACGCCGAGCTCCTTCAGGTACGGGATCTTCTCCCGCAGCCCCGCGAAGGTGCCGGGGGCGGTGACCCCCGACGACGGGTGCCGGGTGAAGCCGCGCACGTGCGCCTCGTAGACGACGAGGTCCTCGGCGGGAGTCCGCAGCGGGGTGTCGTCGCCCCAGTCGAAGTCCTGGAGGCAGACCCGGGAGCGGTACTGGTAGCCGCGACTGTAGTCCGGCTCCACGCCCCACACGTCGCGGCCGGCGATCAGCCGGGCGTACGGGTCGGAGAGGATCTGGCGGGCGTCGAAGCGGTGGCCGGTGACCGGGTCGTACGGGCCGTCGGCCCGGTAGCCGTACTCGATGTTCTCGTGGTCGAGGCCGAAGACCGTCATGGCGAAGACGCTGCCGGTGCGGAACTCCTCGGGGAATTCCAGCTCGGCCATCGGCTCGGGCTCTCCGCGCTTGAAGATGACCAGGGTCATGGAGGTGGCCTGGTCGGAGAAGACGGAGAAGCTGACCCCGCCCGGGACCACGTTGGCCCCGAAGGGGAACGGTTTGCCGGCGCGGACGCGGTACCCGCCCACCTCGTGGGTCGGGTACGCGTCGACGCGCAGGACCTGATCGGACTGGGACTCGGTCATCGTGCGGCCCGTGCCTTGGCGCCCTCGGCGGCCTTGGCGTTCGCGGCGGCCTTGGCATTCGCGGCCTCGGCCTCGCCGGTCGAGAAGAAGTCGAGGAACCCGGTGGCCGACATGACGAACCGGACTTCCTCGCTGACCCCGTACAGGGTCACCGCGACCCCGGTGTGCTGGGCCTCGCGGTAGACGACGAGCAGGGTGCGCAGCCCGGCGCTGGAGACGTACGTGACGGCCGTGAGGTCGATGCGAAGCGGCCGGCCCTCGCGGACCAGCGGCAGCAGGGACTGGAGGAGTGCTCCGGACGTCTCGCTGTTGATCTCGCCGGTGGCGACGAGCACGGTGCCCGTCTTGTTGCGGCGTTCCTTCACGTTCAGTGTCATTGCTTTCCCCTCATGTTGGGGCGCCCCCCGTTGAGCGCTATGAAGTCACCGGCCGCAGCCGGACCTTGACCTTGACCCGGCCCTGGACGTCGGGGAGGCGGACGGTGAGCCCGTCCGCGTCGAAGTCCTCGTACGGCTTCTCGTCGATCTCCACGGACGCGATCCGCACCGAGCCCGCGGGCAGCAGGTCGGGCGAGACGCGCAGGACGCGGTCGGGCAGGCCGGTCGGGTCGGGCTGGAAGTGGAAGTCCATCTCCCGGCCGTTGATGAGCAGGTTGTTGTAGACGGCGGAGAGGTAGCAGAGCTCGGCCGAGTGGTACATGGACATCGAGTGGCTGCCCTTGAGCCGCTCGGTGCCGAGCAGGTACGGCGTACCGCTGGCGAGCACGTTGAAGTAGACGGCTCCCTCGTCGTGGTCGAGGAAGAAGGTGTTGTAGAAGGACTGCGCCTGCCGGGCCTCGCGCAGGAACGCGTCGCCGCCGACCGTGCCGTGCAGGATGAGGTAGGCGAGGATCGCCTGCTCCTGCTGCCACCAGGCCTTGCGGTCGTGCCAGGCGAAACGATACGTCTCCTGGTCCCCCCGCTTCACCCGCTCCACGACGTCGTACCAGCCGCCGCGCTGGACGTCGCTGCCGACCGCCGGCATGATCTCGCCGATCTTGCGGGCGAGCTCCTCGTACGCCGGCTTGGCCTTCAGCGAGTTCATCCGCATCAGGTTCCAGGCGATCTTCAGGTTGTGGCCGACGACCGCGCGGTCCTGCTGCCAGCTGTGCGCCTTGTCGTGGGACCAGTCGCGGTTGAAGCGCTCCTGGACGAAGGGGCTGTTCTTGTAGTCCGGGAACTTGTCCGCGATGGTGTCGAAGGTGTATTCGAGGAAGTCGGCGTACTTCTGCTCGCCGGTCGCCAGGTACAGGTTGATCAGGTACGCGGGCGCGTGGTCGCCGACCGAGTTCCAGTTCTTGCGCTCGGCGTTCTCTCCCAGGGACTCGTGGTCCGCGCTGAAGAGGATCGGGTCGATGTGCGAGTAGTAGCCGCCCTGCTCCGGATCGAAGAAGAACTTGTCGAACAGCCGGATGGTGGCGTCCGCGTCGTTCTTGATCCGGATGTCACCGGTGACCCGGTACGTCTGGATGGGCCCGGCCAGCGCGTAGATCTGCTCGTACATCGGGATCGCGTCGTAGTCGTCGGAGAACTCCGAGGTGAACAGCTTGCGTTCGGTGTCCCCGTCGACGCTGATGCCGTGGTACCAGAAGACCACGTCCTCCTCGCCGTCCACGACCCGCATGTGCTTGCGCAGGTACTCCGTGCCGCGCTCCGCGACCTCCAGGTACTCGTCCTTGCCGGTCAGCAGGTAGGCCGAGGCCATGCCGTAGACCAGGCGGGAGATCGTGTCGGTCTCCTGGACGTGGCTGGCGGTCTTGTCGCCGCCGAGCCGGATCTCGGTGCGGTACTCGGTGAAGTCCACCGGTCCGTCGCCGAACTGGGCCCGCTTGTAGAAGTCGGCCAGCGACTCGATCTGCTTGACCCACCAGCTGGGCTCCTCGAAGCGGAAGTCCTCGGCGCCGCGGCCCAGGAACACCAGGCGCTTGGCGTCGAAGCGGCCGCCGTGCTCGGGGTAGTGGACCCCGTAGACGAAGAGGAACCGGCCCGGCGAGAGCATCTCGTCGATGTGCCCGGAAGCGTCGATGTAGGGCTCGTCGAGGTTGCGGACCAGTTCGGCGCTCGGGTCGCCGGCCAGCGAGACGTCGAACTCTCGGCCGTCCGAGGTCCTCAGCCGCAGCAGCCTGGTCCCGGAGTCGAAGCGGCCGACATAGCCCGCGATGGTGTCGGAGAAGGAGAAGCTCACGGCGTCCGCCATGGTCATGCACCGTCCTTATTCTCTGAAGGCGTGCGGTCGTCCTCGAATCCCTGGCTGACCTCGACGATCACCCCGTCGGGGTCGCGGACCCACACGGTCCGCCAGCCGCAGATGAAGTCGTCGAAGTCCAGCGGCCCCAGGGTCACTTCGGCCGCGTCGCCGAGCGATGCCAGGAACGCGTCCACGTCGTCGGTCTGGAAGGCCAGGTGGCGCATCCGCCCCGCTGCCTGCGGCCCGTCGTCGTGCGCCTCGCGGGCCGGTTCGCCGTCGGCCGCGAAGAGCTCCAGGTACGCGTCCCCCCGGCGCAGGAACACGATCCGGGCCTCCCCCAGGTCGACCACCCGGGCCCGGGCGAAGCCGAAGTACCGGGTGTAGAACTCCTCGGTGGTCTTCTGGTCCGTGCAGTTCAGGGCCACGTGCGACCACCGCAGCCCGGCCATCAGCCGGCCCCCCGCGCACCCCGCCCGGCCGCGATCAGCTCGATGATCCGGCGGGCGAACAGGTGGTGGTGGGCGCCGGTGCGGCCGGTGACCAGGTCCGCGTCCACGACCACGTCCTCGTCGACGTACTCGGCGCCCATGTTGCGGACGTCTCCGATGAGGTTGTTGTGGCAGACCACCTTGCGGCCGCGGATCTTGTCCGGGATCGAGGAGGCCAGCCACATGCCGTGGCAGATGATCCCCTTGAGGACCGTCGGCTCCTCGAACGCCCGGCGCAGCAGCTCCGTCGCCGGGGCCAGTACGTCCACGTCCTCGGTGTAGCGCAGCCGGTCGGCCACCATGCCCGAGGGCACGATGAGCGCCGCGTACCGGCGCAGCTCCTCGTCGCTCAGCCCTTCCAGGGACCGGCTCGCGGTGAACGGCGCCCGGTACTCGTGGCCGGAGAAGGTGATGGACTCGTTGCCCCACAGCCGGGTCAGGAAGTCGACCTCGGCGCCCTCCTCGGCGAAGCGGTGCTGGTAGTAGAAGATCTCGGGCTCGTAGAAGTCGCTCTCGACCAGGACCGCGATCCTGGTCCCGGACAGCGCGCCCTCGCGCAGCACGGCGTCAGGCACGGGGAACCCCCCTGTTCGAAGCGCGGAGGAAGTCCGCCGCGCGCTCGGCGATCATCGCGATGGCGGTGTGGCAGTTGCCCGACGGAACGGCGGGCATCACGCCGGCGTCGACGACGCGCAGGTTGCGTACGCCGTGCACCCGCAGCTCGGGGTCGACGACGGAGAGGTCGTCGATGCCCATGCGGCAGGAGCCGGCCTGGTGGTGGTAGCTCTCCGACTTCTGCTTCACGAAGCGGTGCAGGTCCGCGTCGGAGACGTGGCCGGGACCCGGCTGGAGCTCCTGCTTGTACCAGGGCGAGAAGGCCGAGGTCGCGAAGATTTCGCGAGCGAGCCTGACGCCCTGCACCATGCGCTCCAGGTCCCAGCGGTCGCCCAGGTAGTTCGGGTTGATGAGCGGGTGCGCCAGCGGATCGGCGCTCGCCAGCCTGATCCAGCCGCGCGAGACCGGGCGTACGACACCCGGCAGGATGGACACCGTGTTGGGGTGGTCCTGGCCGACGATCACGTCGAACGGCACGTGTACGAAGGCGATCTGCAGGTCCGGGGCGGGCAGCCCGGGCCGTGAGGACAGGAACAGCGCGCTCTCCGACAGGTTCTGCGCCGGCGGCGGGAGCTCCTGGGTGACCTCGGCCATCAGCCCGGTCAGCACGTGGTTGTGGAAGTTCTCGCCGACCCCGGGCAGGGCCGTGGTGAGCGCGATGCCGTGCTCGCGCAGCTGCTCGGGGTGGCCGATGCCGGAGAGCAGCAGCAGCTTCGGTGACTCGATCGCCCCCGCCGCCACGAGCACCTCCCGGCGGGCCCGTACGGTGTGCAGCCCCGGCTCGGCGGGCGAGCTGTGGCCGTCGCGGACGGTCCGGCCGGGGAACTGGGCGGGCGGCGCGAGCTGGACGTACTCGACGCCCGTGCAGGTGTCGCCGTCGAAGAGCAGCCGGGTGCTCTGCGCGCTGGTGCGCAGGGTCAGGTTGGGGCGCTCCAGCGCCGGCTCCAGGTAGGCGGCGAGGACGCCCTGGCGGCGGCCGTCGGCCACGTCGATGTGGTGCCAGCCGGCGCCGAAGAGCCCGCGCCGGGGTCCGTCGGTGTTGAAGTCGGCGATCTCCTCGTGGCCGAGCTCGACGGCGGCGTCGATGAAGGCGCGGGAGACCGGGTTCGGGCCGTGCTGCCCGGCGTTGGTGATCCGCTGCGGGCCGCGGGTGCCGGTGGTGGCCGCGGTGACGTCCTCCTGGCCCTCCAGGAGCGCGAAGTACGGGAGCACGTCCTCGTACGCCCAGCCGGCCGCGCCCTGGTAGGCCCAGTTGTCGAAGTCCGAGGCGTGGCCCCGGATGTGCATCATGATGTAGAGGTTGCTGCTGCCGCCGGGGGCCTTGCCGCGCGGCTCGTAGGTGCGGCGGCCGTCGAGGCCGGGCTGCGGGACGCTGGTGTAGCCCCAGTCGACGGGCCCGCCGAGCAGCTTGTACCAGGAGGACGGGTCGTCCACCTCGGGCGGGATGCGGGAGCCGCCCGCCTCCAGGACCAGGACGGAGACGTCGGGGTCCTCGGAGAGCCGGTTGGCCAGGACGCTGCCTGCGGTGCCGGAGCCCACGATGACGTAGTCGTACTCTGCCACGCTCACGGGTCCCCCTCAGCCCTGGCTCAGCACCTGGAAGGGAACCGTGTCGTGGTAGTTCGCCATGTAGGCGATCCTTCCGTCCACGATCCGGAAGAAGTTCATGACCTCGGCCTCGATGGCCTCGCCCGAGGCGCTGACCGCGGTCAGGTGGGAGACGGCCGCGGCCTTCTCGCCCTGCCCGTCGACGATGAAGTGCACGGGCTCGTTGCGGAAGACGCGGTACATCGTCCCCATGCCCTTCATCATCGAGCGCAGGACCTCCAGGCCCTCGATGTGGCCGGCCAGCTGCTCGTCCATGACCTGGTCGTCGGCGAACAGGTCGCACCAGCGGTCCCAGTCCCCGGCGTTGGCGTACTCGTAGTACTTGCGCAGGACTTCGGTATTGGTCTCGCGTGCATCCATCGCGCACATCCCCCTATCGGTCCCTACGGGTTCCGTCCGGCGCGAACGGCGCCCAGAACTGGCTGAAGGCGGTCGCCGAGTCGCCGAAGAGCCCGTCGCGGCCCTCGATGATCCGGCCGTCCTGCCAGCGCATGAAATGGAAGACCGGGTAGTCCATCCGCTCGTACGGGGAGCGGCTCCCCTCGGCCGCGCCGCCGCGCAGGGCGACGTTGCGGCACACGTCCGCGGAGCAGTCCTCGCCCACGAGGACCGCCTCCAGGTCCATCCGGAAGGTGCCGCCCGTGAGCTTGTGGGTCTGTCCCATCAGCTCCAGGAAGGCGTCCAGGCTCTCGTACCAGCCGGCGAGCGGATGGTTGCCCGGCACCAGCCAGCGCAGGTCCTCGGAGTAGTACTCCAGGATGCGCGCCCGGTCGCCCGAGCCGAGGGCCGCGTACGCCGCCTCGACCCGCTCCCGTGTCACTTCGGTCATCGTCGCTCCTCCTTCGCCGGCGGTTCAGAGCGAGCCGGAACCGGGCATCGGCGCCAGGTCGTTGACGGTGTACTGCTTGATCAGCGGTCCGTCGGGGCCGGCCACCACCGTCCAGGTCTGGTCGGCGTCGAAGCCGAGCCACTGGCTGCGGGCGGCCGGCGGGTCCCAGATCTTGGCCTGCCAGTTCACGAGGACCCGGACGACGGCCCGCTCGCCCTCGATGACGGGCTCGACCTTCGTGACCGTGTGCACCTCGTCGAAGAACCGGTTGGTGACGGCCGCGTACCAGCGGCCGAAGCCCTCGTACCCGAGGAAGGTGTCCTCCGGGACCTTGAACTCCAGGTCCTCGGTGATGAGGGCGAGCACCTGGTCCGGGGGGAGGTGCTGGTCCAGGGCCACGTACCACTTGTCGGCGAAAGCGCGGATCGCGTCCTCGGTCAGCCGCTCGGCGGGCATGCGGTCTCCTCCTGTCCGTTGCGGGGGTGTCAGATCTGGATGTCGACGAGGAACGGCCCGGAGTGGGACAGCATCCGGCCCACGGCGGCGACCGCCTCGTCCGGCTTCTCCACCCGCATCCCGCCGGCGCCGAGCGACCTGGCCAGTGCGGCGAAGTCGATCTCGGGGTGCGAGAGGTCGAAGGAGCCCGGGAAGCCGTGCTCGGGTATCTCCCGCTCCCGCCAGTACTGGGCGATGTTGTCGTCCAGCAGGCGGTACTTGCGGTTGTTGCAGACCACGAACTTGGCTTCGATGCCGTGCCGGGCCGCGGTCCACAGCGCCTGGTACGTGTACATCGACCCGCCGTCGCCCGCGAAGCCGACGACGAGCCGGTCCGGGTGGGCGAGCTTGGCTCCGACCGCGCCCGGGAAGCCCACGCCGAGCGAGCCGCCCCTGGTCAGGTGGTAGTCGCCCGGCCGTTCGGGCGGCAGGTACTTCGTCACCAGCGGGGAGGTGGTCAGCGCCTCGTCGAAGACGATCAGGTCGCCGGCGGTGCGCTCGGCGAGCGTCCGCAGGAAGACCGCCATCGGCGAGCCGTCGGCCCCGCCCGCGCCTGCGCCTGCGTCCGCGGCCGACAGGACGGCCCGGGCCCGCTCCCTGGTGCGCGTGTCCAGCCGGGCCGCGGCCGCCGCCCGCTGCCGCGGGGTCCGTACCTGCTCCAGTACGCCGGCCAGCGCGCGCAGCGCCTGCCTGGGGTCGGCGGCGAGCCCGAGGTCGACGGGGTGGTTCTTGGCGATCTCGTACGCGTTGAGGTCGATGTGCACGACCTTCGCGCCCGGCCGGAAGGGGCTCTCCAGCTCGGGGAACACCTCGGGGAAGACGTAGGTGCCGACGATCAGCACCCCGTCCGCGGCCCCGATCAGCTCCTTGCTGTGCGGGCCGAACATGTGGCCCGTCTGGCCGCGGCGCAGCGGGTGCGAGGCCGCGATGTTCACCTCGGAGGAGTCCACCTCGTAGACGTCGGCGCCCAGCAGCTCGGCGACGGCGGCGAGCTCGTTCTGCGCCCCGGAGAGCGAGACCCCGTCGCCGACCAGGACGAGGGGCCGCTCGGCGGCGGCGAGCAGCCCGGCCGCCCGCCCCACCGAGGCGGGCGAGGGCGCCACGTCGGTGAGCACCGTCGTGGCGGGCACCACGGGCTCGGAGTTGAGCTCGTCCAGCACGTCCATCGGCAGCGCCACGAACACCGGTCCGCGCGGCGGGGTCAGGGCGATCTTGACCGCCCGGCGGATGGTACGGAGCACCGAGTTCCGGTCGGTGACGCGGGTCGCGTACTTGGTCACCGGCTTCGCCATCGCCACCAGGTCGCACGCCATCTGCGCGTCCATGGCGTCGTAGCGGACCCCGGCGTCGCCGGCGACCACGACCAGTGGGGTGTGGCCGCGCAGCGACTGGTAGAGCATGCCGATGCCGTTGCCCAGCCCGACCCCGGAGTGGAGCTGGAGCAGGGCCGCGCCGCCGGTGGCCCGGGCGTAGCCGTCGGCGATGCCGGCGGCCACGGTCTCCTGGAGGGCCAGGATGTAGGTGAAGTCCTCCGCCGCGTCCACCGCGTCGAGGAATCCCTGTTCCACCGTCCCCGGATTTCCGAACATCACATTCAGGCCGTCGGCCTTGAACTGCTCGATCAGCCTTTCCCGTCCGGGAGTGGCTTCGGAACTCATCGAACTCCCCCTCTTTGCCCGCGTGTTTCCGGGACGCTCCGGAATTACCAGCCGTACCGGGTGAGACCGTTCTCCAGGACTTCCACGATCTTCTGCCCCGTGAGATACGAGTCGGGGGTGGAACGGCCGGTCACGAACGGGAAGTCGACGATCACCGACAGCGGGTGTCCGAAATTCCCGTGGTACGCCCCGCGCGGCCCGGTGGCGTCGCGCAGGATGTACTCCAGCGGGTAAGGCGGCGGCCCCATGTTGAAGTCGGTGCCGAGGAATCCGGTGCCGTCCTTGTAGTCGTACTCCTTGCAGTGGCCGGTCACGTGCTTGCCCCAGATGATGCTCCTGCGGTCGCCCCAGTCCCGGGCGAAGGCCAGGCAGGCGACGCCGTAGCACTCCGCGGCCACCACCTTGCCGGCGTTCTTGAAGGCCAGGATGAGGGCGTGCACCCGCTCGTTGTTGGCGAGGTCGGCGATCGGGCCGCTGCCGCCGACGACGAGGATCGCGTCGTAGCCGGCGATGTCGGCCTGGAGCTTGTCCAGATCGCGGTGGTACTGCTCCAGCTTGGGCAGATAGGCCGAGTCGCTCGTGTACGGGCGCTCGGGCGCCCACGCCTCGATGTCGAGGGGAGAGTCGAGCCGGCTCGACTGCTCGAACTCGCGCCCCAGCCGGGCGTTCTCCTCGGTGGTGACCGAGCGTCCCAGTGGAGGATCGATGTAGTTCGCGTCGAGGCTCGGCGGAAGGGCGTGCGCACGCTTTCCGGTCGGCGTGGCGAATACGACTTCATAGCCCTGTTCGTCGAACTTGGATACGGGGCCTATCAGTTCCTCGGCCCAGTAACCGTGTTCGGAGACAATGACCAGAATCTTTCTGCTCACGGATTCCTCCAGGCGCCGCCTGTTGTCGTTGGCGTCCCCCACACTGGCCGGGCCCGGGTCCTGCGTCAAAGCGCCGGTGTGCGACTTGGTGAGGTAGCGGCCCAGGTCGTGGGGGCACTTCAGGAAGTCGCGCACCGACGTCATGAAGTAGCTTCAGGACTACCTGACTTCGGCCGAATCACTGAACCATTACCGAGGGCCCGTTTTATGGTCTGGACGCGCCGTGAATCACGGGCGCGAGGGCTGTGTTGGTGAACGAGCACGAGGAGAGGGACGGGGACTATGACGATGGACCTGTTGTGCCGACACACCGATCAGATACGTCCGGTGAAGCCCGGTACCGAGGGCTGCGAGGAGTGCCTCGCCTCCGGCGACAGCTGGGTACACCTGCGGATGTGCCTGAGCTGCGGGCACGTCGGATGCTGCGACTCCTCGAAGAACCGCCACGCCACCCGGCACTACGGCACCACGGAGCACCCCATCGCCGCCTCGCACGAGCCCGGTGAGGAATGGGCCTGGTGCTACGCCGACAAGCTGATGCTGGACCCGGCATGAGCGCCGCCCCGGAGAGCGCGCCCCGGACGGGCGCCCCGGCGGCCGCGACCGGGCACGCGGAGAGCAGGAAGCCCGTCATCCTGGCCGTGGACGACGACCCCCAGGTGCTGCGCGCCGTCCGCCGGGACCTGCGCAGCGCCTACGGCGACCGCTACCGGGTGCTCGGCGCCTCCTCGGCCGCCGACGCCCTGAAGATCCTGGACTCCCTCGACGAACGCGGCCACGACCCGGCCCTGTTCCTCGTGGACCAGCGGATGCCCGACGTCACCGGGGTCGAGTTCCTCCTCGAAGCCGTCAGCCGCTTCCCGGACGCCCGCCGCGTGCTGCTGACGGCGTACGCGGAGACGGACGCGGCGATCACCGCCATCAACCGCGTGCGGCTGGACTACTACCTGCTCAAGCCGTGGGACCCGCCGCACGAGCGGCTCTTCCCCGTACTCGACGACCTGCTCTCCGACTGGCTCGCCACCTACCGGCCGGCGTACGACGGGATCATCGTCGCGGGCCACCTGGTCTCCCCCGGCACCCACGCCGTCCGGGACTTCTTCACCCGCAACGGCCAGCCGTTCCGCTTCCTGAACGTCGAGCGGGACCCCGAGGCGCTGACCGTGATCGCCGCCGCCCGGGCCGACGCGGCGCTGCCGCTGGTGCGCTTCCCGGACGGTTCGGTGCTCTCGGCGCCCACCGACACCGAGCTCGCCCAGCGCCTGGGGCTGGCCACCACCGCCTCGCGCCCGCACTACGAGTGCGTCATCGTCGGCGCGGGCCCCGCGGGTCTGGCCGCGGGCGTCTACTCGGCCTCCGAGGGCCTGTCCACCCTCATGCTGGACTCCCGCGCCCCGGGCGGCCAGGCGGGCACGTCCAGCCTGATCGAGAACTACCTCGGCTTCCCCTCGGGCCTCTCCGGCGGGGACCTGACCCGGCGCGCCACCATCCAGGCCTCCCGGTTCGGCGCCGAGATCCTGCACCCGGTGGAGGTCGTCTCGCTGACCCGCGACGACCCGGCGAAGATCCTGACGCTGGCGGACGGCACGGAGATCAGCGCCGAGACGGTGCTCCTGGCCACGGGCGTCTCGTACAACCGCCTCCAGGCCCCGGGCGCGGACCGCTTCGAGGGCGCCGGCCTGTACTACGGGGCGGCCACCACGGAGAGCTCGGCGTGCATCTCGCAGCACGTGTTCATCGTGGGCGGCGCCAACTCGGCCGGCCAGGCGGCGGTGCACTTCGCCAAGTACGCGGCCCGGGTCACGATCCTGGTCCGCGCGCAGTCCCTGGACGCCAGCATGTCCCGCTACCTGATCGACGAGATCGAGCGCACCCCCAACATCGAGGTACGGGTCCACACGACGGTGGTCGCCCTGGACGGGGACGAACACCTGGAGCGCATCACGCTGCACGACTCGCGGACGGGCCTGGACAAGGAGATCCCGGCGCGCTTCATGTTCACCTTCATCGGCGCCCGCCCGCACACCGAGTGGCTGTCGGGCGTCGTGGAGCGCGACCAGTACGGATTCGTGCTCACCGGCTCCGACCTGATCTCCAACGGCGGCGAGCTCCCGGCGGAATGGAGCCTGGAACGGGCCCCCTACCCCCTGGAGACCAGCGTCCCCGGCGTCTTCGCGGCGGGCGACGTCCGCGCCCACTCGGTCAAGCGGGTCGCGTCGGGCGTGGGCGAGGGCGCGATGGCGGTGTCGCTGATCCACCGCTACCGCTCGATGGGCTGAGGGCGAACGCGGACGCGAACCGCTTGCGATCAAGCCCGCAGCAGATGCAACGTTGATTACATGATTACATCCGAGCTGAACGAGCAGCAGGGCGAACAGCTTCGCAAGTGGTTCGCGGACCGCCTGCCGGTGGACGTCTACGAGTCCCTGACCGAGGTCGCCGTCGACCGCGAGGAGATCACGGTCGTCGGCACCGTCCCGGCGACCGAGTCGGTCAAGGAGTTCCGCGAGCGCACCCGGGAACAGCGCATCGAGGTCGCGCGGGAGGCGGAGGGCCTCTACCGCCGCAAGGTCGCCTGGGCCGTGCAGTCGGGCGAGGAGCGGACCGTCTTCACCCACCTCGCGGTGCCGGTGATGACCCGCCTGCGCCAGCCCGAGCGCCAGGTCCTCGACACCCTGGTCGCCGGGGGCGTGGCGCGCAGCCGCGCCGACGCGCTGGCCTGGTGCGTCCGCCTCGTGGGGAACAACACGGACGAGTGGCTCACGGAGCTGCGGGACTCCCTGGCCAAGGTGCAGCAGGTCCGCGCGCAGGGCCCCGATGTCGCGCAGGGCCCCGATGTCACAGACTCCAGGAAGTCTGCGGCATAAGGAGGAAAGCGCCCCACACCCGCGCATGATCCCGAAAGGGTTGGCGGCGACCCGTACCCGCTCCCAGGGAGAGGCACGCACCATGACCACGACCGTCGAATACATCCGCTACCGGATCGCATTGGACGACCAGTCCGCCTTCGAGGAGTCGTACCGCAAGGCGGCCGAGGCCCTGGCCGCCTCACCCGAGTGCATCGACTACGAGCTGGCCCGCTGCGAGGAGGAGAAGGAGCGCTACATCCTGCGCATCCGCTGGACCTCCGTCGACGCCCACCTCAATGGATTCCGCAAGGGCGAGCACTTCCCGGCGTTCTTCAGCGCGATCCGCCCGTACGTGACGGCCATCGAGGAGATGCAGCACTACCTCGTCACCGCGGTGGCCGGTCCGGGAAAGGCCGCCGACCCGTCATGAGCAGCACCACACCCGGCACCACTCCGACCATCTACGAGTGGATGGGCGGGGCCGAGGCGATGGACCGCCTCACGGAGGCCTTCTACGCCCACGCCCTGCGGGACGAGATCCTGGCCCCGGTCTTCGCTGGCATGGACTCGGAGCACCCCCAGCACGTCGCGGTCTGGCTGGCGGAGGTCTTCGGCGGCCCGAAGCAGTACACGGCCGGGCACGGCGGCCACCAGCACATGGCCACCAAGCACCTGGGCCGCGGCATCACCGAAACACAGCGCCGCCGCTGGGTGGACCTGCTGATGGACACGGCCGACGAGGTCGGCCTCCCGACCGACCCGGAGTTCCGCGCGGTGTTCGCGTACTACATCGAGTGGGGCACCCGCATGGCCCTGATCTACTCGGGCCCCAACCCGCCCTCGGTCGACGCGGCGGACATCCCCGTGTGGTCCTGGGGCCAGACCCCGCCCTGGATCCCAAAGGGCTGACTCCGTGGGGCAGAGGTCCGCCTCTGCCCCACCTTCAGCGCCCGGCGGCCGGCCTGCGGCGCGCCTTCGGCGCCGGCGGTGCCTGCGGCGCTTCGGCCAGCAGCACGGTCAGACCGGCCCCGTCGTCCTCGCGCCAGAAGTCCACGGCCTCCTCCAGCACCTCCCGCAGGGTGTCCCAGTCGTCCGGCCGCGCCTCGGCGAAGGCCCGCCAGGACGTCACGACCAGGAGCCGCCCCGGCGACCGCGGCAGCCAGGACAGGTCGCGCAGCACGTCGGCCAGCGCGTCCCAGTTCCCCCCGAAGTACTCCGGCACCCGGAGCGCGTCCCCGCACCGCCGCATCAGCGCGGCCTTGCTCCGTACGCCGTCCAGGTCCAGGCGCAGCGTGGTCCAGCCCGCCTCCTCGGCGGCGGCGAGGGCAGGGGCCAGCGGCTGCGGGTCCAGCGTCATCGGAGAACCGCCTTGAAGGTCTTGTAGTGGTCGTCCGTGTAGTAGAACTCCCCACCCTCACCGGTCACGATCCGCCGTGCCCCGCGGTCCCGCTCCCCCGGCGTCTTCACCGTGAACTCGTGGTAGTAGCCGCGCTTCTGCTTGGGCAGGACCTTCTCGAAGTTCCCGAAGACCGTGCCGTCCTGCCGGTACGCGTACGGCCCGCCCTTGTCGATCAGCACAAGGACGTCCTGGGCCTGCTGCGGCAGCGCGGCAGCCCGTACGGTCGCCATGCCCTTCGCCCAGCCGGGCGTCGGCGCCGACGAGGAGGGCGCGACGGCGCCCGCGGAGGCGGCACTGGCGGCGGGCGCGGGATTCTTCCCGCCGCATCCCACCGCACCGACCAGCACCGCGCAGAGGAACACGGCCCCCAGCAAGCGCAGCAACGATCGGGGCACGTTCCGAAAGATCATGCACCGATCGTGCCAAATATCCGATTCGCTCGCGAATCGCGTAATGCCCGCACCGGCCGAAGCCTCAGAGCGCGGCCATCTTGGTGTAGGGACTCAGGACGCGTTTTTGGACCGAACCGAAGTCAACGAGGACAGCGATCCCCTCCTCGATACCGACGACACGGCCGAGACCGTGTTCGTCGTGGGTAACCCGGTCACCCACGCTGAACTGCCGTACCGGCGGTTCCACGGGAGCCTTGAACGGGCTGGACGGCAAATGGCGGCGAGGTACTGCTGACTTTGTCATTGGAACCAGTATGCGCCCCAGAGGCCCCCGCACGGTCCGCCGTTCGGATCTCAATTACGGCACCATCCGCATCAGCGAACACCGCGGAGCCGTGTTTGGGCGCCATTCGTCCGAACAATCCGAACAATCACTCGTCGGGATCAGCGCGCTCCAGAGCCGGACGCAGCCCGGGAGCCGATTCCGTCAGCAGGTAGTCCGCGACGGCCGTGTCGGTGACGAGGCTGGTGACCAGCCCCGACCGCAGCACGGCCCCGATCGCCGACGCCTTGCGCAGCCCGCCGGCGATGGCCACCACCTCGGGGATGCGCCGCAGCCGGTCCGCCTCCACGGTGATGCACCGCTCACCGAGGTCCCGGCCCACCCGACGACCCTCCGAGTCGAACAGGTGGGCGGACATCTCCGCCGCGACACCGAGCGAGGCGTAGTGCGCCCGCTCCTCGTCGGTCAGCATGTCGTGGACGGTGGAGATGCCCGGCTCCCAGGAGCCGATCGACACCGCCGCGACCGTGACCTTGTCGAAGTACTCGAAGGCCCGCGCGATCCCCGTCTGGCTGCGCAGCGCGGCCGCGGTGGCCGGGTCGGGCAGCAGCATCGGCGCGTAGATCGGGTGCGCGTCGCCGCCCGAGACCTGGGCGGCCCTGCGTACGGCCTCCACGGACCCGCGCTCGGCGGTGCCCGCGTCGTACACCCCGGTCAGCTGGACGACGGTGCAGGGGGGCAGCCGGTGCAGTGAGGCGGCCATGTGGATGGTCGACCGGCCCCACGCCAGCCCGAGCACGTCGCCCTCGTTGACCAGCTCGCCGAGGAGATCGGCGGCGACCGCGCCCAGGTTCTCCGGGTCCGGCGCGTCCTCGGTGGCGTCGGCCGGGGACTCGACCACCACCGCGTGCCGCAGCCCGTACCGGGCGCGGAGCGCGTCGGAGCGCTCCGCGTCCAGATCGGCCGGCACCCGGATCTCGATCCGTACGAGGTCGCGCTCAAGAGCGGTCTCCAGGACCCGGGCCACCTTGAAGCGGCTCACGCCGAACTCCTCGGCGATCTGGATCTTGGACTTCCCCTCCAGGTAGAAGCGGCGCGCCATGGCCGCCGCCTGCACCAGCTCCGCGGGTCCCATCCGCAGGGCTGACCGTCCCGCCGACATTGCAGACACCGCGTTCTCCTCACTGCTGTTCACACTCTCGACTCGCCGTTCATCCTGTCAGATCCAACGACTGTTGATCAGCCTGGACAGCTTCCGTTCACCGAGCTGTTCACCAACCCTTGGTTCAGTGGTCGCAAGCCCAGGGTGCCGCGGCGATGGCCGCGCCCGCCTGCTCGCGGAGCGTACGCACGGCTGCCGACGGGTCGACCGCTCCGTAGACCGCGCTGCCGGCGACGAACACGTCGGCACCGGCCTCGGCACAGCGTTCGATGGTCGAGGCCGAGACCCCGCCGTCGACCTGGAGCCACACCTCCAGGCCGTGCTTGGCGATCAGCTCACGGGTGCGGCGGATCTTGGGCAGCATGATGTCGAGAAAGGGCTGGCCGCCGAAGCCGGGCTCGACCGTCATGATCAGCACCATGTCGAGCTCGGGGAGGATGTCCTCGTACTGCTCGATGGGGGTGGCGGGCTTGAGCGCCATGGACGCCCTGGCCCCCTTGGCCCGGATCTCCCGCGCGAGGCGCACGGGCGCGGCCGCGGCTTCGGCGTGGAAGGTGACGGAGCCCGCACCGGCCTCGACGTACTGGGGAGCCCACCGGTCGGGGTCCGCGATCATCAGGTGCAGATCCAGCGGAATGTCCGTCGCACGGCTCAGCGACTCGACGATCGGCACGCCGAGGGTGAGATTCGGGACGAAATGGTTGTCCATGACGTCGACATGCAGCCAGTCGGCCCCCTCGACGGCCTTCGCCTCCTCGGCGAGTCGGGCGAAGTCGGCGGACAGGATGCTGGGATTGATCTGAACGGCCATGCCCCAAGCGTGCCATGCCGTCGGCGGGTTCCGGCCACGACCCCGGAAGTCGCCGTCCTGGCGACTTCCGGGCCCCCGCCGGCCCCGTTCCCCCCTGCGGGGGCGGGCCGGCGGACCTACGGTGGCTCCATGAGCGACCCGGAGCGGAACAAGGCCACGGCCAAGGCGTTCTACGACCTGATGTTCAATCAGTGCCGCCCCGCCGAAGCCGTCGCCCAGTACGTCGGCGACACCTACATCCAGCACAACCCGCACGTCGGCGACGGCAAGCAGGCGTTCATCGACTACTTCGAGCGCATGGCCGCCGAGTACCCCGGCAAGCGCGTCGAGTACCGGCGCGCCTTCGCCGAGGCCGACCACGTCGTACTGCACTGCCGCCAGGTCTGGCCCGACGAGGAGTACGCGGGCATCGACATCTTCCGATTCGACGCGGGCGGGAAGATCGTCGAACACTGGGACGTCCTCCAGGTCGTCCCGCCCGCCTCCGAGAACGGCAACACCATGTTCTGAGCGGGGACCGCGCACCGGCCCCGGGCGTTACCCCGTGCGGCGGATCAGCGCCAGGTACATCGCGTCCGTACCGTGCAAGTGCGGCCACAGCTGGACGTCCGGGCCGTCGCCCAGGGCCGGTACGCCGCTCATGTACGGACGGGCGTCGATCAGCTCCGCGGAGACCGCGGACGCGCCCGCGCCGCGGCCCTTGAGGACGTCGTCCACCACCACACGGGTCTCCGCCAGGTGCGGCGAACACGTCGCGTAGCCCACGACACCGCCCACCCGGACCGCCGACAGGGCCTCCCGCAGCAGCGCCCGCTGGAGCGGCGCGAAGCCCTCCAGGTCCTCCGGGCGGCGGCGCCAGCGCGCCTCGGGCCGACGGCGCAGCGCGCCCAGGCCGGAGCACGGGACGTCCATCAGCACCCGGTCGAAGGAGCCCGGCAGCCACGGCGGGCGGGTGCCGTCGGCGGTGATGACCTGGTAGGGCCCCGGGTTGCCGGCGAGCGCCCGCTCGACGAGGCGCGCCCGGTGCGGCTGCTTCTCGGAGGCCAGCAGGAACGCCCCGCGCTGCGCGGCCAGCGCCGCGAGCAGCGCCGCCTTGCCGCCCGGGCCCGCGCACCCGTCGAGCCAGCGTCCGTCGCGGCCCTCGACCGGTACCGCCGCCAGGGCCATCGCCACGAGCTGGCTGCCCTCGTCCTGGACGCCGGCGCGGCCTTCGCGCACGGCCTCCAGCGCGCCCGGCTCGCCGCCCTCGGACATCCGGACGGCGTACGGGGACCAGCGGCCCGGCAGCGCCGAGTCCTCGCCCACGGCTTCGAGCAGCTCCTGCGCGGTGGACCGGCCCGGCCGCGCCACCAGCGTGACCTCGGGCCGCTCGTTGTCGGCCTCCAGCAGGTCCTCGATGCCGGCGCGCCCGCCGCCGAGGGAGTCCCACAGGGCGCTGACCACCCAGCGGGGGTGGGAGTGGTAGATCGCGAGGTGTTCCTCGGCGTCGTCCTCGTAGGGCGGGGCCACCCGCTCCAGCCACCCGTCCAGGTCGTGCGCGGCGATCTTGCGCAGGACGGCGTTCACGAACTTGGCGCGTCCGTCGCCGAGCACCACGCGGGCCAGCTCCACGCTCGCGGAGACCGCCGCGTGGGTGGGGATCCGGGTGCCCAGCAGCTGGTGCGCGCCGAGCGAGAGCACGTCCAGCACCGGCGGGTCGACCTCGCGCAGCGGCCGGTCGATGCAGGCCTTGATGACCGCGTCGTACGTCCCCTGGCGGCGTAGCGTCCCGTACACCAGCTCGGTGGCCAGCGCCGCGTCCCGCGCCTGGAAGTTCTCGTCCTGGCGGGCCTTGCGCAGCAGCGGCGGCAGCACGAGGTTCGCGTACGCGTCGCGCTCGCCCACCGCCCGCAGCGCCTCGAAGGCCAGCATCCGGACGGGGTCCTTCTGCGGGCGCCGGTACGGCTTGGCCTGCTTGCCGGACGGCTTGCCGCCCCCGCCGGCGGCGGGTCGGCGACGGGGCTGACGAGGCTGTTCGCTCACGTGAAAGGTGCTCCGGGGTTACGAGGTGCTCAGTGGTGAAAACGGAAGGTACGGCTCGGTTCAGCCTACGTCGGCCCCGCCGAGCCGCTCGCCGGGCGCGATGCGCACCCCGCGGGCCCAGTCGGCGCCCTTCATCGGCTTCTTGCCCTGCGGCTGCACCCAGAGCAGCTCCACGGCGTGCGATCCGGTGCCGACGTAGAGGTTGTTCTTGGCGGGGGCGAGCACGCCGGGCGCCAGGTCCGTGCGGTCGGTCACCAGGGCCAGCGAGATCAGCTTGAGCCGCTCGCCGCGGAAGACCGTCCAGGCGCCGGGCGCGGGCGTGCAGCCGCGCACCACGCGGTCCGCGCGCATCGCCGGGGCGTTCCAGTCGATCCGGGCGTCCTCGACGGTGATCTTCGGCGCGAGCGAGAGCCCCTCGGCGGGCTGCGGGACGGCGTGCAGGGTGCCGTCCTCGATGCCGTCCATGGTCGCGGTCAGCAGACCGGAGCCGGCGAAGGCGAGCCGGGTCAGCAGGTCGCCGCTGGTGTCCGTGGGCCTGACCTCCTCGGTCAGGATCCCGTAGACCGGTCCGGAGTCGAGGCCCTCCTCGATCTGGAAGGTGGACGCGCCGGTGACCTGGTCGCCCGCCATGATCGAGTGCTGTACGGGCGCGGCCCCGCGCCACGCGGGCAGCAGCGAGAAGTGCAGGTTGACCCACCCGTGGCGGGGGATGTCGATGGCGCTCTTGGGGATCAGCGCCCCGTACGCGACGACGGGGCAGCAGTCGGGAGCGATCTCGCGCAGCCGGGCCTGGAAGTCGGGGTCGCGCGGGCGGACGGGCTTGAGTACCTCGATCCCGGCCTCCTCGGCGCGCTCGGCGACGGGGCTGGCGACGAGGCGGCGGCCGCGGCCGGCCGGTGCGTCCGGACGGGTGACGACGGCGGCGACCTCGTGGCGCCCGGAGGCGATCAGGGCGTCCAGGGCGGGTACGGCGACCTCGGGGGTGCCTGCGAAGACGAGCTTCACCGGTGTCTACCTCGCTATCTCGGCTGTCAGCAGCGCACCAGTCTATGGGCTGTCAGGTGGGCGGCCCACCTGCGGTCATGCCGCGTCCGCGGCCGGGCGCCGACCGGGCCGCGAGGGGGCGTACGCACACACGCGCGCCTCTCGCATATGCCGACACGCCCCCATAGCGTGACCTGGGCGCCGGGTGGCGCGTTGGTCAAGAGAGATTGACCGAAACGGGCCGCGTTTGAACGGTGTCTGCGGCCCGATCCGCTCTTCAGCACCGGTTCGAGAGGCTTCTTCATGGCCGACCACGCCACCCACGACGCCCAAGCACGGGCCAGCCTGCACCTCCTGGTGCGGGACATCGAGCGGGTCCGCCGACAGGTGGATGCTCTGCGTACGCTCACCGCCCAGCTCGGCAACGTGTACCGCCCGCGCCGCTCAGGTCCCTCCACGGGCTTCGTCGTCTACGGCCGGGCGCCCGCGCCCACCGTCCGCCTCGCGCAGGAGCTGCGGGACAGCGTCGAGACGCTGGTCACCGCCGCGGTGGACTTCGACCGCTCGCTCGGCTTCTCGTGGGACGCGGTCGGCTCGGCGCTCGGGGTCACCAAGCAGGCCGTGCACCGGCGCTACGGTGCACGGCGCGCGCAGAGCGCCGAGTCCGCCGAGCGCGAGCAGCTTGCCGAGGGTACGACGACCCGGCCGCTGGGCCCCCTGCCCACGGTCCCGGCGGCCCGCTCGGTCCCGCCGCAGCCGATGCGCGAGGAATCCCAGCCCGCGGCCGCGGGCGCGTCCCGCTCCTCGGCCTTCCCGGGCCCCCGCAACGGCTGACCCACCCCGCCGCCGGGACGCCGACCCCCGACGGCCCCGCCCCACCGCCCCCGGCGGAGCGCCCCCAAGGCCGCCCCACCGGGGGCGCCGACGTACCCGCCCCCGCGCGGCAGATCCCACCCCCGGTCGGGCAAATCCAGCCCCCGCGCGGCAAATCCGGCCCGTCCGGCGCTTGAGGACCGGGTCCGGGCAGGGCCCGGCGGGGCGTCAGCCGATGTCCGGGGGGTCGATGCGGACGCGGACGGCTTCCGCCGCCGGAACCCCCCGCGCCAGCCGGGCCGCCTGGGCCGACTTCAGGGCCGCGGCCAACGCGGCGCCGCTGCCCGGCGGGACCCGGACCAGCGCCCGCTCCCCCGCCGAAGGCTCACCGCGCCGCCCGGGTATCGGCACCGGGCCCAGGACCTCCGCATCGGCGGGGAGCCCGGCGTCGGCCAGGAATGCCTCCACCGCCTCCCCGCGGCCGGCCACCGCCGCCATCCGGGACACCGGCGGGAAGCCGAGCTGGGCCCGCTCCGCGAGCTCCCGCACCGCATGCCCGACGGGGTCCCACCGCACCAGCGCCTGCACCGGCCGCAGCGTCGGCTCGGCGACCACGACGACCTGCCCGTCCCCCCGTACCAGCGAAGCCGCGGAGATCCACCTCCGCAGCGCGTCCTCCCCGGCCCGCAGGTCCGGCCGGGTCAGCATCGCCCAGCCGTCCAGCAGCAGCGCCGCCGCATACCCGGCACCCGCCGCGACCGGCTCGGCGCCGGGGGTGGACACCACCAGCGCGGGCCGGTCCGGCACCTCGTCCAGCACGTGGTCGCGCCCGGAGGTCCGTACGGGCACGGCCGGGAAGGCCCGCCCCAGCTCCTCGGCGGTCCGCCGGGCCCCGACCACCTGGGCCCGCAGCCGGAACGACCCGCACTCCTCGCAGTGCCACGCCGGCTCGCCCCGCCCGCACCATCCGCAGTGCAGGTCCCGCTCGTCGGGGGCCTCCAGCGGCCCCGCGCAGACCGTGCAGCGCGCGGGCGTCCGGCACCGCTCGCAGGCGAGCCGCGGCACATAGCCGCGCCGGGGCACCTGGACCAGTACGGGCCCGGTCTTCAGCCCCTCCCGTACGGTCTCCCACGCCAGGCTCGGCAGCCGGGCGGCCCGGGCGGCGCCGTCGCGGGCCAGCAGCTCATCGCCGACCGTACGGATCCGCGGGGCGTACGCCCGCACCGTCTCGCGGCTCGCCACCAGCGGGCGCGCCCAGCCGGACTCCACGAGCTGGGCGGCCTCGACGGTGCAGCTCGTACTGCCCGCGAGGAAGCCGCAGCCGTCGCTGACCGCGCGCAGTTCCAGCACCTCCCGGACGTGCGGGAAAGGGGCCCGGTCGTCGCTGTGGCTGGAGTCCCCGTCGTCCCAGACGGCGACCAGCCCGAGATCGCGTACGGGTGCGAACATCGCGGCCCGGGTGCCGACGACGGCGCGCACCGAGCCCCGGCTGACGGCGAGCCACTGGCGGTAGCGCTTCTCGGGACCCGACTCCGCGGTGAGCAGCGCGTGCCGCCCCTCACCGAGCAGGGCGGTGAGCGCGGCGTCGACGCGGCCGGCGGCGCGCCCGTCGGGTACGACGGCCAGGGCGCCGCGACCGGAGGCGAGGGTGGCGGCCATGGCGCGGGCCAGCTCGTCGGCCCAGCCGGGGCCGGGCAGGGCGGTCCACACGGCGCGGGGCGTCCCGCCGGTGGCCAGGGCGCGCAGGAAGCCAGGACCGGCGCCGTAGCGCTCCCAGCCGCCGGGCTCGGGGGCGGCGGGCGGCGGCAGCGGCTCGGGCGAGGGTTTGGCCTCGGCGCGGGCGCTGCGCGCGGGCAGGGCGAGCTGGAGCACGTCGGCCAGGCTGCCGGCGTACCGGTCGGCGACGGCCCGGGCCAGGGCCAGCATGCGGGGGCCGAGCACGACCTCGGGCGAGACGACCTGGGCGAGGGCGGCGAGGGCTCCGTTGTAGTCGGACTCGGCGCGCCGCTCGACGATGAAGCCGTCGATGAGCCCGCCTCCCTCGCGGCGGCCGCCGTGCACCCGGTGGGAGCCGGCGCCGAAGCGGACCCGGACGCGGACGCCGGGCTGGGCGGACTCGGAGAGCTCGGCGGGAACGGCGTAGTCGAAGAGCCGGTCGAGGTGGAGCACGCCCTTGTTCACGAGGACGCGGGCAACGGGAAGTTCCTCGGCGACGGCGGCCCCGCGCCAGGTGCGGGGCTTGGCCTTGGGCGCCTTGGCCTTCGCCTCGGCGACCATCTCCCGGATCAGCGCCAGCTGCTCCGGCGGGGAATCGTTCGCGCTGCTCACACCAGCATTCTTACCAAACCCCGCTGACAGCGAGGGCGTGCGAACGGCCCCGGACCAGAAGGTCCGGGGCCGTTCGGTACTTCTCAGCGCTTCTGGCTGCTGCGCCTACAGACCGGCGGCGGCGCGCAGGGCGTCGACGCGGTCGGTGCGCTCCCAGGTGAAGTCCGGCAGCTCACGGCCGAAGTGGCCGTAGGCGGCGGTCTGGGCGTAGATCGGGCGCAGCAGGTCGAGGTCGCGGATGATCGCGGCCGGGCGCAGGTCGAAGACCTGGGCGATGGCTTCCTCGATCTTCTGGACGTCGACCTTGGCGGTGCCGAAGGTCTCGACGAAGAGACCGACCGGCTCGGCCTTGCCGATGGCGTACGCGACCTGGACCTCGCAGCGCGAGGCGAGCCCGGCGGCGACGACGTTCTTGGCGACCCAGCGCATCGCGTACGCGGCGGAGCGGTCGACCTTGGACGGGTCCTTGCCGGAGAAGGCGCCGCCACCGTGGCGGGCCATGCCGCCGTAGGTGTCGATGATGATCTTGCGGCCGGTGAGGCCGGCGTCGCCCATCGGGCCGCCGATCTCGAAGCGGCCGGTCGGGTTGACCAGCAGGCGGTAGCCCTCGGTGTCGAGCTTGATGCCGTCCTCGATGAGCTGGGCCAGCACGTGCTCGACGACGAACTCGCGGATGTCGGGTGCGAGCAGCGAGTCCAGGTCGATGTCCGCGGCGTGCTGCGAGGACACGACGACGGTGTCCAGGCGGACGGCCTTGTCACCGTCGTACTCGATGGTGACCTGGGTCTTGCCGTCGGGACGCAGGTACGGGATGGTCCCGTTCTTGCGGACCTCGGACAGCCGCTTCGAGAGGCGGTGCGCGATGTGGATCGGGAGCGGCATGAGCTCGGGGGTCTCGTCGCAGGCGTAGCCGAACATCAGGCCCTGGTCGCCGGCGCCCTGCTTGTCGAGCTCGTCCTCGTCGCCCTCGACGCGCTTCTCGTACGCGGTGTCGACACCCTGGGCGATGTCGGGGGACTGCGCGCCGATGGACACCGAGACGCCGCAGGAGGCGCCGTCGAAGCCCTTCTTCGAGGAGTCGTAGCCGATCTCGAGGATCTTGTCTCGGACGAGCTGGGCGATCGGCGCGTAGGCCTTGGTCGTCACCTCGCCCGCGATGTGGACGAGACCGGTGGTGATGAGGGTCTCCACGGCGACGCGCGAGGTCGGGTCCTCGGCGAGGAGCGCATCGAGGATCGTGTCGCTGATCTGGTCAGCGATCTTGTCGGGGTGACCCTCGGTGACGGACTCCGAGGTGAAAAGGCGACGGGACACAACGCTCCCTGGGGTTGCAGCGGCTGCTGGCTGATCATTGGCGGAACTTCATCGGGAGCTGCGCCCGATCACGTTCCGGATGCAGTTTATCGGTCGCCACCGTACGCCGGACCACCCGTCTCGCCCTTTGGGAGCCGTGTGACCTGCGGCACTCCATTCTTGCGCAAGGATTTGTCCGCGGAAAGGGTGCCACTCAGGCGCGTCGGAATGTGAGCCTGTCCGCGACCTGGTCCCAAATCACCTGGGCCAAAGCTTCCTTCGGACCATAGGGAACCGCAGTCTCGGCCCCGTCGGAGGCGAGGATGACCGCCTCGTTCTCCTCGGAACCGAAGGTCTTGGATTCACCGACCTCATTGACGACGAGAAGGTCACATCCCTTGCGCAGGAGTTTTGCGCGCCCATTGGCGAGCACGTCGTCCGTCTCGGCGGCGAAGCCGACCACGATCTGGCCCTCGCGGGCCCGGTCGGCGGAGATTTCGGCGAGCACGTCGGGGTTGCGTACGAGCGCGACAGGCGCGGGGTCCTGCCCGTCCTTCTTCTTGATCTTTCCGTCGGCGTATTCGGCCGGCCGGAAGTCGGCCACGGCCGCGGCCATCACGACGGCGTCGGCGTCCGCGGCCGCCTTGAGCACGGCCTCCCGCAGCTGGACGGCCGTACCGACCCGTACGACGTCCGCCCCGGCCGGGTCGGCGAGCGCGGTGTTGGCCGCGACGAGCGTGACCCGGGCGCCGCGCGCGACGGCGGTGCGGGCGAGCGCGTAGCCCTGCTTGCCGGAGGAGCGGTTGCCGAGGAAGCGGACCGGGTCGAGGGGTTCGCGCGTCCCGCCCGCGCTGATCACCACGTGGCGCCCGGCGAGGTCGGGCTCGGCCGCCCCGCGCGCCAGGACCCCGCGGCACACCTCGAAGATCTCCTCGGGGTCGGGCAGCCGCCCCTTGCCGGTGTCCTTGCCGGTGAGCCGGCCGACGGCGGGCTCGATGACGACGGCTCCGCGGCGGCGCAGCGTGGCCACGTTCTCCTGGGTGGCGGGGTGCTCCCACATCTCGGTGTGCATGGCGGGCGCGAAGACCACGGGACAGCGCGCGGTGAGCAGCGTGTTGGTCAGGAGGTCGTCGGCGAGGCCGTGGGCGGCCTTGGCGAGCATGTCGGCGGTGGCCGGGGCGACGACGACGAGGTCGGCGCCCTGGCCGATGCGCACGTGCGGCACCTCGTGGACGGTCTCCCAGACCTCGGTGGAGGCCGGGTTCCCGGAGAGGGCGGCCCAGGTGGCCTCTCCGACGAAGTTCAGGGACGCCGCCGTGGGCACCACCCTGACCTCGTGACCGGACTCGGTCAGCCGGCGCAGCAGCTCGCACGCCTTGTAAGCGGCGATCCCGCCGCTGACTCCCAGCACGACCTTCGGCTTACCCACCAGGCACTCCCCTTCAGGATCCATCTCACTGTGACACCTATGGGGCCTATGACACACCACAGGCCCGGCAGATGCTCTGCCGGGCCTGTGGTGAAAGGAATTCTCGTGCCTTACTGGGCCGGGGCCTCGATGGCCTCGGAGGTCAGCAGACCCGCGTTGATCTCGCGCAGCGCGATCGAAAGCGGCTTCTCGTGGACGTGGGTGTCCACCAGCGGGCCGACGTACTCGAGCAGGCCCTCACCGAGCTGCGAGTAGTACGCGTTGATCTGACGCGCGCGCTTGGCCGCGTAGATCACGAGGCTGTACTTCGAGTCAGTTGCCTCGAGCAGCTCGTCGATCGGCGGGTTGATGATGCCCTCGGGCGCAGTGATGGAAGAGGACACGCTCTACCTTCCGAAGATGGGTGAAAGATTGGGCCGCCCTGGAATCGACCGATTCAAAAATCGATCAACGATCAGACAACTTCCATCAAGGCTAGCAGCTCGCGGGCCACGTCCTCGACGGAGGTGTTGACAAGGGTGGTGTCGAACTCGGACTCGGCAGCGAGTTCGATCTTGGCGGTGTCGAGCCGACGCGCGATCACCTCCGCCGATTCGGTGCCCCGGCCGGTGAGCCGGCGGACCAGCTCGTCCCAGCTCGGTGGGGCCAGGAAGACCAGCTGTGCCTCGGGCATCGACTCGCGGACGAGTCGGGCGCCCTGGAGGTCGATCTCCAGCAGTACCGGTTCGCCGTTCTCCAGGCGTTCCAGCACTGCGCCGCGCGGTGTGCCGTAGCGGTTGCCCGCGAACTCGGCCCACTCCAGCAGCTCGCCATTGGCGATCAGCTTGTCGAACTCGTCGTCGTTGACGAAGAAGTACTGGACTCCGTGTCGCTCACCGGGCCGCGGCTTGCGGGTGGTGGCCGACACCGAGAGCCAGACCTCGGGGTGAACCTTGCGCATATGCGCGACGACCGTGCTCTTGCCGACCCCCGAAGGGCCGGAGAGCACGGTCAGCCGCGGACGAACCTCTGCTGCCATAGAGCGATTATCCAGCTTCTCGGGACTGCCTGAGAACGCCGGGAGCCCTTCAGGTGGCGCGTCAGCCGGCAGGAGTGCCGAACTCACGCTCCAGAGAGGCGATCTGGTTGGAGCCGAGACCTCGAACACGCCGAGACTCGGAGATGCCGAGGCGCTCCATGATCTGCTTGGCGCGCACCTTGCCCACGCCAGGCAGGGACTCCAGCAGGGCGGAGACCTTCATCTTTCCGATGACGTCGTTCTCCTGGCCCGTCTTGATGACCTCTTGGAGCGAGGCGCCGGAATGCTTGAGTCGATTCTTCACCTCGGCCCGCTCCCGGCGAGCCGCGGCGGCCTTTTCGAGCGCGGCTGCGCGCTGTTCAGGGGTAAGGGGCGGAAGAGCCACGCCTACGTCACCTCGGATGTCGAACTGTCGGATACGGACCAGTGGGGAGCCCGAAGGCACCACACCAGGCGAGTGCCCGAACAACGGTTGTGCTCGATCGTTGTTCGTTCGCTCTGGTCGGAGACTAGCGGCCATGACCGCTCCAGTCAGCGAGAACGGACGAAAAGTCCTGGTCAGCCTCCACTGAACCGTACATCACGGACAAACCACCCTGGATTTGTCCGAGGAAAGACGTTCGAATTTCGTCAGGTGATGCGACGAGCCCGTCCGACGGCTTCCCGGAAAGACCCGAAACCGCGCGGCTAGGCCGCGACGGCCGCGCGGATCTCGTCCGCGAACTGCTTCGCCGAGGCGCGCAGCGCGGCCGCGTCCGGGCCGTGCTTCAGGACGCCCCGCGACACGTTGGGCACGACGTTGCGCACGGCCGCGCCGAAGACCGCCGGGAGGTCGGCCGCCGTCGCGCCCTGCGCGCCGATCCCCGGGGCCAGCAGCGGCCCGTTGATGTCCAGGTCGAAGGAGGACAGATCGCCGAGCGTGGCGCCCACCACGGCCCCGAAGGAGCCCATCGGGGAGGCACCGGCGTTCTCCGCCGCCAGGTGGGCCAGCATCGTCGCGCCGATCGAAGCTCCGTCGGCCCGCACCGCCCGCTGGACCTCCGCGCCCTCCGGGTTGGAGGTGAGGGCCAGTACGAACAGCCCCGCCCCCGACTCGCGCGCCAGGTCCACGGCCGGCTTCAGCGAGCCGTAGCCCAGGTACGGGGACACCGTCAGCGCGTCCGAGAACAGCGGCGAGGACGGGTCCAGGAAGGCGGCGGCGTACGCGGCCATCGTCGAGCCGATGTCACCCCGCTTGGCGTCCATCACGACCAGCGCCCCCGCGGCCCGCGCGTCCGCGACGGTCTGCTCCAGGACCGCGACGCCCTTGGACCCGAACCGCTCGAAGAAGGCGGCCTGCGGCTTGAAGACCGCCACCGAGTCCGCCAGTGCCTCCACGACGGTGCGGGAGAAGCGCTCCAGGCCCGCGATGTCGTCGTCCAGGCCCCAGGAGGCCAGCAGGGCGGCGTGCGGGTCGATGCCCACGCACAGCGGGCCTCGGGTGTCCATCGCCTCGCGGAGGCGGGTGCCGAAGGGGGTCACGGCGCTCACGGTCACTGCGCGGCCTTTCGGGTCTCGGCGCCCACCGCGTCGGCGAGCGTCTCGTACGGGCTGGCGGCCAGCCGTGCGGCCAGCCCCTTGTGGATGGCGCGGGCGTAGCACGGGCCCTCGTAGATGAAGGCGCTGTAGCCCTGGATCAGGGTCGCGCCGGCCAGGATCCGCTGCCAGGCGTCCTCGGCGTTCTCGATGCCGCCGACGCCCACCAGTACCAGCCGGTCCCCCACGCGGCCGTAGAGGCGCCTGAGGACCTCCAGCGAGCGCTCCTTGACCGGGGCGCCGGACAGGCCGCCCGTCTCCTTGACCAGGGACGGCTCGGAGCGCAGGCCCAGGCCCTCGCGCGCGATCGTCGTGTTCGTGGCGATGATGCCGTCCAGGCCCAGCTCCAGCGCGAGGTCGGCGACCGCGTCCACGTCCTCGTCGGCGAGGTCCGGCGCGATCTTGACCAGCAGCGGCACCCGGCGGTCGGTGACCACGCGGTCCGCGGCCTCGCGTACGGCCGTCAGCAGCGGGCGCAGGGACTCGGTGGCCTGGAGGTTGCGCAGGCCGGGGGTGTTCGGGGAGGAAACGTTCACGACGAGGTAGTCGGCGTGGCGGGCGAGGCGCTCGGTCGAGGCGACGTAGTCCGCGGCGGCTTCCTCCTCCGGGACGACCTTCGTCTTGCCGATGTTGACGCCGACGACGGTCTTGAAGACCGGCGTACGGGTGGCCAGGCGCTCGGCGACGGCCGCCGAGCCCTCGTTGTTGAAGCCCATGCGGTTGATCAGCGCGCGGTCCGGCACCAGCCGGAAGAGGCGCTTCTTCGGGTTGCCCGGCTGCGCCTGGGCGGTGACCGTGCCGATCTCGATGTGGTCGAAGCCGAGCATCGACATGCCGTCGATGGCGACGGCGTTCTTGTCGAAGCCGGCCGCGAGGCCGAAGGGGCCGTGCATCCGCAGGCCGAGCGCCTCGGTGCGCAGGGACGCGTGGCGCGGGGCCAGGGCCGCCGCCACGAAGGTGCGCAGCACGGGCGTGCGGGCCGCGAGGCGGATCCAGCGGAAGGCCATGTAGTGGGCCTGCTCCGGGTCCATCCGCTTGAAGACCAGGTTGAAGAAGAGTTTGTACATCGTCAGTCGAATCCTCGTGCGCTCATGAAGAGGGGGACACCCGTCGCATCAGCGAATCCGGTGTCCCCCTCCCCGTGTCCGGGCTGTACGGGCTGCTAGTCGCGGGCCGCCGTCAGGTGCTCCGCGTGCTCCTGGAGCGAGCGGACACCGACATCGCCGCGGTTGAGCGCGTCGATGCCCTGGACGGCCGCGGCGAGCGCCTGGACCGTCGTCAGGCACGGGACGCTGCGCGCCACGGCCGCCGTGCGGATCTCGTAGCCGTCGAGGCGGCCACCGGTGCCGTACGGGGTGTTGACGATCAGGTCGACCTGGCCGTCGTGGATCAGCTGGACGATGGTCTTCTCGCCGTCCGGGCCCTCGCCCTCGCTGAGCTTGCGCACCACGGTGGCGTTGATGCCGTTGCGGCGCAGCACCTCGGCGGTGCCGGAGGTCGCGAGCAGCTCGAAGCCGTGGGCGACGAGCTCGCGCGCCGGGAAGATCATCGAGCGCTTGTCGCGGTTGGCGACGGAGATGAAGGCGCGGCCCTTGGTGGGCAGCGGGCCGTAGGCGCCGGCCTGCGACTTCGCGTACGCCGTGCCGAAGACGGAGTCGATGCCCATGACCTCGCCGGTGGAGCGCATCTCCGGGCCGAGGACGGTGTCGACGCCGCGGCCGTGGATGTCGCGGAAGCGCGACCACGGCATGACGGCCTCCTTGACGGAGATCGGCGCGTCGAGCGGCAGGGTGCCGCCGTCGCCGGTCTTGGGCAGCATGCCCTCGGCGCGCAGCTCGGCGATGGTGGTGCCGAGCGAGATGCGGGCGGCGGCCTTCGCGAGCGGGACGGCGGTCGCCTTCGAGGTGAAGGGGACCGTCCGGGAGGCGCGCGGGTTGGCCTCCAGGACGTAGAGGATGTCACCCGCCATCGCGAACTGGATGTTGATCAGGCCGCGGACGCCGACGCCCTTGGCGATGGCCTCGGTGGAGGCGCGCAGGCGCTTGATGTCGTAGCCGCCGAGGGTGATCGGGGGCAGGGCGCAGGCCGAGTCGCCGGAGTGGATGCCGGCTTCCTCGATGTGCTCCATGACGCCGCCGAGGTAGAGCTCGGTGCCGTCGTAGAGGGCGTCGACGTCGATCTCGATCGCGTCGTCGAGGAAGCGGTCGACCAGCACGGGGCGGGTCGGCGAGATCTCGGTGGACTCGGCGATGTACGACTCGAGGCGGGCCTCGTCGTAGACGATCTCCATGCCGCGGCCGCCGAGCACGTACGACGGGCGGACGAGGACGGGGTAGCCGATCTCGTCGGCGATGGCCTTGGCGCCGGTGAAGGTGGTGGCCGTGCCGTGCTTGGGGGCCGGCAGGCCGGCCTCGGCGAGGACCTGGCCGAAGGCGCCGCGGTCCTCGGCGGCGTGGATGGCCTCCGGGGAGGTGCCGACGACGGGGACGCCGTTGTCCTTGAGCGCCTGGGCGAGACCGAGGGGGGTCTGGCCGCCGAGCTGGACGACGACACCGGCGATCGGGCCCGCGAGGGACTCGGCGTGGACGATCTCCAGCACGTCTTCGAGCGTGAGCGGCTCGAAGTACAGGCGGTCGGAGGTGTCGTAGTCGGTGGAGACGGTCTCCGGGTTGCAGTTGACCATCACGGTCTCGTAGCCGGCGTCGCTGAGCGCGAAGGAGGCGTGGACGCAGGAGTAGTCGAACTCGATGCCCTGGCCGATGCGGTTCGGGCCGGAGCCCAGGATGATGACCGCGGGCTTGGTGCGCGGGGCGACCTCGGACTCCTCGTCGTACGAGGAGTAGAAGTACGGGGTCTTCGCGGCGAACTCGGCGGCGCAGGTGTCGACCGTCTTGTAGACGGGGCGGACGCCGAGCGCGTGGCGGACCTCGCGGACGACGTCCTCGCGCAGGCCGCGGATCTCGGCGATCTGGGCGTCGGAGAAGCCGTGGCGCTTGGCCTCGGCGAGCAGCTCGGGGTGGAGCTTCTCGGCGGCGGCCAACTCGTCGGCGATCTCCTTGATCAGGAAGAGCTGGTCGACGAACCAGGGGTCGATCTTCGTGGACTCGAAGACCTCTTCCTGGGTGGCGCCGGCGCGGATGGCCTGCATGACGGTGTTGATGCGGCCGTCGGTCGGGCGGACCGCGGTGGCGAGGAGCTCGGCCTTGTCGCCGACCGGGCCGACGAAGGTGAACTGCGAGCCCTTCTTCTCCAGGGAGCGCAGGGCCTTCTGGAGGGCCTCGGTGAAGTTGCGGCCGATGGCCATGGCCTCGCCCACCGACTTCATGGTGGTGGTGAGGGTGGAGTCGGCGAGCGGGAACTTCTCGAAGGCGAAGCGCGGGGCCTTGACGACGACGTAGTCGAGGGTCGGCTCGAAGGAGGCCGGGGTCTTCTCGGTGATGTCGTTGGGGACCTCGTCGAGCGTGTAGCCGATGGCCAGCTTGGCGGCGATCTTGGCGATCGGGAAGCCGGTGGCCTTCGACGCGAGCGCCGAGGAGCGCGAGACGCGGGGGTTCATCTCGATGACGATGACGCGGCCGTCGACCGGGTCGATGGCGAACTGGATGTTGCAGCCGCCGGTGTCGACGCCGACCTCTCGGATGATCGCGATGCCGATGTCGCGCAGCCGCTGGTACTCGCGGTCGGTGAGCGTCATCGCCGGGGCGACGGTGATCGAGTCACCGGTGTGGACGCCCATCGGGTCGAAGTTCTCGATGGAGCAGACGACGACCACGTTGTCCTTGGTGTCGCGCATCAGCTCCAGCTCGTACTCCTTCCAGCCGAGGATGGACTCCTCCAGGAGCACCTCGGTGGTCGGGGAGAGCGTCAGGCCCTGGCCGGCGATGCGGCGCAGCTCTTCCTCGTCGTGGGCGAAGCCGGAGCCGGCGCCGCCCATGGTGAAGGAGGGGCGCACGACGACGGGGTAGCCGCCGAGGGTGTCGACGCCCTGGATGACGTCGTCCATCGAGTGGCAGATGACCGAGCGGGCGGACTCGCCGTAGCCGATCTTGGCCTTGACGGCCTCGACGACGCCCTTGAAGAGGTCGCGGTCCTCGCCCTTGTTGATGGCCTCGACGTTGGCGCCGATGAGCTCGACGCCGTACTTCTCCAGCACACCCTGCTCGTGCATGGAGATGGCGGTGTTCAGCGCGGTCTGGCCGCCGAGGGTCGGGAGCAGCGCGTCGGGGCGCTCCTTCGCGATGATCTTCTCGACGAACTCGGGGGTGATCGGCTCGACGTACGTGGCGTCGGCGATCTCCGGGTCGGTCATGATCGTCGCGGGGTTGGAGTTCACCAGGATGACCCGCAGGCCCTCGGCCTTGAGGATGCGGCAGGCCTGGGTGCCGGAGTAGTCGAACTCGGCGGCCTGGCCGATGACGATCGGGCCGGAGCCGATGACCAGGACGGACTGGATATCGGTGCGCTTAGGCACGCTCGGCCTCCATCAGGGCGGTTTCCATCAAAGACGTGAAGCGGTCGAAGAGGTACGCGGCGTCGTGCGGGCCGGCAGCCGCCTCGGGGTGGTACTGGACGCTGAAGGCCGGCTGGTCGAGCAGCTGGAGGCCTTCCACCACGTTGTCGTTGAGGCAGACGTGGGAGACCTCGGCGCGGCCGTAGGGGGTCTCGGAGACCTTGTCGAGGGGCGCGTCCACGGCGAAGCCGTGGTTGTGCGCGGTGATCTCGACCTTGCCGGTGGTGCGGTCCTGGACCGGCTGGTTGATGCCGCGGTGGCCGTACTTCAGCTTGTACGTGCCGAAGCCCAGCGCACGGCCCAGGATCTGGTTGCCGAAGCAGATGCCGAAGAGCGGGGTCTTGCGCTCCAGGACGCCCTGCATGACGGCGACGGGGCCGTCGGCGGTGGCCGGGTCGCCCGGGCCGTTGGAGAAGAACACGCCGTCGGGATTGACCGCGTAGACGTCCTCGACGGTGGCGGTGGCGGGGAGCACGTGCACCTCGATGCCGCGCTCGGCCATCCGGTGCGGGGTCATGCCCTTGATACCGAGGTCCACGGCGGCCACGGTGAACTTCTTCTCACCGATGGCGGGGACGATGTACGTCTCCTTGGTGGCGACCTCGGCGGAGAGGTTGGCGCCCTTCATCTGCGGGGCTTCCAGGACGCGGGCCAGCAGCGCCGCATCGTCGGCGAGGGTCTCGCCGGAGAAGATGCCGACGCGCATGGCGCCGCGCTCGCGCAGGTGGCGGGTCAGGGCGCGGGTGTCGATGCCGCAGATGCCGACGACGCCCTGCTTGACCAGTTCCTCGTCCAGCGAGCGCTGCGAGCGCCAGTTGGACGGGACGCGGGCGGGGTCGCGCACGACGTAGCCGGCCACCCAGATGCGGGAGGACTCGGGGTCCTCGTCGTTGACGCCGGTGTTGCCCACGTGCGGGGCGGTCATCACGACGACCTGCCGGTGGTACGACGGGTCGGTGAGGGTCTCCTGGTAGCCGGTCATGCCGGTGGAGAACACGGCCTCGCCGAAGGTCTCCCCCACAGCGCCGTAGGCGCGGCCGCGGAAGATCCGACCGTCCTCCAGGACGAGTACGGCGGGAGCTTTGGCTGCTCCCCTGGTGGAGGTCGTCATCGTTCGGCGCCTTCCGTCGTGATGGATGAGTTCATGAGGTTGAGCGCTTCGACCCATGCGGCGTGCTCGGCCGCGCGGTCGGAGCGGAATCCGGAGTCGATCAGCCTGTCGCCGTGCGCCCATGTGACGACGAGCAGACCGCCCTCGGTGAGTACCTTGCCCGCGATTCCCTTGTCGAGGCGGGCGCCGCGCAGTTGCGCGGCCGGTACGAAGAAGTCGGTGGCACCCGGACGGACCACGTCGAGGCCCGCGTCGGTGAGCGTGAGCTCGACCCGGCTGCGGACGCCCAGACCGTGGGCGACGATCCGGTCGAGCCACTGCCCGGCGGTGGTGGACCCGTGGTACCGGCCGGTCAGCGCCAGCCGGTGCGCGGGGAGACCGCCGGGGGCGACGGGCAGCTCCGGCAGATCGCTCTGCAGGGTGCCTCGCCATTTCCAGCCCTGCCGCATCAGCCAGTACACGAAGGCGATGAAGGCGAGCAGACCGATCACCCATGCGATGCGGGCGCCCCAGTCCGTCACCTCCGCCGACTGTCGTTCGGCGGCCTCGGCGGCCAGTTGGATTACTGCAGGTGTCACGCCAGCTTCCCGTCCACGACCGTTGCCCGGCCCCGCAGGAAGGTGTGAGTGACGCGACCCGGCAGCTCACGGCCCTCGTAAGGCGTGTTGCGGCTGCGGGAGGCGAAGTGTGCGGGGTCCACGAGTCCACGGTACGAGGTATCGACCAAGGTCAGGTTCGCGGGTTCACCTGCCGAGACGGGCCGGCCGTGGTTCTCCAGGCTGCCGATGCGCGCCGGAGCGTGCGACATGCGCTCGGCGACGCCCGCCCAGTCGAGCAGTCCGGTCTCCACCATCGTCTGCTGGACGACGGAGAGCGCGGTCTCCAGGCCCACCATGCCCATGGCGGCGGCGGCCCACTCGCAGTCCTTGTCCTCGTGCGGGTGCGGGGCGTGGTCGGTGGCGACGATGTCGATCGTGCCGTCGGCGAGCGCCTCGCGCAGGGCCATGACGTCGCGCTCGGTGCGCAGCGGCGGGTTGACCTTGTAGACCGGGTTGTACGAGCGGACCAGCTCGTCGGTGAGGAGCAGGTGGTGCGGGGTGACCTCGGCGGTCACGTCGATGCCGCGGGACTTGGCCCAGCGGACGATCTCGACGGAGCCGGCCGTGGACAGGTGGCAGATGTGCACGCGGGAGCCGACGTGCTCGGCGAGGAGGACGTCGCGGGCGATGATCGACTCCTCGGCGACGGCCGGCCAGCCGCCGAGGCCCAGCTCGGCCGAGACGATGCCCTCGTTCATCTGGGCGCCCTCGGTCAGGCGGGGCTCCTGGGCGTGCTGGGCGACGACGCCGCCGAAGGCCTTCACGTACTCCAGGGCGCGGCGCATGATCACCGCGTCGTCGACGCACTTGCCGTCGTCGGAGAAGACGGTGACGCGGGCGGCGGACTCGTGCATGGCGCCCAGCTCGGAGAGCTTCTTGCCCTCCAGGCCCACGGTGACGGCGCCGATCGGCTGCACGTCGCAGTAGCCGGACTCCTTGCCCAGGCGCCAGACCTGCTCGACGACGCCGGCGGTGTCGGCGACGGGGAAGGTGTTCGCCATGGCGAAGACGGCGGTGTAGCCGCCGGAGGCGGCGGCGCGGGTGCCGGTGAGGACGGTCTCGGAGTCCTCGCGGCCGGGCTCGCGCAGGTGGGTGTGCAGGTCGACGAGGCCCGGGAGGAGGACCTGGCCCTCGGCCTCGATGACGGTCGCGTCGCCGGCGTCCAGGTTCGCGCCCACGGCGGCGATGGTCTCGCCGTCGATCAGGACGTCCTGGACGTCGCCACCGAGTACCTTCGCGCCACGGATAAGGATCTTGCTCATCTTTACTTGCTCTCCTCGGTGCGGGGCGTGCTGGTGGTGGTGACGGCGGGCTCGGATCCCCCGAGCAGCAGGTAGAGGACGGCCATCCGGATGGAGACGCCGTTGGCGACCTGCTCGACGACCGTGCAGCGGTCGGAGTCGGCGACCTCGGCGGTGATCTCCATGCCGCGGACCATCGGGCCGGGGTGCATGACGATGGCGTGCTCGGGCATCCGCGCCATGCGGGCGCCGTCCAGGCCGTAGCGGCGGGAGTACTCGCGCTCGGTCGGGAAGAAGGCCGCGTTCATGCGCTCGCGCTGCACGCGCAGCATCATGACCGCGTCGGACTTCGCCAGCGCGTCGTCGAGGCTGTACGAGATCTCGCACGGCCAGGTCTCGACGCCGACCGGGACCAGGGTGGGCGGGGCCACCAGGGTGACCTCGGCGCCGAGGGTGTGCAGCAGCTGGACGTTGGAACGGGCCACCCGGCTGTGCAGGATGTCGCCAACGATGGTGATGCGGCGGCCGTTCAGGTCCTTGCCGAGCCCGGCGTCCTTGCCGACCAGGCGGCGGCGCATGGTGAAGGCGTCGAGCAGGGCCTGGGTGGGGTGCTCGTGGGTGCCGTCACCGGCGTTGATGACCGGGGCGTCGATCCAGCCGGAGGTCGCGAGCCGGTAGGGGGCGCCGGAGGCGTGGTGCCTGATGACGACCGCGTCGACGCCCATGGCCTCCAGGGTCTGGGCGGTGTCCTTGAGGGACTCGCCCTTGGAGACGCTGGAGCCCTTCGCCGCGAAGTTGATCACATCGGCGGACAGGCGCTTCTCGGCGGCTTCGAAGGAGATCCGGGTGCGGGTGGAGTCCTCGAAGAAGAGGTTGCAGATCGTGCGGCCGCGCAGGGTCGGCAGCTTCTTTATCGGCCGGTCCGCGACGCGTGCCATCTCCTCGGCGGTGTCGAGGATGAGGACGGCGTCGTCGCGCGTGAGATCGGCGGCCGAGATGAGGTGGCGCTTCATCTGGGTGCTCCGTAAGTCGGGGAGGGCAGAGGGCCGGGCTGGCTGGAGGTACGGGCAGGGCAGGCTGCGGCGCGGACCCGGGGGCCCGTGGCGCGTGCGGGCTAGAGCCCGGCTGCCCGGTCGGTCCGCTGGCCGAGCAGTACGGCGTCTCGGCCGTCCTCCTCCTGGAGCTGGACCTTGACGGTCTCCCGCAGCGACGTGGGGAGGTTCTTGCCGACGTAGTCGGCGCGGATCGGCAGCTCGCGGTGGCCGCGGTCGACGAGGACGGCGAGCTGCACGGCGCGGGGACGGCCGATGTCGCCGAGGGCGTCGAGGGCGGCGCGGATGGTGCGCCCGGAGAAGAGCACGTCGTCGACGAGGACCACGAGGCGGCCGTCGATGTCGTCGCCGGGGATCTCGGTGCGGCCGATCGCGCGGGCGGGCTTCATCCGCAGGTCGTCGCGGTACATGGTGATGTCGAGGGAGCCGACCGGGATCTTCGAACCGGTGATCTCTTCGAGCTTGGCGGCCAGCCGGCGGGCCAGGTACACACCGCGGGTGGGAATGCCGAGGAGCACCACGTCGTCGGCGCCCTTGGCGCGTTCGACGATCTCGTGGGCGATGCGGGTCAGGACCCGGGCGATGTCCTGTGCGTCGAGTACGGGACGCATGGCATCGGAGAGCCCAGAGCTCTGGGCAGCGTTCTGAGTGTCCATGAAAAGGACCTCCTTCTCCGCCTCACGGGACGGACCTTAAAGGACGTCTGATGTACGCGTCCCACGGTACCAGGGAGAATCCAGCGGAATTGCATCGGGGCTGGCCGGAGCCCCTCTAAGAGGGGGTTGGTGACCATTCGGCTTGACGCACCCAAGTAACGCTGCGTAACCTCACAGTGAGTTACCAGCCGCGCGGCGGAGCCGCTCGTCGTCAAAGCGTCCGGGAGCCTTATGTCCAGCGAATACGCCAAACAGCTCGGGGCCAAGCTCCGCGCCATCCGCACCCAGCAGGGCCTTTCCCTCCACGGTGTCGAGGAGAAGTCCCAGGGCCGGTGGAAGGCCGTAGTGGTCGGTTCTTACGAGCGCGGGGACCGCGCCGTGACCGTCCAGCGCCTTGCCGAGCTGGCGGACTTCTACGGGGTGCCGGTCCAGGAACTGCTGCCGGGGACGACTCCCGGCGGGGCTGCCGAGCCGCCGCCGAAGCTGCGCCTCGACCTGGAGCGCCTGGCCCACGTACCCGCCGAGAAGGCCGGACCGCTGCAGCGTTACGCCGCGACGATCCAGAGCCAGCGCGGCGACTACAACGGCAAGGTGCTGTCGATCCGCCAGGACGACCTGCGCACCCTCGCCGTCATTTACGACCAGTCCCCCTCGGTCCTGACCGAGCAGCTCATCAGCTGGGGAGTCCTGGACGCCGATGCCCGCCGCGCCGTGGCGCACGAGGACATCTAGTCTCTGGGCCCTGGGCCAGCAGAAACGTTACCGGTGGGTGCCGCGAGAGCCGAGAGGCTCCCGGTGCCCACCGGTTTTTTCGTACCCGCGCTCCCGCCGCAGAGCGGCGCGCATACGGAAGGGCCCGCAGCGCGTGCGCTGCGGGCCCTTCCGTATGACGCGTGAAGCGGTGCGCGCGTCAGCTCTCGCTGCGGCGCAGGTTCGGCTTCAGGTCCTTGAACCGGCCGAGCAGTCCGTTCACGAACGAGGGCGACTCGTCCGTCGAGAACTCCTTGGCCAGTTGGACGGCCTCGTCGATGGCCACGGCGTCCGGGGTGTCGTCCACCCAGATCAGCTCGTACGCACCGAGGCGCACGATGTTCCGGTCCGCGACCGGCATGCGGTCGAGGTCCCAGTCCACGGCGTAGGTGATGATCAGGTCGTCGATGCGGTCCACCTTGTCGGCGTACCCCTCGACGAGATCCATCGTGAAGGCGCTGACCGGCGGCTGCCGGTCGTCCGACCTCGCGTGGCGGATCCAGTCCGCGAGGACCTCGCGCACGGACACCCCGCGCTGGTCGGCCTCGAACAGGATCTGGAAAGCGCGCTTGCGCGCGTTGCTCCGGGCAGCCACGGTTAGCTGTTCACCCGGCCGAGGTAGCCGCCGGTGCGGGTGTCGACCTTGACCTTCTCGCCGGTGGTGACGAAGAGCGGAACCTGCATCTCGTAGCCGGTCTCCAGCGTGGCGGGCTTGGTGCCGCCGGTGGAGCGGTCGCCCTGGACGCCCGGGTCGGTGTGCTCGATGACGAGCTCGACCGCGGCGGGGAGCTCGACGTAGAGCACCTCGCCGTCGTGCTGCGCCACGGAGGCGGTGAAGCCCTCCAGCAGGAAGTTGGCGGCGTCGCCGACAGCCTTCTTGTCGACCATCAGCTGGTCGAAGGTGCCCATGTCCATGAAGACGAAGTACTCGCCGTCCATGTACGAGAACTGCATGTCACGGCGGTCGATGGTGGCCGTCTCGACCTTCGTGCCGGCGTTGAACGTCTTGTCGACGACCTTGCCGGAGAGCACGTGCTTGAGCTTGGTGCGCACGAAGGCCGGGCCCTTGCCGGGCTTGACGTGCTGGAACTCGACGACGGACCAGAGCTGGTCACCGTCGAGCTTGAGCACCATGCCGTTCTTGAGGTCGTTCGTGGAAGCCACGGTTGCGGAATCTCCTGCACTGGAAGACCACGGGTGCGCGCACAGTCCGCCGCGGCGGACTAGAGCGCGAGCAGCTCCTTGGTCGTAATGGTGAGTAGCTCGGGACCGCCGTCCGCCTCGGGGCGTACGACGAGCGTGTCATCGATCCGGACACCTCCCCGGCCCGGGAGGTGAACCCCCGGTTCGACGGTGACCGGCACGCAAGCGTCCAGTTTACCCATGGCCGTAGGTGCAAGCTGCGGGTCCTCGTCGATTTCGAGGCCGACACCGTGTCCGGTCCACGGGGCGAGGGCCTCCCCGTGGCCCGCCGAGTCGAGTACGGAGCGCGCGGCATGGTCCACATCGCGGTAGGCGGCACCGGGCAGCAGGGCTTCCCGGCCGGCCCGTTGTGCGGCGAAGACGAGGTCGTACAGCTCGATCTGCCAGTCGGCGGGGGTGGTGCCGATCACGAAGGTACGGCCGATCTCACACCGGTAGCCGCGGTAGTTCGCCCCCAGGCAGACGGAGAGGAAGTCGCCCTCCTCCACCCGCCGGTCGGAGGGCCGGTGGCGGGAGCGGCCCGAGTGCGGCCCGGTGCCCACGGAGGTCGGGAAGGCGGGGCCGTCGGCCCCGTGGTCGACGAGGCGGCGCTCCAGCTCCAGGGCCAGGTGCCGCTCGGTGCGGCCCACGAGGATCGACTCCAGGAGCTCTCCCAGGGCCTGGTCGGCGATCTCCGCGGCGATCCGCAGGCAGGCGATCTCCTCCTCGTCCTTGACGAGGCGCTGCTGCTCGACGGCCGTGCCGAGGTCCGTGAGGCGCAGCCTGGGCGCGACGGAGCCCAGGGCGCGGTGGCGCCCGACGGTCAGGTGGTGCTCCTCGACGGCGAGGGACTCGGCCCGCGCGGAGGCGGCCATGTCGGCGGCCGCGACGGCGGGGTCGCCGCCGGGAGCCGCCAGCACGGAGAGCCGCAGCCGCTCGTCGAGCCGTCCTTCGTCGACCTCGCCGGTGGGCTGGCCGGCGCAGAACAGCATGTCCTCGCCGCCCGGTCCGACCAGCAGTACGGCGCCCGTCGGTGACGCCCCGGAGAGATAGCGGACGTTCGCCGGACGCGTGATCAGTGCGGCGGCGTTCCCCGCGGCGGCACAGCGGTCGCGAAGCAGGCCCCGGCGGGCCGCGTACACGTCTGACATGTTTTCGAGCCTACGAGCGCACGGCGCATCCGGCCTGGTGAGCGCGTCCGGACGGGGCCCTGGCGGGCGCCGGGCGGGACCCTGGCGGCCGTCGCCCCGGCATCACCAGGGCGGGGGCGCCGTGATGGCCCTGGCCAGGGCCTCGTCGAGGGCGCGGGCGGTGCCTTCGACGTCGAGGTGCGAGTTGTCGATGATCGGCAGCCCGGAGCCGTACCAGCCCGCCATGCGGCCGTGGATCCGCGCGACCTCCTCGTCGGAGAGCCTGCGGTTGCCGGAGCGGGCCGCGTTGCGCTCCAGGACGATCTCCAGGCCCGGCAGCAGCACCACGGGGAGCAGGGCGGGGCCCACGTGGCGCTTCCAGCCGCCGAGACCGACCACCGGGCGGTCGGGGAAGACGGCGTCGTCGAGGATGCAGGAGATGCCGTTCGCGAGGAAGTTGCGGGCGGCGAAGCCGCAGGTGCGGCGGGCGAGGCGGTACTGGGCCTCGGAGTGGTCGTTCCAGCCCGCCTGCGGGTCGGCGAAGCCCGAGCACACCCATTCCCGTACGTCGTCCAGGCTGACGTGCGCGGTGGGGACGGGGCGGGTGCCCGCCCAGTGGCGGGCCACCGTGGTCTTGCCCGCCCCGGCGGGGCCGATGAGCAGGACGGCCAGCGTGGCCCCGCCGGTCCCCGGGACCGCGGGCGGCAGCGGGATGTGCCCGGTGGCCCCGTCGGGGGCCGGCGCGGCCATCGCGGCGGGCGCCAACGGCGCGTGCTGTACGGGGGGCGCGGACGCCGGCACGGGAGGCACCGGCCAGCCCTGCGCAGGGGGTATCGGCGGCTGCGGGGGCGCCGCCGGGTGTTGACCCGACGGCTCCCAACCCCCGCCACCCACTCCATGCTGCATCCGGTGCCACTCCGTCTCGTTCCCGCGCGACTGATGCGAGAACGTTATACGACTGCGGATGTCCGGCGGTTCACGCCCACCGGTCATCCCAGGAGAGTCAGGCCGCGACCTCGCCGAACGCCGCCATCAGAACGGCCGGATCGGGACCTTCCAGGACGGTCGGCTTGGCCAGCCCGTCGAGGACGATGAAGCGCAGCAGGTCCCCGCGCGACTTCTTGTCGACCTTCATGGTCTCCAGCAGCTTGGGCCACTGGTCGCCGCGGTAGGTCAGCGGCAGCCCCACCGAGGCGAGGACCGCCTTGTGCCGGTCGGCCGTCGCGTCGTCGAGGCGGCCCGCGAGCCGGCCGAGCTCGGCGGCGAAGACCATGCCGACCGATACGGCGGCGCCGTGGCGCCACTTGTAGCGCTCGTTCTTCTCGATGGCGTGCGCCAGGGTGTGCCCGTAGTTGAGGATCTCCCGCAGCCCCGACTCCTTGAGGTCGCTGGAGACCACGTCGGCCTTGACCTGGATCGAGCGCACGATGAGCTCGGCCGTGTGCGGGCCGGCGGGCGTACGCGCCGCCTCCGGGTCCGCCTCGACCAGGTCGAGGATCACCGGGTCGGCGATGAAACCGGCCTTGATGATCTCGGCGAGGCCGCTGACGTAGTCGTTGACCGGCAGCGACTCCAGCGCGGCGAGGTCGCACAGGACGCCCGCCGGCGGATGGAAGGCGCCGACGAGGTTCTTGCCCTCGGCGGTGTTGATGCCGGTCTTGCCGCCGACCGCCGCGTCCACCATGGCCAGGATGGTGGTCGGCACGGCGATCCAGCGGACCCCGCGCAGCCAGCTGGCCGCGACGAAGCCCGCGAGGTCGGTGGTGGCTCCGCCGCCGACGCCGACGATGACGTCGCTGCGGGTGAAGCCGGACTGGCCGAGCGCCTTCCAGCAGTACGCCGCGACCTCGGCCGTCTTGGCCTCCTCCGCGTTCGGCACCTGGATGGCGACGGCCTCGTAGCCCTGCTCGGCGAGGTCGTCGCGCAGCGCCTCACCGGTGGAGGCGAGCGCCTCGGGGTGGATCACGGCGACCCGCTGGGCCTTGCTGCCGATCAGGCCGCCCAGCTCGCCGAGCAGCTGGTGCCCGACCAGCACGTCGTACGCGTCGTTCCCGGCGCTCGCGCCGATGTGGATCCGCGTCACCTGGTCTGTCATACGTCCTTCAACTCCAGAGCGTCGAGGACCGCCTGGGCGACCTCTTCGGGGGTGCGGTCGTCGGTGGCCACCACGACTCTCGCGACTTCGGTGTACAGGGGGCGCCGGGCCTCCATCAGCTCGCGCCACTGGCGGCGCGGGTTGACGGCGAGCAGCGGGCGCGCGGCGCCGAGGCCCACGCGCCGTACGGCTTCCTCGACGTCCATCGACAGGTAGGCGACGGGCAGCCCGGCCAGCAGCGCACGCGTCCCCGCGTCGAGGACGGCCCCGCCGCCCAGGGCGAGGACTCCGGTGTGCTCGGCGACGGCGGCCGCGACCGCCTGCCGCTCCAGCTCGCGGAAGTGCGGCTCGCCCTCGTCGACGAAGATGTCGGAGATCTCGCGGCCCTGGGCCGCGACGATGTCCGCATCGGTGTCGCGGTAGGCCGCGCCGAGCCGCGCGGCGAGCAGCTCCCCCACCGTGGACTTGCCGGACCCCATGGGGCCGATCAGGACGACCAGCGGTCCGCCGGTCACCGGATCTGCAGGTTGTCGAGGTACGACTGGACGTTGCGCCGGGTCTCGGGCACCGAGTCCCCGCCGAACTTCTCGACGATCGCGTCGGCCAGCACCAGCGCGACCATGGCCTCGGCGACGATGCCCGCGGCGGGTACGGCGCAGACGTCGGAGCGCTGGTGGTGGGCGACCGCGGCCTCGCCGGTGGCGACGTCCACGGTCGCGAGGGCCTTCGGAACGGTCGCGATGGGCTTCATGGCGGCCCGTACGCGCAGCAGTTCGCCGGTGGTCAGGCCGCCCTCGGTGCCGCCGGAGCGACCGGAGGTGCGCTTGATGCCCTCGGGGGTGGAGACGATCTCGTCGTGCGCCTGCGAGCCGGGCACGCGGGCGAGGTCGAAGCCGTCGCCGACCTCGACGCCCTTGATGGCCTGGATGCCCATGAGCGCGCCGGCGAGGCGCGCGTCGAGGCGGCGGTCCCAGTGGACGTGCGAGCCGAGTCCGACCGGTACCCCGTAGGCGAGGACCTCGACGACGCCGCCGAGGGTGTCGCCGTCCTTGTGGGCCTGGTCGATCTCCGCGACCATCGCCTTCGACGCGTCGGCGTCGAGGCAGCGGACCGGGTCGGCGTCGAGCTTCTCGACGTCCGCGGGGGTCGGGTAGACGCCGTACGGGGCCTTGGCGGCGGCCAGTTCGACCACGTGCGAGACGATCTCGACGCCCGCGACCTCCTTGATGAAGGAGCGGGCGATGGCGCCGAGGGCGACGCGGGCAGCGGTCTCACGGGCGCTGGCGCGCTCCAGGATCGGCCGGGCCTCGTCGAAGCCGTACTTCTGCATGCCGGCGAGGTCGGCGTGGCCGGGCCGCGGCCGGGTCAGCGGTGCGTTGCGGCCGGTGTCCTTCAGCAGCGAGGGGTCGACGGGGTCGGCCGACATGACCGTCTCCCACTTGGGCCACTCGCTGTTGCCGACCATCACGGCGACCGGCGAACCGAGCGACAGACCGTGGCGGACACCGCCGAGGAAGGTCACCTCGTCCTGCTCGAACTTCATCCGGGCACCGCGCCCGTAGCCGAGCCGGCGCCGGGCGAGGTGATCGGCCACCAGCTCGGTGGTGACCGGGACGCCGGCGGGAAGCCCCTCCAGCGTCGCGACCAGTGCCGGTCCGTGCGATTCCCCGGCGGTCAGCCAACGCAACCTGCTCAACGATGCTCCTCATGCTCGCGCCTGGTACAGCGACGGCGCGATCGGGTGCGCGGCCCGGCCCGCCTTACCCGATCCTCCCATGTCCGGGCCGGTGCGCCGCCCCCGGTCCAACTGTCGGACGACGACGCACCCACGCACGGTGACGGGCGGGACTATCCGCTCCCTACATGTGGCGGCCGCGCAGGGCCGCCTCACCGGCGGCCCGCATGGCGGCGAGCGGACCGGGGGTGCGGCCCGTCATCTGCTCGACCTGGAGGACGGCCTGGTGGACCAGGAGGTCCAGGCCGCCGAGGAGGTTCCCGCCGCGCTGCGTCCAGGCAGCCGCGAGCGCGGTGGGCCAGGGGTCGTACAGCACGTCGAACAGGGTGCCCGGGGCCGCGGGCACGGCGGCGGCCAGCTCGTCCGTGGCACCGGCCGGGGTGGTCGCGATCACCAGCGGCGCGGTCAGCGCCCGGGCCGCGTCCGACCAGTCGGCCGTACGGACGGCCACGCCGAGCCGCTCGCCCCACTGGCGCATCTCCGCGGCCCGGGCCGCGGAGCGTACGTACGCGGTGACCTCGCCGGAACAGATCCGCGAGAGCGCGGCGAGGGCCGAGGAGGCGGTGGCGCCCGCGCCGAGGACGGCGGCGGATTCCACCTTCTCCACGCCCCGTTCGCGCAGCGCGGAGATCAGGCCGGGGATGTCGGTGTTGTCGCCGACCCGGCGGCCGTCCCCGGTGAGGACGACGGTGTTGACCGCCTCCACGGAGGCGGCCGTGTCGCTGATGCCGTCGAGCAGCGGGATGACCGCCCGCTTCAGCGGCATCGTCAGGGACAGCCCGGCCCACTCGGGGCCGAGTCCTTCGACGAACTGAGGGAGCGCGGCCTCGTCGATCTCGAAGCGGTCGTAGGACCAGTCGTCGAGGCCGAGCTCCTGGTAAGCGGCGCGGTGCAGCACCGGGGAGAGGGAATGCTCGATGGGCGAACCCAGCACTGCTGCGCGGCGTATCACTGTCCGGTCTTCTTCCGTTCCTCTTCGTACCGCTGGCGGTTGCGGTTGTGCTCGGCGTTGGTCACGGCGAACAGCGTCTCGTTCTCGTTGATCGACACGAAGTAGTACCACGGGCCGGGCTCCGGGTTGAGCGCCGACTTCAGCGCGTCCGGACCCGGGTTGCCGATCGGACCGGCCGGCAGGCCCTTGATCTTGTACGTGTTGTACGGGTCGTCGATCTTGCGGAGCTCGTCGACGGAACCGATGTCGAGGGTGCTCTGGCCCTTCATGTAGTTGACCGTGGAGTCGAAGTCGAGCAGGCCGTAGGTCTCGGTGTTGCCCGGCTTGAGGCGGTTGTAGACGACTCGGGAGATCTTGTCGAAGTCGTGCTGGTACCGGCCCTCGGCCTGGACGAGGCTCGCGACGGTGAGGAGCTGGAGCGGGCTCTGCAGGCCCAGCTTCGCGGCCTGGCCCTTGAGGTCGGCGTTCCCGTAGGCCTGGTTGGACTTGGCCACCATCTCCTTGAGCAGGCTCTGCGGGGTCGCGTCCTTCTTGAGGTCGTACCGCGCCGGGTAGAGGAAGCCCTCCAGCGGATCCTTTATCTTCGGGTTGCTGTTCGCCCAGTCGGGCAGCCCGAGGGTCTTGAACTCCTTGGTGGCGACGTCGCGCGTCGTGCCGTCCTGGAGCTTGAGGCGCTTGTCGATCGCCTCGTAGACCTGGACGTTGCGCCAGCCGGGGATGACGTCGAGGGCGTTGAGGCCGGCGCCGTTCGCCATGAGGTCCACGGCCGCCTTGGCCGACATGTGCTCCTTCATCGCGTACGAGCCGGCCTGGATGGCCCCGCCCTTGGGGTGCGCGTTGGCGGCGGTGACGAAGGCCTGCGCGCTCGCCACGACGCCGTGCGCCTTGAGGATGCGGCCCATCTCGCCGAGGCCGGTGCCCTTGGGGATGTCGATGGAGACGGAGCCGGTGCCCTCGCCCGCGTAGTCCTCGGCGGCGCCGAACTTGGACTTCAGGTAGGTGTAGCCGTAGTAGCCGCCACCGCCGACCACGCCGATGATGACGACGGCCGCGATGAGGCAGGCCATGCCGCTGCGCTTCTTCGGCTGGTCCTTCGAGCGGCCGGAACGGCGGCCGCTGCCGGGGGGCTCGTCGCCGTCGTCGCCTCCGTCGTCGGCCAGGAACGAGGACTCGGCCTCGTCGGCCTCGGGCTCCGTGGCCAGGTGACGCCGGCCCGGGGGCTGCGGCGGCGGGTAGGCCTCGGCCGTGCCGTAGAGGTCGGGGGCCTCGCCGGGATAGTCGGCGACGGGCTGCTGCTGGGCGTACTGGTCGAGGCCCGCGTACTGGCCCTGGCCGGCGTACGGGTCCGGGGCCTGCGGGACGCCCGCGTACTGGCCGTGGCCGGTGTCCCAGCCCTGGTCCCCGTACATCGGCTGCTGGGGGTGCTGCGGGTGCTGGTGCTGCTGAGGGTGCTGGGGCTGCTGCTGCGGGTGATGGGGGTGCTGCTGGTACTGCTGCGGCTGCTGGTACTGGAGCGGCTGCTGCGCGTACTGCTGCTGGTACTGCGGCTCCTGCTGGTACTGCGGCTCCTGCGGATACTGCTGCTGCGGGCCGCCGTAGGGCATGTGCCCCTGCTGGGTCTCGTGCCCGATCCACCCCTGGTCCCCGTACTGCGGGTCCTCAGGGTGCCACGGTTCGGGGCCACGGCCCCGGCCATACTCAGTCATCGATCCCCTAGAGCCGCGAGACGAAGGCCGCGGCTCCGTCTGCCGCGACACCCGGTACCGCCTCTTTGGTGGTGGGCGACGGCTGTTCGAACGCCGTCACTTCGCGCGGAACGTTACCGTATTGCGATCAGACAACCACTTCGACGCACTCGCCAGGCGGATTGCCTGATACCCGTTCGGTCTCAAGCGCGTTCTGGAGGATCACCACCGCGGCCGCCTGGTCGATCACCGACCGGCCCTTCTTCGCGTTCCGCCCCGAGGCCCGCAGCCCCTGGGCCGCGGTGACGGTCGTCATCCGCTCGTCGACCAGACGTACCGTCACCGGCTTGATGCCCTTCGCCAGTTCGTTCGCGAAGGCGCGGACCTTGACCGCGGCCGGCCCCTCCCGCCCGCTGAGCGAGCGGGGCAGGCCGACCACCACTTCGAGGGGCTCGTACTCCTCGACGAGCTGCCGCAGCCGCCGGTGGGCGAAGGGGATGTCCCGTCCCGGAACGGTCTCCACCGGTGTGGCCAACACCCCATCGGGGTCGCACGAGGCGACCCCGATCCGGGCGTCCCCGACATCGATGGCGAGCCGGCGGCCGCGGCGCAGAGTCATCGTCAGGCCGTCTCGACGACGAGGCGCTCGACGGCGCTGATGGCCTCCGGGACGGCACCCGGGTTCTGGCCGCCGCCCTGGGCGACGTCCGGCTTGCCGCCACCGCCGCCGCCGAGGGTCTTGGCGGCCGTACGGACCAGGTCGCCGGCCTTGAGGCCGCGCTCACGGGCGGCCTCGTTGGTGGCGATGACGGTCAGCGGGCGGTCGTTCGCCACGGCGAACAGGGCCACGACGGCCGGGCGGTCGCCCTGGATGCGGCCGCGGACGTCGAGGACCAGCTTGCGCAGGTCGTCGGCGCCCGTGCCGTCCGGCACCTGGCCGACGACGAGGGCGACGCCGTGGATGTCCTGGGCGTTCGCGGCGAGACCGGCGGCGGCCTGGAGGACCTTCTCCGCGCGGAACTTCTCGATCTCCTTCTCGGCGTCCTTCAGCTTGCCGAGCATGGAGGCGATCTTCTCCGGCAGCTCCTCCGGACGGCCCTTGACCAGCTCCTGGAGCTGGGCGACGACCGTGTGCTCCTTGGCGAGGAAGTTGTACGCGTCCACGCCGACCAGGGCCTCGACGCGGCGCACGCCGGAGCCGATGGAGGACTCGCCCAGCAGCTTCACCAGACCCAGCTGGGCGGTGTTGCCGACGTGCGTGCCGCCGCACAGCTCCTTGGAGAAGTCGCCGATGGTGACGACGCGGACCCGCTCGCCGTACTTCTCGCCGAACTCGGCGATGGCGCCCTGCTTCTTCGCCTCGTCGATGCTCATGATCTCGGCCGTGACGTCGAGCTCACGGGAGAGCACGTCGTTGATCTTCTGCTCGACGTCGGTGAGGACCGAGCCGGGGACGGCGTTCGGCGAACCGAAGTCGAAGCGGAAGCGGCCGGGGCTGTTCTCGGAACCGGCCTGGGCGGCCGTCGGGCCGAGGGCGTCGCGCAGCGCCTGGTGGGTCAGGTGCGTGGCCGAGTGGGCGCGGGCGATGGCCCGGCGGCGGTTGATGTCGATGGCGGCGTACGCGGAGGCGCCCACCGTCACCTCGCCGACCTGGACCGAACCCTTGTGCACGGAGACGCCCGGGACCGGCTGCTGCACGTCGCGGACGACGATGACGGCGCCCGAGTCGAGCTTGATGCGGCCCTGGTCGGCGAGCTGGCCGCCGCCCTCGGCGTAGAAGGGGGTGCGGTCGAGGACGACCTCGACGTCGTCGCCCTCGGAGGCGGCGGGCGCGGAGACGCCGTTGACCAGGAGGCCGACGATGGTGGACTCGCCCTGGGTGGTGGCGTAGCCGGTGAACTCGGTGGCGCCGGAGCCGTCGGCGATCTCCCGGTAGGCGGACATGTCCGCGTGGCCGGTCTTCTTGGCCTTGGCGTCGGCCTTGGCGCGGTCGCGCTGCTCCTGCATCAGGCGGCGGAAGCCGGGCTCGTCCACAGAGAGGCCCTGCTCGGCGGCCATCTCCAGGGTGAGGTCGATCGGGAAGCCCCAGGTGTCGTGGAGCAGGAACGCCTTGTCGCCGGAGAGGACCGTGCCGCCGGCGGCCTTGGTCTCGGTCACGGCGGTGTCGAGGATGTTGGTGCCGCCCTTGACGGCCTTGAGGAAGGCGGCCTCTTCGGCGAGCGCGACGGTCTCGATGCGCTTGCGGTCGGTGACGAGCTCCGGGTACTGCTGCCCCATCGTGTTGATCACGACGTCGACGAGGTCCTGGACGACCGGGCCGGTGGCGCCCATGAGGCGCATGTTGCGGATGGCGCGGCGCATGATGCGGCGCAGCACGTAGCCGCGGCCCTCGTTGCCGGGGGTGACGCCGTCGCCGATGAGCATGACGGAGGTGCGGATGTGGTCGGCGACCACGCGCATCGACACGTCGGTGCCCTGGGCGGCGCCGTACTGCACGCCGGTCAGCTCGGTGGCCTTGTCCATGACCACGCGCAGGGTGTCGGTCTCGTACATGTTCTGCACGCCCTGCAGGATCATCGCGAGGCGTTCGAGGCCGAGACCGGTGTCGATGTTCTTCGACGGCAGGTCGCCGAGGATCGGGAAGTCTTCCTTCCCGTCGCCGGCGCCGCGCTCGTACTGCATGAAGACCAGGTTCCAGATCTCCACGTAGCGCTCGTCGTTGACGGCCGGGCCGCCCTCGACGCCGAACTCCGGGCCGCGGTCGTAGTTGATCTCGGAGCACGGACCGCAGGGGCCCGGGACGCCCATGGACCAGAAGTTGTCCTTCTTGCCCAGGCGCTGGATGCGCTCGGCCGGGACGCCGATCTTCTCGCGCCAGATCTGCTCGGCCTCGTCGTCGTCGAGGTAGACGGTGATCCAGAGCTTCTCGGGCTCAAGGCCGTAGCCGCCGTCCGCCACGGAGCTGGTGAGCAGCTCCCAGGCGTACTTGATGGCGCCTTCCTTGAAGTAGTCGCCGAAGGAGAAGTTGCCGCACATCTGGAAGAACGTGCCGTGGCGGGTGGTCTTGCCGACCTCTTCGATGTCCGGCGTACGGACGCACTTCTGCACGCTGGTGGCGCGGGGGGCCGGGGGCTTGGTCTCGCCGAGGAAGTACGGCTTGAACGGGACCATGCCCGCGTTGACCAGCAGCAGAGTCGGGTCGTCCGCGATGAGCGACGCCGAAGGGACAACGGTGTGACCGCGCTCCTCGAAGAAGCTCAGCCAGCGGCGGCGGATTTCAGCCGACTCCATCAGTGGTCCTCATTCCGGTTGTACGTAACCGCCGAGTGGTTCGGTCGGTGGGTGGTCTTGTCGTGCTTGTCGTGCTCGATGGCCCGCAGCCGCCGCGGTCCCGGCAGGGCCGTGACGTTGTCGGGCCGGTCGGGATCGTGGTGCAGTCCCAGTGCGTCGTTCAGCTCGTCCTCGCGCTGCGTCATTCCCGCCTTGACGTCGAGGGCGAAGTCCTTGAGGCGGTGGCCCGCCTCCACGGCCTTGTCGGCGGCCTGGGCGGCGAGGCTCTCCGGCGTCAGCTTCTTCAGCTGCCGGTTGACCTTGGTGGTGGCCCACACGCCGGCGGCTGCGCCTGCGGTGAACCAGAAGGCTCGGCGGAACATCGGAGGTCTCAGCCCTTCTGCTTCCGGCGCCTGGCGGCCGGCACCGTACGGCCGACGATCACGTTACGTCGGGATGTCTTGGGTGGCACCTCGTCCGTACGGCCCAGCGCCTTGCGGACGCCGTAGCCGAAGGCCGCGACCTTGACGAGCGGGCCGCCGAAGGTGGAGGCCACGGTGGAGGACAGGGCCGAGGCGTTGGAGGTGACCTCCTGGACGTCGCTCGCGATGGCGTCGACCCGGTCGAGCTGGGTGCGCGCGGAGCGGACGGTGGTGGAGGCGTCCGCGAGCAGCGGGACGGCCTGTTCGGTCACGTCGGCCACCAGCTTGGTGGTCGCCTTGAGCACCTGGGCCAGCCTCACCAGCACCACGGCGAGGAAGGAGACCAGGATGGCCCAGAAGACGGCCACGAGGATCCCGGCCACCTCTCCACCGGACACGTTGCACCGCTCCCTGCACCTGGAAAATCCACGGAAAAAGTCGTCCTCCGACCCTATCGCGCCGGAGATCCCCGGCCGTACCGGAATTCCGGGTCCGCCCGGCTCGCCTTGTACGCAGCGCATCCGGACCAGTACCCTCCGTGTCCCATGCGACAGAGGACGTACGGCAATCTTCCCTCGGAGCTGGGCGGCTTCGTCGGCCGGGGTGGCGAACTCGCGGAGTTGGGGCGACTGCTGGGGTCCTCGCGGTTGGTCACGGTCACCGGCGCGGGCGGGGTGGGCAAGTCCCGGCTGGCACTCGCCGCGGCCCGTGACGCGCAGGAACGCTACTGCGACGGCGTCTGGCTGGCCGAGCTGTCCGGCGTACGGGATCCGGCGCTGCTGGAGCTCACCCTCGCCGAGGCCCTCGGGCTGACCGACCACACCACCCGGCCGCCTCGGACCGTACTGGCCGAGCACCTGGCCGGGCGGCGGCTGCTGCTGGTCCTCGACGGGTTCGAGCAGCTGGTCGAGGAGACCGCCGAGCTGGTCCGGGAGCTGCTGCTGCGCTCCCCCGGCCTGCGGGTGCTGGCTGCGGGCCGCCGGGCCCTGGCCCTGGACGGGGAGTTCGCCTTCCCGCTGGCCCCGCTGGAGCCGGCCGAGGCCCTGGAGCTGCTGGCCGCGCGCGCCTCGGCGGCCGACCCCGGCTTCGCGGTGACCGACGCGAACCGCGCCGCGCTGGGCGAGCTGTGCGCCCGGCTGGACGGGCTGCCGCTGGCGCTGGAGCTGGCGGCGGGCCGGCTGCGGGCGTTGTCCGCCGCGCAGGTGCTGACCCGGCTGGAGGACCGCTTCGCGCTGCTGACGGGCGGGGCGCGCGGGGTGCTCCCCCGGCACCGGGCGCTGCGTACCGCGATCGGCTGGAGCCACGAGCTGTGCACGGCCGAGGAGCGGCTGCTGTGGGCTCGGCTCTCGGTGTTCGGCGGGCAGTTCGACCTCGACGCCGCCGAGTACGTGTGCGCGGGCCCGGACCTGCCGGTGGAGTCCGTACTGGACCTGGTCGGCGAACTCCTCGCGCAGTCCCTGCTGGTCGGGGAGGAGACCGCGACGGGCATGCGCTACCGGATGCTGGAGACCGTACGGATCTACGGCGCGGGCTGGCTGGAGGCGCTGGGCGACGCGGGGCGGCTGCGGCGCCGGCACCGGGACTGGTACATGGGCCTGGCGACCTGGTGCGAGCTGGACTGGTTCAGCCCCCGGCAGCAGGAGGTGGCCGCGCTGGTGGAGGCGGAACTGCCGAACCTGCGGCTCGCGCTGGAGTGCTGCCTGGACGAGCCGGAGGAGGTCCACCTGGGCCGGTACCTGGCGGGCACCCTGTGGTTCTACTGGGCGGGCTGCGGCCGGCTCACCGAGGGCCGGCACTGGCTGGAGCGCACCCTGGAGGGCGGCCGGGGCCTGGCGGAGCCGGAGTACGAGGGCTCGCGGCTGAAGGCGCTGTGGGTGCTCGGCTACGTGGCGGCCCTGCAGGGGGACGCGGTGGCCTCGATGAGCGCCCTGTACGAGTGCCGGGACGGGGCGGAGCGGAGCGGCAACGCGGTGGCGGCGGCCTACTCCGTGCACCGGCTCGGGTGCCTGGCGCTGATCTCCGACGACATGGCGCGCGCCGCCGAGCTGCTGCGCTCGGCGCTGGACCGGTACCGGGCGGCCGGGGAGCTGAACAGCAACGTGCTGATGTGCCAGGTGGAGCTGGCGATGGCAATGGCCTTCCAGGGGGACCTGCCGGGCGCGCTCGCCCTGAGCGAGGAGGTCCGGGACATCTGCGAGGAGCGCGGGGAGCGCTGGACGAAGGCGTACGCCCTGTACGTCCTCGCCTACGCGGCGCTCGACTCGGGCGCCGTGGCCGAGGCCCGCCGGCTGCTGGCGGAGTGCGTGACCGTGAACCACACGTTCCGGGACCTGGTGGGCCTGGTGCTGGCGGTGGAGCTGCTGGCGCTGGTCAACGTCACGGAGGGCCGTCCGGCGGAGGCCGCGGTGCTCCAGGGCGCGGCGGAGCCGATGTGGGACGGGGTGGGGATGCAGCTGTTCGGCTCGGGCTACTTCAACGCGCCGCGGCTGATGTGCCAGGAGCGGGCGGGCGAGCTGCTGGGCGCCGAGCGGTACGCGTCCTGCGCCCGGCACGGGCGTTCCCTGTCGGTGGACGAGCTGGTGGAACGGGCGGTGCGGGAGCCGGAACCGGTGCCCGCGCCGGCCCCGCTGCCGAGGCCCCGTACGACGCCGGGGCCGACCCCGACAACGACGCCGGGACCCGGGTCCGGGCCTGCCGCGGGGCGCCCGGGAAACAGGAAACCCGCCGGCTCCCCCAAGGGGGAACCGACGGGCTGACCAGCCTGTGAGGCTACGTCCGCGGAAAAATCAGCGGGCGTAGTACTCGACGACGAGCTGCTCGTCGCAGATGACCGGGATTTCCTTGCGGTTCGGGTCGCGGTCCAGGCGGAAGGCCAGGGCCTTCAGGTTGACCTGCAGGTAACGGGGGGTCTCGCCCTCGCCTGCGTAGCCACCCTCACGGGCAACCTGGAACGGAACCTTCTCGCGGCTGCGCTCGCGCACGGTGATGACGTCGTCCGGACGGACACGGAACGACGGCTTGTCGACCTTGTCGCCGTTGACCTCGATGTGGCCGTGAACGACCATCTGGCGGGCCTGGTAGATGGTGCGGGCGATGCCCGAACGCAGAACCAGGGCGTCGAGGCGACGCTCGAGCTCGACGACCAGCGCCTCGCCCGTCTTGCCTTCGGCCTTCTTGGCGCGGTCGTACGCGCGGGCCATCTGACGCTCAGAGATGTCGTACTGAGCGCGCAGACGCTGCTTCTCCAGCAGACGAACCTTGTAGTCCGAGTTCTGCTTGCGGCCACGGCCGTGCTCGCCCGGCGGGTAGGGGCGGGCCTCGAAGTACTTGACGGCCTTCGGGGTCAGCGCAATGCCGAGGGCACGCGACTTCTTGACCTTGGGTCGCTTCTGGTTCACGGGGAACCTACCTCCATGTAAGTTAGGTGAGGCTTACCTTAGCGAGGAGGACGTAATGTCTCGACCACATGGGATCCCCCTGCCCAGTGCGCATCGAAGTTCAGATCCAAACGAAACAGGATCTGCTTTCGACGACGATAGGCAAGGTCAGCCGCGTCCCAGGGAAGGCGTTCGGCAGCTCACCGGAGCCGAACGCGTACGAACCCTCGTAGAGTCCAACGCCTCAGTATCCCTCACGCTGCCGGGTGCTCGTGACCAGGTGCAGTCTCTTGACCAGGGAGAGTTCGGGACAGGGATGCCGGTCGCGCGGACCGTCACCCCGGACGGGGACGTGATTCTCCTGGTGTCAGGGGAATCCGCGGCTGCCAGGGCAGCCGCTCACGCCCAGGACGACGACCTCACCGCCGTGATCGAGATCACGGATGTGGCGCCGGTGTCCGTGCCCCATCGTATCCGAGGCCGCGCATGGCTGGCCGGGTGGCTGACGCCGGTACGCGGCGATGACCGCGCGGCCTGCGCCGCCCTGCTCGCGGAGCGGCACCCGATGGGCGAACTGCTGGGCATGGCCGAGCCCCTCGACGTCCCGTACGGCGATCCGTACGAGGGCCGCCCGGCCTGGACGCTGCTGCGCCTGGAGGTCGGCGAGATCTCGGTGGACGACCTGTGGGGCGCCGAGCACGTGGACCCGGTGGACCTGGCCGCCGCGGATCCGGACCCGATGGTGGCGCACGAGAGCGAGCTGCTCCAGCACCTGCACACGGCCCACGGCGACCGGCTCGACGAGCTGTGCGTCCTGCTCGGCTCTCGGGAGGCCGCCGGCATGACCGCCGTTCCGCTCGCCCTGGACCGCCTCGGGCTGCGCGTGCGCTTCACCGGCGGCCCGGCGGGCTCCTTCGACGCCCGCTTCGACTTCCCGGAGCCGGTGGCGGACATCTGCGGACTGCGCCGCGCGATGCACACCCTCTTCTCCGCGGCCTCGTACTAGGGCCGTACGCCTAGACGGGGCAGGTAGCCAGCATCTGCTGGAGCGCTTCCTTCTCGGGCGGGGTCACCGACAGCCCGTACTTGGCCTTGATCCCGGTGTAGCGCCGCGCGTACTCGCACCAGAACGACTTGAGCGGCGGCTTCCACTTGTCCGCGGTCTTGCTGCTCTTGTCGTAGTTGGTCTGCTTGTCCACGGCGAGCAGGACGTCGAGGTCGTTGGCGTACTCCAGCCGCCGCTGCGGCGTCCAGGCGTACGCGCCACCGCGCCAGGCGGCGCCGAGGGCGACGACGTGGTCGGTCTGGATCTGCGAGGCCCGCCGGTAGTAATAGGGCAGTTCCTTGCCCGTGTACGGATCGTGCAGCACTCCGGAGACCACCACGCAGGGGTTGCGGTCGCCCTCGCGCAGTTCCCTGAGGTCCCGGCGCAGTACGTCGTCCCGGGTGTCGCACCCGTTGCGCCCGCCGACGGCGTCGGTCTCGTCGGACCAGTACCGGCCGAAGCTCTCGCGCTTGTACGTCTCCCAGTTCTTGCCCCACTCGACCTTCAACCCCGCCAGCCGGGCCCCGGCCGTGCGCGCGTCCGGCGGGAACCCGGGCCCGGCGAGCGGCACCTGCGCCACCAGGGCCGCGGCGCTGGCCCGGGCCGTCCCGGCGTCACCGTGATGGCACCCGCCGAGCAGCAGCACGGCCGCGACGGCTCCGGCGCAGGCAGCACGCATTCCCATGCCCGGAGCCTAGGGGGGTCGACACGGCTCCGCGGTCAGGCGCCGCCGCGGAGGCGTTCCCGGACCTTCTCCACCACGTCCGCATAGCGGGCCTCGGCGCCGTACCGCGTCGGCTCGTAGTACCGCTTGCCGTGGATCTCGTCCGGCGCGTACTGCTGCGCGGCGATGGCGCCCGGCACGTCGTGCGGGTACACGTACCCGACCGCGTGCCCCAGCTTCGCCGCGCCCTTGTAGTGCCCGTCCCGCAGGTGCGCCGGCACGGAACCCGCCAGCCCCGCCCGGACGTCGGCCAGCGCCGCGCCGATCGCGGTCGTGGCGGTGTTCGACTTCGGGGCCAGCGCCAGCGCGATGGTGGCGTGCGAAAGGGTCAGGGCGGCCTCCGGGAAGCCGATCATCGCCACCGCCTGCGCCGCCGCCACGGCGATCGGCAGGGCGGTGGGGTCCGCCAGGCCGATGTCCTCGCTCGCCGAGATCATCAGGCGGCGCGCGATGAACCGCGGGTCCTCGCCCGCCTCGATCATCCGCGCGAGGTAGTGCAGCGCGGCGTCCACGTCCGAGCCGCGGATCGACTTGATGAGCGCGCTCGCCACGTCGTAGTGCTGGTCGCCGTCCCGGTCGTACTTGACCGCCGCCCGGTCGACCGCCTCCTCCACCGTCTGGAGGGTGATCTCGTCCTCGCCCTTGGCGATCGCGGATCCGGCGCCCGCCTCCAGCGCCGTCAGCGCCCGCCGCGCGTCGCCGCCGGCGATCCGCAGCAGGTGCGCCTCGGCATCGGCGGGCAGGGTCACGGCCCCGCCCAGCCCCCGCTCCTCCGTCAGCGCCCGGCGCATGAGCGCGCTCAGGTCCCCGTCCGTCAGCGGTTCCAGCGTCAGCAGCAGCGAGCGCGACAGCAGCGGGGAGATGATCGAGAAGTACGGGTTCTCCGTGGTCGCCGCGATCAGCGTCACCCAGCGGTTCTCGACCGCCGGGAGCAGCGAGTCCTGCTGCGCCTTGCTGAAGCGGTGGATCTCGTCGAGGAAGAGGACGGTCTCCTTGCCGTACCCGCCGGCCGCGCGCCGGGCGCCCTCGATGACGGCCCGTACCTCCTTGACGCCGGCGGTGATCGCGGACAGTTCCACGAACCGCTTCTGCGTCGCCTGGCTCACCACATACGCGAGGGTGGTCTTGCCGATGCCCGGCGGACCCCACAGGATCACCGACGAGGCGCCGGCCGGACCCCCGGAGCCCTCGCCCACCAGCCGCCGCAGCGGCGAGCCAGGCTTCAGCAGGTGCTGCTGGCCGACGACCTCGTCGAGGGTGCGCGGGCGCATCCGGACGGCGAGCGGGGAAGTCGAGGGGTCCTTCTCCTGGCGGTCTTCGGCGGCGGCGGTGAAGAGGTCTGGTTCCACACAGGAAGCCTATGCGAGCCCGCCGACAGTCCCGCCCGGGCCGCTCAGGAGGTCCAGAAGTCCCACCAGCGGGTCAGGATCAGCATCCCGATGATCCCGATGTGCAGGACGGGCAGCACCCACGCGAACTCGTCGAAGAAGGCCCGCAGCCAGCCCGGCGCGGGCAGCAGCCCGCCCCGCACGTTGTGCGAGGTCACGTACCAGAACATGACGATGGTGGCGACCCAGGCCAGGCAGCACCACAGGCACAGCGAGTTGATGTTGTACAGCGACTGGTACATCAGCCAGGCGCAGAAGACGACGCCGAAGAGGGTGCCCGCGTTCAGGGTCAGCCAGTACCAGCGGCGGAACCGGGCCCCGGACAGCAGGCTCATGCCGACGCAGATCACGATCCCGTAGGCGACCAGCCCCAGCATCGGGTTCGGGAAACCGAAGGCGGACGCCTGGTCGCTCTTCATGATGTTGCCGCAGGAGACGATCGGGTTCAGGCTGCAGCCCGGCGTGAAGTTCGGGTCCTCCAGCAGCTTGAACTTGTCGATCGTGATCACCCAGGCGGCGAGCAGGCCCGCGGCTCCCGTGATCACGAGCAGCAGGGCCAGGGCCCGGCTGCCGCCGACGGTCCGCGGTGCGGCGGTGTCTGCGTCAGTGCCTCGTGTCGTCATACCGCCCGCTCCACATCTGCAAGGTCAACAAGCAGGGGCCATTGTGCCGTACGGGGCCGACCGCCCACCGTTCGGTGGGGATAAAGGAGGGGGACGAAGGAGGCGGGGCCCGGGGCTCGCGCCCCGGACCCCGCCCCTCGGATCGGCTGCCGTCAGGCCAGGCGGGCCCGGACCGTGGCGACCAGTTCGGCGACGGCCACGGAGGTCTGCTCGCCGGACTCCATGTCCTTGAGCTGGACCACGCCCTCGGCCAGATCGCGGTCGCCCGCGACCACGGCGAACCGGGCCCCGCTGCGGTTCGCGTCCTTCATCGCACCCTTGAGTCCCTTGCCCCCGTACGAGATGTCCGCCGCGACACCGGCTCGCCGCAGCTCCGTCACCAGCCCGAACAGGGTCGGCTTCGCGTCGCCCAGGGCCACCGCGAACACGGACGTGGCCGCCGGGATGTCCAGCGCGACGCCCTCCGCCTCCAGTGCGAGCACCGTGCGGTCCACGCCCAGCGCCCAGCCCACGGAGGGCAGCGCCGGCCCGCCGATCATCTCGGACAGGCCGTCGTAGCGGCCGCCGCCGCCGACCGCCGACTGCGAGCCCAGACCGTCGTGGACGAACTCGAAGGTGGTCCGGGTGTAGTAGTCGAGGCCGCGCACGAGCTTCTCGTCGTCCTCGAAGGCGACGCCGGCCGCCGTCACCAGCGCCCGCACCTCCTCGTGGTATGCCTTGCACGCGTCGCACAGGTAGTCGCGCAGCATGGGTGCGCCGACCAGCTGCTTCTGGACGGACTCCCGCTTGTCGTCGAGCACGCGCAGCGGGTTGATCTCGGCGCGGCGGACGGTGTCCTCGTCCAGGTCCAGCCCGCGCAGGAAGGCCTGGAGGGCCTCCCGGTACACCGGCCGGCACTCCTTGTCGCCCAGCGAGTTCAGCAGGATGCGGAAGTTGCGCAGGCCGAGCGTGCGGTACGCCTGGTCGGCCAGGATGATCAGCTCGGCGTCCAGCGCCGGGTCCTCGGCACCGATGGCCTCGGCCCCGACCTGCGAGAAGTGGCGGTAGCGGCCCGCCTGCGCCCGCTCGTAGCGGTAGTACGAGCCGGAGTACCAGAGCTTGACGGGCAGGCCGCCGAGCTTGTGCAGGTTGCCCTGGAGCGCCGCGCGGAGCACGGAGGCGGTGCCCTCGGGGCGCAGCGCCAGCTGGTCGCCGCCCTTCGTGGTGAGGGTGTACATCTCCTTGCTGACGATGTCGGTGGACTCGCCGACACCGCGGGAGAACAGCTCGACGTTCTCGAAGCCGGGGGTCTCGACGTACCCGTAGCCGGAGTTCTTCAAGGGTGCCGAGATCGCCTCGCGCACCGCCAGGAAGGTGGCGGAGCGGGGCGGCAGCAGGTCGTACGTGCCCTTGGGGGCCTGAAAAGTACTCACGAAACTCTCGTCACATTCCTCGTCGTGGAGCGGGCGCGGCACCACTGGGGTTCGCTCCCAGGCCCGCGGCGACTTCCCGAAGGTACGGGTTGGTCACGCGTTCGCGGCCGATGGTGGTCTGGGGACCGTGGCCGGACAGCACCACGGTCGAGTCGTCGAGCGGCAGGCACACGCGGGCCAGCGACTGGAGGATCTCGGCGTGGGAGCCGCCGGGCAGGTCGGTGCGTCCGATGGAGCCGGCGAAGAGCAGGTCGCCCGAGAAGAAGACCGGCGGGATGTCGGCCAGCTCGGGCATCCGGAAGGTCACCGACCCCTTCGTATGCCCGGGCGCGTGCGCCACCGAGAAGTCCATGCCCGCCAGTTTCAGGGCGGCGCCGTCGGTGAGCTCGCGGACGTCGTCCGGCTCGCCCACGGTCAGCTCTCCCATGAGCGGCATCCCGATGGAGCGCCCGAGGGCCTTCTCCGGGTCGCTCATCATGTAGCGGTCCTCGGGGTGGATCCAGGCCGGTACGTCGTGTGCTCCGCACACCGGGACCACGGAGGCCACATGATCGATGTGGCCGTGGGTGAGGACGACCGCGACGGGCTTGAGCCGATGCTTCTTCAGCGTCTCCTCGACACCCTGGGCGGCCTGGTGGCCCGGGTCGATGATGACGCACTCCTCACCGGCGGCGGGGGCGACCACATAGCAGTTGGTCCCCCAGGCCCCGGCGGGGAACCCGGCAATCAGCACGTTCGTCCTCAATCGTCGTCCGGCGGGAGCATCGGCAGCGGCCCTGGATCGGAATGCTGCTGCTCAGAGCCTACCGGCGCCGCTCATCACACAGCGAACCCATATACGGTACGCCCTAGCCCAGCCCGGACAGCGGTACCAGAGACGCACAAGGAGACGACCCGGTGGTCACGAGCGATCAGCGGCGACGACAGCTCGCCAGGGAAAAGTACGAGCGCCAGCAGAAGCGCCGGGCCGAGGCCCGTCAGAAGACGCGCCGGCGCATGGCCGTGATCGGCGCCGCGGTGGCCGTCGTGGTCGCGACGCTGGTCGGCCTCGTGGTCGGCGGAGTGTTCGACAAGGACAAGAAGGACAAGGCGGCCGACCCGGCCGCGAACCCGTCGGCGCAGCCGACGCCCAAGCAGTCGCCCTCGCCCGCGATGGCGATCGACGACAAGGCGAAGTACACCTTCGCGCTGAAGACCAGCGCGGGCGACGTCAAGTTCGAGATGGACGCGGCGAAGACCCCGCAGACGGTCAACTCGTTCAAGTCGCTCGCCGACAAGAAGTTCTTCGACAACACCAAGTGCCACCGCCTGACCAGCTCCGGCATCTTCGTGCTCCAGTGCGGCGACCCCGAGGGCACCGGCATGGGCGGCCCCGGCTACACCATCGCCGACGAGAACCTCGACTCCCTGGGCAAGCCGAACGACCAGGGACAGGTGGTCTACCCGGCGGGCACCGTGGCGATGGCGAACACCGGCCAGCCCGGCTCGGGCGGCAGCCAGTTCTTCCTCGTCTACAAGGACAGCCCGCTGGCCCCGTCGTACACGCCGTTCGGCAAGATCGACGCGGCCGGCCTGAAGGTCCTCGAAGAGGTCGCCAAGGCCGGCACGGCCGACGGCGGCCAGGACGGGGCCCCCAAGACCCCGGTCACCATCGAGCAGGGCACCGTCACCAAGAACTGACGGACGCCGCGGCCCGCACCGGCCGGCGTCCCGCCCGTACGGCGATATTCCGTCGTGCGGGATGCGGACAGCCGGCCCGGCGGTCGCCTATGTTTGCGTTGTGCAGGGCGGGCGCTGCCCGCCCCAGGAAACTGTGGACGATGCCCAGGGGGGCGAACCCCCTCGGAGGCATCAGGTGGAGGAGGCGCTGTGAGCAGCGACCCGTGGGGCCGAGTCGACGAGACCGGCACCGTGTACGTGCGTACTGCCGATGGCGAGAAGGTCGTCGGTTCGTGGCAGGCCGGCACGCCGGAGGAGGCCCTGGCCTACTTCGAGCGCAAGTACGAGGGCATTGTGGTCGAGATCGGCCTCCTCGAACGACGGGTGCGGACGACCGACCTTTCGGCCAAGGACGCTCAGACGGCGATCGACCACCTGCGCACGCAGGTGGACGAGCACCACGCCGTCGGCGACCTCGACGCCCTGCGCGTCCGGCTGGACAAGCTCGTGACGACCGTCGACTCGCGGCGCGAGGAGCGCAAGGTCCAGAAGGCCAAGCAGACGGACGAGGCCCGTGCGGCCAAGGACGCGCTGGTCGTCGAGGCCGAGCAGCTGGCGCAGAGCGACCAGTGGCGCAGCGCCGGCGAGCGGCTGCGTGCGCTGGTCGACATCTGGAAGGGTCTGCCGCGCCTCGACCGCAAGTCGGACGACGAGCTGTGGCACCGCTTCTCGCACGCCCGCTCCGCCTTCTCCAAGCGCCGCAAGGCGCACTTCGCCTCGCTCGACGCGCAGCGCGAGGACGCGCGCAAGGTGAAGGAGAAGCTGGTCGCGGAGGCCGAGTCGCTGTCGAAGTCGACGGACTGGGGTCCGACGGCGGCCCGCTACCGCGAGCTGATGACGGACTGGAAGGCGGCGGGCCGCGCGCAGCGCGAGTCCGAGGACGACCTGTGGAACCGTTTCCGCGGTGCGCAGGACGTGTTCTTCGCGGCCCGCAGCGAGGTCTTCGCCGAGCGCGACGCGGAGCAGGACGAGAACCTGAAGCTGAAGGAGCAGCTGGCCGACGAGGCCGAGAAGCTCGTCCCGATCACCGACCTGAAGGCGGCCCGCGCCGCCTTCCGCTCCCTCAACGAGCGCTGGGAGGCCATCGGTCACGTACCGCGGGACGCGCGTCCCAAGGTCGAGGGCCGGATGCACTCCGTGGAGCGGGCGATCCAGGAGGCCGAGGAGGGCGAGTGGCGCCGCACCAACCCGGAGGCGCGGGCCCGTGCGGCCGGTCTGACGGGTCAGCTTCAGGCCGCGGTCGACAAGCTGCGCGAGCAGATCGACGCCGCGCGCGCCACGGGCAACAACGCGAAGGCCGACAAGCTGGCCCGCGAGCTTGAGGGCCGCCAGGCGCTGCTGGACCAGGCACTTAAGGGCCTGGAGGAGTTCGGCGGCTGACGCCCCGTGCGCTGAACCGAGTGGGCATCACCGGAGGATCGGGTGATGCCCACTCGATTTGTTACCCGCTTTCAACACAGGCTGCGCACTGGGAGCACCCTGCACCTGTGTACCGTTGTACGGTGCCGCAGGTGGCGGCTGATCGTTCAGGGCGACTACCAGGATTGAATGTGACGCATACCCAAATACGCGCGGGTGTCCCAGACACGCTTTCCGTACCCCCTCCCGTCGTCACCAAACGCGACTCCGGTCTGCGCGGCATGGGACGGAGCCTGCTCGCCAACCTGGAGCGGGCCAAGAAGGCACTGCTGCTCCACATCGCGCTGCGCGCCACCGGACTGCTCACCATGGCGGTCTGGTCGGAGCGCAAGGATGTGCGGCCCCTGGAGATCCTCGGCGGACGCTGGGACGCGGTCTACTACCTGCACATCGCCGAGAGCGGCCTGACCACCCCGATGTCGACGCCGTCGCCCTGCGCGTCCGCCGGGCCAGGCTGCCAGATGGCGTTCTTCCCCGTCTACCCCATGTTGATCCGGTATACGTCGTATGTCACCGGACTGCCCATGAACTGGGTGGCGATGGGGCTCGCGCTCCTCGCCTCGGTCATCGCGGCGTGGGGCATCTTCGCGGTCACGGACAAGATCTACGGCAAGCGCGTCGCGCTCTTCACCTGCGCGCTGTTCGCGATCGTGCCCGCCGCGCTCGTGCAGTCGATGGCGTACACGGAGCCGCTCTTCCTCGCGCTGAGCGCGTGGGCGATGTACGCGGTCCTGTCGCGTGCCTGGCTGACGGCCGGGGTGCTGGCGTTCCTGGCGGGTGCCACGCGGCCGTCGGGCTCGGCGATCGTCGCGGCGGTGGTGCTGACGGCGCTGTTCGAGTACATCCAGTGGCGCCGCAAGAAGCGCAAGAAGCGGCCGCCGGTGGGCCGGATGCTGACGGCCGTCGCGATCGCCCCGCTGGGCTGGTTCGGTTACGTCGGCTACGTCGGCTACCACTTCGGCCGCTGGGACGGGTACTTCGAGCTCCAGCGCCGGTGGGGTTCGGTCTTCGACGGCGGGTGGGACACCGCCCGCAACCTGAAGAAGACCTTCACCGAGGTGCACACCACCCTCAACCACGTGACGGTCTCGCTCACGGTCTGCACGGCCGTGGTCCTGTTCGTCCTGATGACGCGCAGACGCCGGCCCCCGATGGTGGTCTGGATCTACACCGCGATGTGCGTCCTGATCGCCCTGGGCGGCGCTGGCTTCTACTTCTCGAAGATGCGCTTCCTGATGCTGGCCTTCCCGCTGCTCTTCCCCTTCGCGCTGGCCCTCGCCCGGGCCCGCAAGAGCACGGTGATCTGGATCATCGGATCCGCGACGCTCGTGTCCGCCCTGTTCGGCGGCAACCTCAACTTCGTCTGGTGGGGCTGCCCCTGATCCCGCCGGTCGCCACCTGACCTTACGACTGTGGGCGCCACCCCCGAGGGGGTGGCGCCCACAGTCGTATGCGGCTCCGGGGCTACGGCCGGCGGGCCGAGGTCACCCGGTACACGTCGTAGACGCCCTCGACGCCCCGTACGGCCTTCAGGACGTGCCCCAGGTGCTTCGGGTCACCCATCTCGAAGGTGAACCGGGAGGTGGCCACCCGGTCGCGGGAGGTCTGCACGGCGGCCGACAGGATGTTCACGTGCTGGTCCGACAGGACGCGGGTGACGTCCGACAGCAGCCGGGACCGGTCCAGCGCCTCGACCTGGATGGCGACCAGGAAGACGGACGACTGGGTCGGGGCCCACTCGACCTCCAGCATCCGCTCGGGCTGCTGGGAGAGCGAGTCGACGTTCACGCAGTCCGCGCGGTGAACCGATACGCCACTGCCCCGCGTGACGAACCCGATGATCGGGTCGCCGGGCACCGGCGTGCAGCAGCGGGCCAGCTTGACCCATACGTCGTCGACGCCCTTGACGACCACGCCCGGGTCGGCGTTGTTGCGGCGCTTGCTGCGGCCGCGGACCGGCGGGATGCTCTCCTCGATGTCCTCGTTGGCCGCTTCCTCGCCGCCGAGTGCCTGCACCAGCTTCTGTACGACGCCCTGCGCGGCCACGTGGCCCTCGCCGATCGCCGCGTAGAGCGAGGAGATGTCCGGGTAGCGCATCTCGTGCGCCAGGGTGACGAGCGAGTCGCCGGTCAGGATGCGCTGGATCGGCAGGTTCTGCTTGCGCATGGCCCGCGCGATGGCGTCCTTGCCGTGCTCGATGGCCTCGTCGCGGCGCTCCTTGGAGAACCAGGCGCGGATCTTGTTGCGGGCCCGCGGGGACTTGACGAAGCCCAGCCAGTCGCGGGAGGGCCCGGCGCCCTCGGCCTTGGAGGTGAAGACCTCGACCAGGTCGCCGTTGTCGAGGGTCGATTCGAGCGGTACGAGCCGCCCGTTGACCCGCGCCCCTATGGTGCGGTGGCCGACCTCGGTGTGGACGGCGTACGCGAAGTCGACGGGGGTGGCCCCGGCCGGCAGCGCTATGACGTCGCCCTTGGGGGTGAAGACGAAGACCTCGTTCTGGGAGAGGTCGAAGCGCAGCGAGTCGAGGAACTCGCCCGGGTCCTCGGTCTCCTTCTGCCAGTCGAGCAACTGGCGCAGCCAGGCCATGTCGTTGACCGTGTCCTGGCCCGCGCTGCCCTTGGCGGCCTGCGGGACGTCGGTGCGGACCTTGGAGGCGCCGGCGACGGTCTGCTGCTTGTACTTCCAGTGCGCGGCGATGCCGTACTCGGCGCGGCGGTGCATGTCGAAGGTGCGGATCTGGAGTTCGACCGGCTTGCCGCTGGGTCCGATGACCGTCGTGTGGAGCGACTGGTACATGTTGAACTTGGGCATCGCGATGTAGTCCTTGAACCGGCCGGGGACCGGATTCCACCGCGCGTGCACCGTGCCGAGGGCCGCGTAGCAGTCCCGTACGGTGTCGACGAGGACTCGGATGCCCACCAGGTCGTAGATCTCCGCGAAGTCGCGGCCGCGGACGATCATCTTCTGGTAGACGCTGTAGTAGTGCTTGGGCCGGCCGGTGACGGTGGCCTTGATGCGGGCGGCTCTGAGGTCGGTCTGCACCTCGTCCGTGACGACGGCGAGGTACTCGTCCCGCTTGGGGGCGCGCTCGGCCACCAGCCGGACGATCTCGTCGTACATCTTGGGGTAGAGGATCGCGAAGGCGAGGTCCTCCAGCTCCCACTTGATGGTGTTCATGCCCAGGCGGTGCGCCAGCGGGGCGTAGATCTCAAGCGTCTCGCGGGCCTTCTTCTCCTGCTTCTCCCGCTTGAGGTAGCGCATGGTGCGCATGTTGTGCAGGCGGTCGGCGAGCTTGATGACCAGGACCCTGGGGTCCTTGGCCATGGCGACGACCATCTTGCGGACGGTCTCGGCCTGGGCGGCCTCGCCGAACTTGACCCGGTCGAGCTTGGTGACGCCGTCGACGAGCAGGGCGACCGCGTCGCCGAAGTCGCGTCGCAGGTCCTCCAGCCCGTACTCGGTGTCCTCGACGGTGTCGTGCAGCAGACCGGCCATCAGAGTGGCGGGGTCCATGCCCAGCTCGGCGAGGATCGTGGTCACCGCGAGCGGATGGGTGATGTACGGGTCGCCGCTCTTGCGCTTCTGACCGCGGTGCCAGCGCTCCGCGACCTGGTACGCCTGCTCGATCTGGCGCAGGGTCGCCGTCTCGATCTTCGGGTCGTTGCTGCGGACTATACGGAGCAGGGGTTCCAGTACCGGGTTGTACGGGTTCGAACGCTGCGCACCGAGGCGGGCGAGCCGGGCGCGCACCCGGTTGGAGGACCCGGCCGACTTCGCGGTCACGGGCTTGACCGGCGGAGCCGGCGGGGGCGTGGCGGCGGCCGCCGCGGCCTGCTCGGCCTGCGGGTCGGGCTGCGCGGCGGAGATTGGCTGGACCTCGTCTGGCAAGAGCGCTCCTCAAGAGGATCCGGTGCCCCGGTCAGGTCCGGATATCCAATGGTAGCGAGGGTTCCGTCACCCCGTTCCCCGCCGCCCACCCGCCGAGACGCCGCAGGAACGCCCGCCGTACGCGCGAGCGGCGGGCACCCGGGAGGTCCCGGGTGCCCGCCGCTTCGGCGATACGGTGCTCAGACCACGATGAGCGCGTCCAGCGGGGCGCCCGCAAGGGCGCCGTCCAGCCGTTCACGGCCCGGCAGGAACGACAGCTCCATCAGGACCGCGACCCCGGCGACCTCGGCCCCGGCCCGCCGGATCAGCTCCAGCGAGGCGCCGGCGGTACCGCCGGTGGCCAGGACGTCGTCGATGACCATGACCTTGTCACCGGCGGCCAGGTCCTCCGCGTGGACCTCGATCTCCGCGGACCCGTACTCCAGGTCGTAGGTCTGGGCGAGCGTCGCGCCGGGCAGCTTTCCTGCCTTGCGGACCGGGACGAAGCCGATGCCCGCCTGGACGGCGACCGGAGCCGCCAGGATGAATCCCCGCGCCTCCAGGCCGACGATCTTCGTCGCCCCGTACCGTCCGGCCAGCTCCACCAGCGCGTCCGTCAGCGCGGCGAACGCCTTCGGGTCGGCCAGCAGCGGGGTGATGTCCTTGAACATCACCCCCGGCTTCGGGTAGTCCGGTACGTCCTTGATCCGGCTGAGCAGCAGCTCGCGCGCCTCGGTGGACAGCGGCGCCGTCATCGGCGCCGTCCCGGCCGGCCCTGCGCGACGACCTGCGGCGCGTCGTCGGCGGGGCCGTCCTGCACGGACTCGCCCTTCGACGAGGCGGACGCCCGCTTGGCGAGCACCCGCTTCTTCAGCGCCTTCATGGCCGGCTCGCGCTCCTTGAGGTCCACGACCAGCGGGGTCGCGATGAAGATCGAGGAGTACGCACCGGCGGCGAGGCCGACGAACAGCGACAGGGAGATGTCGTTCAGCATGCCGGCGCCCAGGAAGCCGCCGCCGATGAAGAGCAGGGCCCCGACCGGGAGCAGCGCCACGACGGTGGTGTTGATCGAGCGGACCAGCGTCGCGTTGATGCTGCGGTTGGCGATCTCGCTGAACGTCCAGCGGGTCTGCTTGGTGATGTCCTTCGAGCCCTCCTTGAGACCGTCGAAGACGACGACGGTGTCGTAGAGGGAGTAACCGAGGATCGTCAGCAGACCGATGACCGTACCCGGGGTGACCTCGAAGCCGACCAGCGCGTACACGCCGACCGTGATCGTGAGGTCGTGGATCAGCGCGATGAGCGCCGCGATGGCCATCCGCCACTCGAAGGCGATCGCGAGGTAGATCACCACGAGGACCATGAACACGCCGAGGCCGGTCCAGGCCTTGTTCGCGATCTGCTCGCCCCAGCTCGGGCCGACCAGGTCCGCGTTGATCTGAGCCGCGTCGACCTTGAGGTCGGTGGCGAGCTTGGCCTTCACATCGGCCGCGGCTGCGGTGTCCAGACCCGAGATCTGGATGCGCAGACCGCCCGTGCCGAGCTCCTGGACGATCGCGTCGTGGCCGGAGGCCTCTTCCGCGTCCTCGGTCGCCTTGGCGACGGAGACGGCCGTCTTCGGGGTGGTGAAGACGGCACCGCCCTTGAACTCGATGCCCATGTTGAGGCCCTGAACGGCCAGGGCCACGATCGCCGTGATGGTGATCAGTATGGAAACGCCGTACCAGACGAAACGCTTGCCGACGAAGTCGTAACCGACCTCACCTCGGTACAGCTTGGCGCCGAGATCTCCGAGCTTCGACATCCCTCACGCCTCCTTTGCGTCGACGGGAGCTTCGATGGTCGCGGCGGTCGCGCCGGAGCCGGTACGACGCGAGCGTCGCAGCGGCGGCTGGGCGCCCAGTCGCTTCGGGTCCAGTCCGGACCACGGGTGACCGCTGGAGAAGAACTTCGTACGGGCCAGCAGCGTCATGACCGGCTTGGTGAAGAGGAACACCACGACCACGTCGAGCAGGGTGGTCAGACCCAGGGTGAAGGCGAAGCCCTGCACCTTGCCGACGGTGACGATGAAGAGCACCGCGGCCGCCAGGAACGACACGAAGTCGGAGACCAGGATGGTGCGTCGGGCACGCGGCCAGGCGCGCTCGACGGCCGGACGCAGGGTGCGGCCCTCGCGGATCTCGTCGCGGATGCGCTCGAAGTACACGATGAACGAGTCGGCGGTGATACCGATCGCCACGATCGCGCCGCAGACGGCGGGCAGGTTCAGCGCGAAGCCGATGCCCTTACCGAGCAGCGCCATGATCGTGTACGTGAGGATCGCGGACACCAGGAGGCTGACGATGGCGATGAACGCCAGGCCCCGGTAGTAGACCAGCAGGTAGATCACGACCAGCAGGAGGCCGATGGCACCGGCGATCAGGCCGGCCTTCAGCTGCTCGCCGCCGAGCGCGGCGGTGACGGTGGTGACGCTGTCCTCCTGGAAGGACAGCGGCAGCGCGCCGTACGAGAGCATGTTGCCCAGGTCCTGCGCGGACTGCTGGTTGAAGCCGCCGGAGATCTCCGCGTTGCCGCCGGTGAGCGCCTGGCTGACGGACGGGTCGGAGATGACCTCGCCGTCGAGGACGATCGCGAACTGGTTCTGCGGGGACTGCTTGGCCGCGAGCTCACCGGTGATCTTGGCGAACTTGTCGGCGCCCTTGTCGGTGAACTGCATCGTGACGATCCACATGCCGCGCTGCGGGTCGATGACGCCCTTGGCGTCCTTGACGTCCTGGCCGTTGACCGAGGCCGGGCCGAGGACCCACTTCGCCCAGGCGTCGCCGCGCTTGCCACAGGCGAGCGTCGGGTCCTCGGGCTTGACGTTCTTGCTGACGGCGCTGCGCTGGGCCTCGTTGCTGCAGTCCAGCGTGGCGAACTTCGCCTGCAGGTCGGCGGCGGCCGTCTCGGGGTTGGCCGGGGGCGCGGACGGGGTCGGAGCCTTGCTGTCGTCTGCCTTCTTCGACTCGCCCGCCGAAGGCGTGGGAGTGGGGGTGCTCGGGGCCTTGAGGGCCTCGCTGAGCGCACGGCCCTGGGAAGTGGCGCTGGACGACGGGGTGGCCGACGGGCTGGACTTGCCGTCCTCCGTCTTGGGGGTGCCGGAACCGCTCGCGGAGGGGCTCGGGGAGCCGCTCGGCGTGGTCTCGGGGGCGATCGGGGCGCCGTCCGCCACGGCGAGGACCGGGCGGAAGTACAGCTGGGCGGTGGTACCGACCTGCTCGCGCGCCTGCTGCTCGTTCATTCCCTTGGGAATGTTCACGATGATGTGATCGCGGCCCTGGGTCTGAACCTCGGCCTCCGACACGCCGAGACCGTTGACGCGGCGCTCGATGATGCCGACCGCCGTGTTCATGTTGGTCTCGTTGACGGCGCTCTCTTTGCCGGGTTCGCTCTTGGCCTTGAGCGTGATGCTCGTACCGCCCGCGAGGTCGATGCCGAGCCGGGGGGTCGTCTGACCAGTGAGGAACATCCCCGCGGTGAGCGCCACCATCGCGATCAGGATCAAAGCCAGGGCGCGCCCCGGCCTCCCCTGAGCCCCCGTGGGCCGCCGGCCCTTCTTCGGTGCTGCCACCTTGTCGTATCTCCCTGTCCAACCGTCCCGCGCCGGGTCAGCGCGCGGACGGCCACGAAATGTGTGGTGGGGACCCCTGCCCCCCGCAGAAGTGTCACATCCGGGGACCGCGGCGGCTGCCGGTCCGGCGCCTCCGCGATCCCCTACCGGGCGCTACTTCGCGCCGGGCTCGCCGTCTGCCTTGCCGTCGCCCGGCTTCTCGGCCTCGGGGCTGTCACCCTCGTCCTTCTTGCCCAGGTCGAGCTTGGGAGCCTCGTCCTCGTCCTTCGCCAGGTCCGCCTTCGGGGCCTCGGTCAGGGAGGACGCGTCGTCGGGGACGACCGGCGTGTCGATCGTCAGATCATCGGTCGCGCCGTGGACGATGCGGTTGTACTCCTCGTCCTCAAGGACGGCGCCGATGGCGTTCTTCGCGAACATCGCGTGGACGCCGGGAGCGATTTCGAGGGTGACCGTGTCCTCACCGATCTCCTTCACCGTGGCGTACATGCCGCCGATGGTGCGGACGCCGGTGCCGGGCGTCATCTGGTCGCGCATCTGCGCGGCCGCCTGCTGCTTCTTCTTCGCGGAACGGGTCATCAGGAACATCGCCCCGATGAGCACGATGAACGGGAGGAGCGTCACAATATCCACGGGACGGAGATCCTTCGCACGACCGCACTGGAGACGGCCTTTTTCTACGGGGGTGGGCACGCCGACCTGAAGGGTCGGCATCGGCGGAGTCTAGGCGAGTCCGCACCGATGGAACAACGCCCAGCATGTCACCGCAGTTCCTGACGGAGCGAACCTCCGCGCCGTCAACCCCCGAACAAGCCCTGTTGCCGCCCGGAACCGCCCCCGGAGTGCTGCGGCGGGACAAGTCCCAGGTGAGCCCATGCGGCGGGTGTCGCGACCCGCCCGCGGGGGGTACGGGCGAGCAGTCCCTCCCGTACGAGGAACGGCTCGGCCACCTCCTCCACGGTCTCGCGCTCCTCGCCGACGGCGACGGCGAGGGTCGACAGGCCGACGGGTCCGCCGCCGAAGAGCTTGAGCAGCGCCTCCAGCACGGCCCGGTCCAGCCGGTCGAGGCCGCGGGCGTCCACCTCGTAGACCTGCAGGGCGGTGCCGGCGACCTCGCGGGTGATCACCCCGTCGGCCCGCACCTGGGCGTAGTCGCGGACGCGGCGCAGCAGGCGGTTGGCGATGCGCGGGGTGCCGCGGGAGCGGCCGGCGATCTCGGCGGCGCCGGCGGTGTCGATCTCGACGTCGAGGAGGCGGGCGGAGCGGTGGATGACGCGTTCCAGCTCCTCGGGGGCGTAGAACTCCATGTGGCCGGTGAAGCCGAAGCGGTCGCGCAGCGGCGGGGGCAGGAGGCCGGCCCGGGTCGTCGCCCCGACCAGGGTGAAGGGCGGCAGCTCCAGCGGGATCGCGGTGGCGCCGGGGCCCTTGCCGACGATCACGTCGACCCGGAAGTCCTCCATGGCCATGTAGAGCATCTCCTCGGCGGGCCGGGACATGCGGTGGATCTCGTCGAGGAAGAGGACCTCGCCCTCCTGGAGCGAGGAGAGGATGGCGGCGAGGTCGCCCGCGTGCTGGATGGCGGGGCCGGAGGTGATCCGGATCGGGGCGCCCATCTCGGCTGCGATGATCATGGACAGGGTGGTCTTGCCGAGGCCGGGGGCTCCGGAGAGCAGGACGTGGTCGGCGGTGGCGCCGCGCTGGCGGGCCGCCTTGAGGACGAGGTCCAGCTGCTGGCGCACCTTCTCCTGGCCGACGAACTCGCCGAGGTCCTTGGGGCGCAGGGCCGCCTCGACGGCGGTGTCCTCGCCGTCGGCGGCGGCCGCGACGAGCCGCTCGGCCTCGACGTCGGTGGTCTCGTCGTCCCAGTTCACGGTGTCACTCTGCCTTATCGGTGTGCGCGGTGGTGTTTCCCGGGCGCTGCCCGGACCCGCGCCTCAATCGCCGGCGGGGCTGAACCTGCCCTGCGGGCAGTCCAGCCGCACCTGGCGGGCGGGATCGGGCAGGATCCAGCCCCGCCGGTGATCGAGGCGCGGGGTCTGGGGCGGAGCCCCAGCGGTCAGCGGCGGTTCAGGGACTGGAGGGCCGCTCGGAGGAGTTGGGGGACGGGCGCCGGGCCGCCGGCGGCGATGGCGGCCTCGGCCTGCGGCGTCACCGCCGAGACGGCCTCGTCCGCCTCGCGGGAGGCATAGCCGAGCCCGATCAGCGCCGCGGCCAGCTGCTCGGTCCACGGCGCAGGACCCGACGCCGCGGCCCGCTGCGCCCCCACCAGCCCGCTGGAGCCGAGCGGGGCCCCCAGCTTGTCCTTGAGCTCCAGCAGGAGCTTCTGTGCACCCTTCTTGCCGATGCCGGGGACGGCCGTGAGGGACTTCTCGTCCCCCGTCGAGACGGCGAGCCGCAGCGCGTCCGGGCTGTGCACCCCGAGCATCGCCTGGGCCAGCCTCGGCCCGACCCCGCTGGCGGTCTGGAGCAGCTCGAAGACCTGCCGCTCGTCGTCGTCCGCGAAGCCGTACAGCGTCAGCGAGTCCTCCCGTACGACGAGCGAGGTCGCGAGCTTGGCGTCCTGCCCGATCCGCAGGCCGGCGATCGTGTTCGGCGTGCAGTGCACGGCCATGCCCACTCCCCCGACCTCGATGACGGCCAGGGTGGGGGCGAGTGCGGCGACTGGGCCGCTGACGAAGGCGATCATCGGGTACGGCCTTTCGAGGCGTGCAGGGCCACCGCCTGCTGGAGGCGGTTCTGGGCGGGGGCCCGCCAGATGTGGCAGATGGCGAGCGCGAGGGCGTCGGCCGCGTCGGCGGGCTTGGGCGGGGCGTCGAGCCGCAGCAGCCGGGTGACCATCGCCCCGACCTGCGCCTTGTCGGCCCGGCCGCTGCCGGTGACGGCGGCCTTGACCTCACTGGGGGTGTGCAGGGCGACCGGTATCCCGCGCCTGGCGGCGCACAGCATGGCGACGGCACTGGCCTGGGCCGTGCCCATCACGGTGCTGACGTTGTGCTGGCTGAAGACCCGCTCCACGGCGACGACTTCGGGCCGGTGCGCATCGAGCCATTCCTCGATGCCCCGCTCGATGGCGACGAGCCGGTGACCCAACTCCGCATCGGCGGGCGTGCGTACGACACCCACCCCGAGCATGGTCAGGGGGCGGCCGGCGACACCTTCGACGACGCCGACACCGCATCGGGTCAGTCCCGGGTCAACACCGAGAACGCGCACGCTCCACCCCTGGTCCCTCGCTCGCCTGTCCGATCCGGTCCGTCCGGTGCAGGCTATCCGGCGCCACTGACAAAGCGACGGGCCGACAGGGTGTGTCCCCTGCCGGCCCGTCGAAATCAGCGCCCTGATCAGGCGTCGACCTTCTCCATGACCTCGTCCGAGACGTCGAAGTTGGCGAAGACGTTCTGCACGTCGTCGCTGTCCTCCAGCGCGTCGATCAGCTTGAAGATCTTGCGCGCGCCCTCTTCGTCCAGCTCGACCTGCATGGTCGGCAGGAAGTTGGAGTCGGCCGAGTCGTAGTCGATGCCCGCCTCCTGGAGCGCGGTGCGGACCGCGACCATGTCGGTGGCCTCGCTGATGATCTCGAAGCTCTCGCCGAGGTCGTTGACCTCTTCGGCGCCCGCCTCCAGCACGGTCTCCAGGACGTCGTCCTCGGAGAGCTCGCCCTTGGGCAGGAGCACGACGCCCTTGCGGTTGAACAGGTACGAGACCGAGCCCGGGTCGGCCATCGAACCGCCGTTGCGGGTCATGGCGACGCGCACGTCGGACGCGGCACGGTTGCGGTTGTCGGTGAGGCACTCGATGAGCACCGCGACGCCGTTCGGACCGTAGCCCTCGTACATGATCGTCTCGTAGTCGGCGCCGCCGGCCTCCAGGCCGCCGCCGCGCTTGACCGCGGAGTCGATGTTCTTGTTCGGGACCGAGCTCTTCTTGGCCTTCTGGATGGCGTCGAAGAGCGTCGGGTTGCCATCGACGTCGGCGCCGCCCATACGGGCCGCGACCTCGATGTTCTTGATCAGCTTCGCGAAGAGCTTGCCGCGCTTGGCGTCAACCACGGCCTTCTTGTGCTTCGTCGTAGCCCATTTAGAGTGGCCGGACATCTGCCTGTCTCCTTCGCGTCACCAACAATGTTCGCCTCAGATCCTACCGGGACGGCGTTACAGCCCCGCGCGCACCATGTCGACGAAGTACGCGTGGACCCGATCGTCACCCGTCAGCTCGGGGTGGAACGAGGTGGCGAGGACGTTGCCCTGGCGCACGGCGACCGTGTGGCCGTCGTACGTGGCGAGCACCTCGGCGGCGGCGCCGACCGACTCGACCCACGGGGCGCGGATGAAGACGCCCTCGACGGGGCCGCCCGCTATGCCCGCGAAGTCGATCTTCGCTTCGAAGGATTCGTTCTGGCGGCCGAAGGCGTTGCGGCGGACGATCATGTCGATCCCGCCGAGCGTCTCCTGGTCCTCACGCCCGTCCAGGAGCTTGTCGGCGAGCATGATCATGCCGGCGCAGGTGCCGTAGACCGGCATCCCGGCCCGTACGCGCTCGCGCAGCGGCTCCAGCATGCCGAACAGCACGGCGAGCTTCGACATGGTCGTGGACTCGCCGCCCGGGATCACCAGGGCGTCGATCTCGGCGAGCTCCTCGGGACGCCGGACCGGCCTGGCCACGGCGTCCGCCGCGGCCAGGGCGATCAGGTGCTCCCGGACGTCGCCCTGGAGAGCCAGGACACCGATCACGGGGGTGTTAGTCATGACCGACTACCAGCCGCGGTTGGCGTAGCGCTCGGACTCGGGGAGGGTGTCGCAGTTGATGCCGACCATGGCCTCGCCCAGGTTGCGGGAGGCGTCCGCGATGATCTTCGGGTCGTCGTAGAAGGTGGTGGCCTTCACGATGGCGGCGGCGCGCTTGGCCGGGTCGCCCGACTTGAAGATGCCGGAGCCGACGAAGACGCCCTCGGCGCCGAGCTGGCGCATCAGCGCGGCGTCGGCGGGGGTGGCGACGCCACCGGCGGAGAACAGCACGACCGGGAGCTTGCCGAGCTCGGCGACTTCCTTGACCAGCTCGTACGGGGCGCGCAGCTCCTTGGCGGCGGCGAACAGCTCGTTGTTGTCGTAGCCGCGCAGGCGGGCGATCTCGTTCTTGATCTGGCGCAGGTGGCGGACGGCCTCGACGACGTTGCCGGTGCCGGCCTCGCCCTTCGAGCGGATCATGGCCGCGCCCTCGGCGATGCGGCGCAGGGCCTCGCCCAGGTTGGTGGCGCCACAGACGAAGGGGGTGGTGAACGCCCACTTGTCGGAGTGGTTGACCTCGTCGGCCGGGGTCAGGACCTCGGACTCGTCGATGTAGTCGACACCGAGGGACTGCAGGACCTGGGCCTCGACGAAGTGGCCGATGCGGGACTTGGCCATGACCGGGATCGAGACGGCCTCGATGATCTCTTCGATCATGTTCGGGTCGGACATGCGGGCGACGCCGCCGTCCTTGCGGATGTCGGCGGGCACCCGCTCCAGGGCCATGACGGCCACGGCGCCGGCGTCCTCGGCGATCTTCGCCTGCTCGGCGTTGACCACGTCCATGATCACGCCGCCCTTGAGCTGCTCGGCCATGCCGCGCTTGACGCGGGAGGTGCCGATGGCCGACTCAGCGGACTGGGGGGAGGTGGGAAGCGTGCTCACTGGTTGACCTCACTCGAAAGGAAGACGGGTACTACTCGGCCGAGGAAACCCCACCGACCAGTCCACAGCAAGGGCCAATGGACAGCCTGTGGCTCCTTCGGGTTCGAAGAGTGGTCTGTACGGCTCAGACCGGGCGGTCCGCGAGATCCGCCGGAGGCTCATCGTCCATTTCGAAGGCCAGGGGGAACGGGGCGTGGCCGGCCAGCCGGAACCAGCGCACCTTGCGGTGCCTGCGCAGGGCCCTGGCGGCCCGTACGGCGTCGTTGTGGAACCTGCGCGCCATGGGCACCCGGCGCACGGCCGCGGCCAGCTCCTCGGTGGCCTCCGCCCCGCCGGGGGCCGCCTTGAGCACCTCCACCTGGTCGGCGTCGGCGAACACCGCGCGCAGGGCCTGGCTGAGCTCGCTCTCGGCGACCTCGCGGTGCTCCTCCTCGGCCTGCCGGGCCGCGTGGGCGGCCTCGTACAGCACGATCGAGGACGCCGGGTCCAGCACCCCGGAGGTGGCCACCTCCAGTACCACGGAGGCCCGCCGGACGAGCTGCGCGTCGAGCGCGGCGCGGGCGGCGTCCATCCGCGAGTGCAGCCGGTCCAGCCGCCCGGCGGTCCAGCTGAGGTAGACGCCGACCACGGCCAGCGCGACGCCGATCCAGACAAGGTTTTCGATCACGCTGGGCGACCCTACCGCTCCCGGGGGCCCCGGCCCCCACCGGCCCTGGCGCCGCCCGGGCCGTGCGCACGGGCGGTGGCGGGCCGGTCAGGAGGCGGGAGCGTCCTTCGAGAAGCCCAGGCGGGTGCGGAGCGGGACGCGTTCGTCGGTGGCCACCGCGGCCGCGCCGTCCGTCACGGTCTCGTACACCGCCAGGATGTCCGCGCCCACGGTCGACCAGTCGAAGCGGCGCACGTGCGCCGAACCGCGCGCGCTGAGCTCCGCGCGCCGGTCCGGGTCGCGCAGCAGGGCCACGGCGGCCGCTGCGAGGGATTCGGAGTCCTCGTTCGCGAACAGCTCCCCCGCCGCGCCCTGGTCCAGGACCTGCGCGAAGGCGTCGAGGTCGGAGGCGAGCACCGCCGCCCCCGCCGACAGGGCCTCGACCAGGATGATCCCGAAGCTCTCGCCGCCGGTGTTGGGGGCCACGTACACGTCCACGCTGCGCAGCAGCCGCGCCTTGTCCTCGTCCGAGACCATGCCGAGGAACTCGACCCGTGAGCGGAGCTCCGCGGGCAGGGAGGCCACGGCCTCCTCCTCGTCGCCGCGGCCGGCGACCAGCAGGCGTACGTCGGGGCAGGCCTCCACGATCTTCGGGAAGGCCGCCATCAGCACCGGCAGGCCCTTGCGGGGCTCGTCGATGCGGCCGATGAAGCCGAGGGTCTGCCCGCCCCACTCGGGCCGGGGCTCGGCCTCGGCGAAGAAGTCCACGTCGACGCCGTTGGGGATGACCACCGCGTCGCCGCCGAGGTGTTCCACCAGGGTGCGACGGGCGTACTCGCTCACCGCGATCCGGGCGCTGATCTTCTCCAGCGCCGGCTGGAGGATCGGGTACGCCGCGATCATCGCCCGGGAGCGCGGGTTCGAGGTGTGGAACGTCGCCACGATCGGCCCCTGCGCCGCCCAGCAGGACAGCAGCCCGAGCGAGGGCGAGGCCGGCTCGTGGATGTGGATCACGTCGAAGACCCCGTCGTGCAGCCACCGCCGCACCCGGGCCGCCGACAGGAAGCCGAAGTTCAGCCGGGCCACCGACCCGTTGTACGGCACCGGCACCGCCCGTCCCGCCGAGACCACGTACGGCGGCAGCGGGGTCTCGTCGTCCGCCGGAGCCAGCACCGACACCTCGTGGCCCAGGCGGATCAGGTGTTCCGCCAGGTCACGGATGTGGAACTGGACGCCGCCCGGGACGTCCCACGAGTACGGGCACACGATGCCGATCTTCACTACGGGCGCTCCCCCTGGTCGGTCAGATCGTCCAGCCACAGCCGCTGCAGCATGTGCCAGTCCTCCGGGTGCTCGGCGATGCCCGAGGCGAAGGCGTCGGCCACGGCCTGCGTCATGGCGGCCGTCTTCTCCACCCGGGTACCCGTCTTCGGGACCGCCACCTCGGGGTGGATCCGGCCGTGCATCTTCGGGGTGTCGCCGTAGTACAGCGTGACCGGCAGCAGTACGGCGCCGGTCTGCTGGGCCAGCAGCGCCGGACCGGCCGGCATCCGCGCGACCGATCCGAAGAAGTCCACTTCTACGCCGGAGGCCGACAGGTCGCGGTCGGCGACCAGGCAGACCAGGCCGCCCGAGCGCAGCCGCCGCGCCAGGGTGCCGAAGGCGGAGCCGCCGCTGTGCGGCAGCACCTCCATGCCCAGGCTCTCCCGGTAGGCGACGAAGCGGTCGTAGAGGGTCTCGGGCTTGAGCCGCTCGGCGACCGTGGTGAACGGGACGCCGATGTGGGTGGTGGCCCAGGCCCCGGCGAGGTCCCAGTTGGCCAGGTGCGGCAGGGCGACGACGACACCGCGCCCGGAGGCGAGGGCCTCGCGCAGGATGTGGTCGTCCTTTATTTCGACGTCGACGCCGAAACGTTCCTTGGCCATCGTCGGGAGCCGGAAGGACTCCATCCAGTACCGCATGTACGAGCGCATGCCCGCCCGGGACAGCTCGCGCAGCCGCTCCGGCCCGGCCTGGGGCACGACCCGGGCCAGGTTGGACTCCAGCCGCAGCACGCTCTTGCCGCGGCGCTTCCACGCGTAGTCGGCGATCCGCTGCCCCAGGGCCACGGCCGTGGACTCGGGCAGCTTCTTGACCCCGGCCCAGCCGAGCCCGTACAGCCCGTCGACCAGCTTGTCCTGCACCTTGCCCATCAGGCCGCGCCGCCCTCGGCCGGGGCCTCATCGGGGGCCTCCGCCGCGTCCGATGCGGTCGCCGCGTCGGCCTCCGCCGCCTCGCGGCGCACGGTCACCACCCGCTGGATCAGCGTGACGAGCGAGCCCGCCGCCACGATCCACAGGGCGATCGGCAGCAGGACCCCGATCCACGAGGGGACCCCGAAGGTCTCCAGCCCGGACAGACCGGCCGCGACCAGCGAGATGACCAGCCGCTCGGCCCGCTCGATGAGGCCGTTGACGGCCACCGGCAGGCCGATCGACTCGCCGCGCGCCTTCGTGTACGAGACCACCTGGCCGCTGGCGAGGCAGAAGATCGCCACCGCGCACAGCACGTTGTCGTTCCCGGAGCCCGCGTACCAGAGCGCGAGCCCGCCGAAGATCGCCGCGTCCGCCACCCGGTCGAGGGTGGAGTCGAGGAACGCGCCCCACCGGCTGGAGATGCCGGCCTGGCGGGCCATGTTCCCGTCCACCAGGTCGGAGAAGACGAAGAGGGTGATGGTGATCGTGCCCCAGAAGAACTCTCCCCTGGGGAAGAAGACCAGTGCTCCCGCCACCACTCCGGCCGTGCCGATCAGCGTGACCGCGTCCGGACTCACCCCCCGCCGGAGCAGAAAAGCGGCGAATGGCGTGAGAACACGCGTGAAGAATGCACGCGCGTACTTGTTCAGCATGGCCTTCCCGGAGGGTCGCTGGGCCGCACGGCCACCACGGCCACCGGCTGGCCCATCGTAGCCAGCGCCCCGGCCGGTCAGCGCCCCGCACCCACCGGTTCGCGCCACGCAAGCGGTTCTTCACGCCGGGGCCCGCCGCAAGCGGTCCGCAGGACCGCCCCGGGTACGACGTATGGACGCAGTGTGACGGCAGTGCAAAGCTCGAAGAGCCCCTTTTCTTCCCTCCTCACCGTCACGACCGGGAGGCACGAACATCATGGGAGCCACATCGCACCAAGCCGGGGCCGCCGGCAGGGCACTGACGGCCGACCGCCCCTCGTCCGTACGCAACGTCGTGCTGGTCGGCCACAGCGGATCCGGCAAAACCACCCTGGTCGAGGCCCTGGCCCTGACCTCCGGCGCCGTCAACCGCGCCGGGCGCGTCGAGGACGGCGCGACCGTCTCCGACTACGACGAGATCGAGCAGCGGCGCCAGCGCTCCGTACAGCTCTCCCTCGTCCCGGTCGAATGGGCCGGAATCAAGATCAACATCCTGGACACCCCCGGATACGCCGACTTCGTCGGAGACCTCAGAGCCGGTCTGCGCGCCGCGGACGCGGCCCTCTTCGTCATCTCCGCAGCCGAGGACGGCGACGGGCTCTCCGGCGCCACCCGCATGGTCTGGGACGAATGCGCCGCCGTCGGCATGCCCCGCGCCATCGTCGTCACCCACCTGGAAGCCGCCCGCGCCGACTACGCCCAGATGGCCGGCGTGTGCAGCCAGTCCTTCGGCGCCGACGACCCCGACGCCGTCCTGCCGCTCTACCTGCCCCTGCACGGCCCCACCGGCCCGGACGGCCACACACCGGTCGCCGGCCTCCTCGGCCTGCTCTCCCAGCGCGTCTACGACTACACCTCCGGCGAACGCGTGGAACGCGACCCGGACCCGGCCGAGCTGGCCCTGATCACCGAGGCCCGTGCCCGCCTGATCGAGGGGATCATCGCCGAGAGCGAGGACGAGACCCTCATGGACCGCTACCTCGGCGGCGAGGACATCGACCTCAAGACGCTCGTCGACGATCTGGAGCGGGCCGTCGCCCGCGGCACCTTCCACCCCGTCCTGATGGCCGCCCCCGCCGCCGACGGCGCCCGCCAGGGCCTCGGCACCGTGGAACTCCTGGAACTGATCACCGGCGGCTTCCCCACCCCCCTGGAGCGCGCCGCCGTCGCCGTCACCACCCCCGACGGCGCCGAACGCCCCGCCGTCACCTGCGACCCGGACGGCCCCCTCGTCGCCGAGGTCGTCAAGACCTCCTCCGACCCCTACGTCGGCCGCGTCTCCCTCGTCCGCGTCTTCTCCGGGACCCTGCGCCCCGACGAGACCGTCCACGTCAGCGGGCACGGCCTCGCCGACCGCGGCCACGAGGACCACGATGTCGACGAGCGCATCGGCACCCTCACCTCCCCCTTCGGCAAACAGCAGCGTGCCCTCGACCGGTGCATCGCCGGCGACCTGGCCTGCGTGGCCAAACTCACCCGCGCCGAGACCGGCGACACCCTCTCCGCCAAGGACCGGCCCCTCCTGATGGAGGCCTGGTCCATGCCCGACCCGCTGCTCCCGCTCGCCATCGAGGCGCACAGCAAGGCCGACGAGGACAAGCTCTCCCAGGGCCTGGCCCGCCTCGTCGCCGAGGACCCCACGATGCGCCTCGAACAGAACCAGCACACCCACCAGGTCGTCCTGTGGTGCCTGGGCGAAGCCCACCAGGACCTCGCCCTCGAACGGCTGCGCACCCGCTACGGGGTCCAGGTCGACGCCGTCCCGCACAAGGTGAGCCTGCGCGAGACCTTCGGCGCCAAGGCCACCGGGCGCGGCCGGCACGTCAAGCAGTCCGGCGGCCACGGCCAGTTCGCCATCTGCGAGATCGACGTCGAGCCCCTGCCGCCCGGCAGCGGCATCGAGTTCGTCGACAAGGTCGTCGGCGGAGCCGTCCCGCGCCAGTTCATCCCGTCCGTCGAGAAGGGCGTACGCACCCAGGCCGCCCGCGGGGTCGCCGCCGGCTACCCCCTGGTCGACGTGCGCATCACCCTGCGCGACGGGAAGGCGCACTCGGTGGACTCCTCCGACGCCGCCTTCCAGACCGCCGGCGCCCTCGCCCTGCGCGAAGCCGCCGCCGAGGCGGCCATCCACCTCCTCGAACCGGTCGCCGAGCTGTCCGTCCTCGTACCCGACGAGTACGTCGGCCCCGTCATGAGCGACCTGGCCGGCCGCCGCGGCCGTGTCGTGGGCTCCGACCCGGCCGGCCCCGGCCGCACCCGGGTGCGCGCCGAGATCCCCGAGATCGAGATCGGCCGGTACGCGGTCGAGCTGCGCTCCGTGTCGCACGGCACCGGACTGTTCAGCCGGGCGTACGCCCGCCACGAACCGATGCCACCGCAGATCGCGGACAAGGTGCGCGAACAGGAAGAGAAGGGAAAGCAACTGACATAGCATCATGTCGGCCGCCCACCCAACCCGCTTGCGGTGGGCGGCATTTCCCTGTCCCATGACCATGGGGGGAGATCCGCCGATAGGCTCGTCGGCGCGACAAAGAGCACGAACGCACAGCGATGGGGGCAGCGGTGGCGGACGACGGATTCGACTTCAGTCCCGGGGCGCAGATTCCTCTCCAGGGGGGCGGCGGGCAGACCGCGGCGACCAATGCCCTGGCGTCGGCCGCGTACCGCGACGGCGGAACGGACACCAAGCTGGCAGCGATCCTCGGCGCCAACAGCGAGAACCACCCCGCCTCGATCAAGGCGGGCAAGATATCCCTCTTCGAGCCCAGCCTGGGCGAGGCCTTCTGCCGCGCCGTCGAGGCCCGCACGCTGGGCTCGGGCCGCAAGCCGCTCATCCAGTCCTTCGGCGCCGACCCGCAGACCGTCGTCGAGCACTGCCTGGCCGCCTCCCGCATCCGCAAGGAGCGCGACAGCAGGCTCCGGCTGATCATGCTGGTCTGCGGGGTGCTCTTCCTGCCCGGCCTGCTGCTGTGGCTCGGCCTGTTCCAGCTCCGCAAGACGCTGTCCTCCGGCGAGGGCAAGCGCGCCTCCTGGATCGGCACCCTGGTCCTGGTCGGCGTCGCCGTCGTGGTCGCCGTCCTGATGTTCCGGCTGCCCCTGACCGGCTTCCTCGGCATCTACGTACGCGGCATGATCATCGCCCCGGCCGTCGGCTGGGCGCTGGCCCGGCGGCTCTGCGAGCGCACCGCCGAGGACCTGCGCTCACGCTGGGACGGGCTGCTCGCGGGCAACGGGGTCGCCGCCAAGATCCCCGACGCGGTGCCCGGCAACCCCGACGAGAAGGCCCGCGAGGACCTGCGCCACCAGCTCGCCAAGCTGACCGCGGAGGACCGCAGCAACCACGTCTTCTACGCCGGCCCCAAGGGCATCCTCGGCATGGGCACCCGCTGGGGCAGCTGGCAGATGGCCGAGGAACTCGTGCCCAGGACCGACGGCGCCGAGATCCACCCCTTCCGCAGCTGGGACGTCATACGCGCGATCGACACCCAGCTGCGCCTGCTGGAGCGCGGCCCGCTGCACACCGGCGGCTTCCCGACGGCCGGCATCCAGCACTGGATCGTCACCCCGGTCGGCGAGGGCGCCGCCGAGGTGGCCCGTCCCACGGGCGAGAACACCGACAACTTCCTGATCAAGCCGCACGAGATCACCCGGATCTGCAACGAGCAGCAGTTCAGCGCCGGCAACCGGCACTACCTCGGCATCCAGTACCCGCTCTGGGACGGCCAGCTCGTCATCAACATGCTTGTCACCGTCACCGTGCTCTACAAGACGCTGCGGGTGGACGTCACCGCGCACGCCCTGGGCCCCGTACACGGCCTGTTCACGACGAAGTCCAAGGCCCCGGTGGTGGAGGTGCCCAAGAGCGTCCGCTTCTGGGAGACCGTGGAGCGGCCGCTGCCGCTGGTGGACACCGGAGAGGTCGTGCGCCTCGCGGTGCGGGCCCCGCTGACCTGGTTCCCGCCGATCCTCGACTTCTTCGGCGGCAAGCTGGTCCTGCCCGAGCCCTTCGGCCTGCGGCACGTGTGGGCCGGTTCGATGTGGCGCCACCGGTTCATGGCGGACGACGCCCTGCGCACCGTGGCCCCGGTCCTGCGTGCGGTGCACGCCGCCACCTTCAAGGTGCTGGAGGACAACGGCGTCGACACCGAGCGCTTCACCAACCGCTCCTCGATCATGAGCGGCCTCATTCAGGAGCCGGGTCCGCGCAAGGCCGACGTGTACGACGCGTAGTCAGGGCGCCTGGGTAGGCTGAAGTGAGCCCTGTGAGCCCCGAGGAGGGAACATGACCGAGCGCAAACCGCCCGGCGTCGATGTCGAGTCCTGGGTGGACCGCCAGATCAGGGAGTCCGCGGACCGCGGCGAGTTCGAGAGCCTGCCGGGCTTCGGCAAGCCGCTGGCCTCCCTCGACGCCCCGTACGACGAGCTGTGGTGGATCAAGGGGAAGATGCACCGGGAGGGCTTCTCCTCGCTCCCTCCGGCGCTCGCCCTGCGCAAGGAGGCCGAGGACGCCCTGGAGGCGGCCCGCGCGGCACGTTCCGAACGCCAGGTGCGGGAGATCCTCACCGAGGTCAACGAGAAGATCCGCGCGGCCCTGCGCATGCCGCCGCCGGGACCGCCGCTGAACCTCACCGAGTTCGACGTGGAGGACGAACTGCGGACCTGGCACGAGCAACGCGCGCAGTGACAGGAAGAAGGACCGCCCCCGGCACAGTGCGCCGGGGGCGGTCCTTCTTCCGTCGCGGCTCACGACTCACGGCCTCAGCCGACGGGCCAGGCGTCGGCCAGCATCTGGCGGGTGTCCGCGAGCAGTTGCGGCAGCACCTTGGTGTGCCCGACGACCGGCATGAAGTTCGTGTCGCCGCCCCAGCGGGGGACGATGTGCTGGTGCAGGTGCGCGGCGATGCCGGCTCCAGCGGCGCTGCCCTGGTTCATGCCGATGTTGAAGCCGTGCGCCCCGGACGCCTTGCGCAGCGCGACCATGGCCCGCTTGGTGAGGTCCGCGAGCTCGGCCGTCTCCAGCCCGTCCAGCTCGGTGTAGTCGGCGACGTGCCGGTACGGGACGACCATCAGGTGGCCGCCGTTGTACGGGTAGAGGTTCAGCACGGCGAACACGTGCTTGCCCCGCGCCACGATCAGCCCGTCCTGGTCGGACATCTCCGGAATCCCGCAGAAGGGACAGCCGTCTCCGGCCTCCGGGCCGGTCGGCTTGTTCTCGCCCTGGATGTAGGCCATCCGGTGAGGGGTCCACAGCCGCTGGAACCCGTCGTGGGTGCCCACACCGTTCTGCCGCTCCGGCTCAATCGTCATGCCATGCAGCATATGACCTCGCCTGGACGAACGAGGAAGGCCCCCGGAAAGTGATCGCTTCCGGGGGCCTGCTCCCGGGGGTCCCCCCCGGACGGAGTCTTGGGGAGGGTCAGACCTGGACGCGGTCCGCAACGACCTTGGCCAGCTTCGCCAGCGCCTCGCCCTTGGGGATGCCGTTCTCCTGCGAACCGTCGCGGTAGCGGAAGGAGACGGTGCCCGCGGCCATGTCCTCGTCACCAACGATGATCATGAACGGCACCTTGAGCTTCTGGTGGTTGCGGATCTTCTTCTGCATGCGGTCGGAGGAGGCGTCCACCTCGACCCGCAGACCCTGCTTCTTCGCCTCGGCGGCGAACTCCTGGAGGTACTCGACGTGCCCGTCGCCGATCGGGATGCCGACCGCCTGGACCGGGGCCAGCCACGGCGGCATGGCACCCGCGTAGTGCTCCAGCAGTACGGCGAAGAACCGCTCGATCGAGCCGAACAGCGCGCGGTGGATCATGACCGGCCGCTGGCGCGAGCCGTCCGGCGCGGTGTACTCCAGGTTGAAGCGCTCCGGCAGGTTGAAGTCGAGCTGCACGGTCGACATCTGCCAGGTACGGCCGATGGCGTCGCGCGCCTGCACCGAGATCTTCGGGCCGTAGAAGGCCGCGCCGCCCGGGTCGGGGGTCAGCGGGAGGCCCTGCTTCTCGGCGACCTGCTGGAGGACGGCGGTGGCCTCCTCCCAGACCTCGTCCGAGCCGACGAACTTCTCGGGGTCCTTGGTGGACAGCTCCAGGTAGAAGTCGGTCAGACCGTAGTCGCGCAGCAGGTTCAGCACGAAGGTGAGCGTGCGGTCGAGCTCCTCCGCCATCTGCTCACGGGTGCAGTAGATGTGCGCGTCGTCCTGGGTGAAGCCCCGGGCGCGGGTCAGGCCGTGCACGACGCCGGACTTCTCGTACCGGTACACGGTGCCGAACTCGAAGAGGCGCAGCGGCAGTTCGCGGTAGGAGCGGCCGCGCGCGTCGAAGATCAGGTTGTGCATCGGGCAGTTCATGGGCTTGAGGTAGTAGTCGGTACCACCGTCGAGCTGCATGGGGGGGTACATGCCCTCCGCGTACCAGTCCAGGTGGCCGCTCTTCTCGAAGAGGGCGCCCTTGGTGGCGTGCGGGGAGTAGACGAACTCGTAGCCCTCCTCCTCGTGCCGGCGGCGCGAGTAGTCCTCCATGGTCCGGCGGATGATGCCGCCGCGCGGGTGGAAGACGGCGAGGCCGGAACCGATCTCGTCCGGGACGGAGAAGAGGTCGAGCTCGTTGCCGAGCTTGCGGTGGTCGCGCTTCTCGGCCTCGGCGAGGAAGTCGAGGTGGGCCTTCAGCTCCTCCTTCGACGGCCACGCGGTGCCGTAGATGCGCTGGAGCATCGGGTTCTTCTCGCTGCCGCGCCAGTAGGCGGCGGCGTTGCGCATCAGCTTGAACGCCGGGATGTTGCGGGTGGTGGGCAGGTGGGGGCCTCGGCAGAGGTCCTTCCAGCACAGGTCGCCGGTCTTGGCGTCCAGGTTGTCGTAGATGGTCAGCTCGCCGCCGCCCACCTCGACGTTCGCGCCGTCGTCGGTCGACGCGGAGCCCTTGATGCCGATGAGCTCCAGCTTGTACGGCTCGTCGGCGAGCTCCTCGCGGGCCGCCTCGTCGGAGACCACGCGGCGGGCGAACTTCTGCCCGCGCTTCTGGATCTCCTGCATCTTCTTCTCGATGACCTTGAGGTCCTCGGGGGTGAAGGGCTTCGCGACGTCGAAGTCGTAGTAGAAGCCGTCCCGGACCGGCGGGCCGATGCCCAGCTTGGCCTCGGGGAAGAGCTCCTGCACGGCCTGCGCCATGACGTGCGCGGTCGAGTGGCGCAGGATGTTCAGGCCGTCCTCGGAGGAGATCTCCACCGGCTCGACGGTCTCGCCGTCCTGCACCTCGTAGCTGAGGTCCTTCAGCTCACCCGCGATGCGCGCGGCGACGATGGTGCGCTCGCCGGCGAAGAGCTCCGCTGCCGTAGTGCCCGTGGCCACCACGCGCTCGTCCCGCTCGGAATCGCGTTGGATGATCACACGGACGTCTGACACCGGTCTCTCCTGACTCAGGGGGTGCGCGGGCGAACGCCGCGCGCCTGAATCGTACCGAGCGGAGTGGCCGCGCCGCGAAACGGTTACCGCCCGGACCGTCCGGACCGTCCGGGAGGCCCCGGGCGCGGGTAGCGTGGCCGTTTCGACCCTGCTTGCGAAAGGCCCCCCATGCCGAGCGTGCTCGTCCGACCCCTGGACCTTGCCGACGAGGCCACCGCCGCGGCCGTGCACCGGATCGGCCGGGCCGCGTACGCGGTGGAGGCGGAGCTGATCGGTTTCGGGATACCGGCCCAGCGCGAGAGCCTCGCGCAGATGCGGGAGCGGCCGCTGGCGTGGCTCGGGGCCGTGTCGGCCGGGGGCGACATCGCCGGGTTCCTCGCCTGGAAGGCCGTGGCCGACGGCTCCGTGTCCGTCGACCGGCTCTGCGTGGACCCGGCCTGGTTCCGCCGGGGCGTCGGCTCGCTGCTGATGCGCCACCTGCTGTCCGAGGCCTTCCCGGACCGCTGCGTGACGGTCACCACGGGTGCGGACAACTCCCCCGCGGTGACCCTCTACGAAGGCCTCGGCTTCACCCGCGGCGCGGACTTCTCCCCCGTCCCGGGCCTGCGGATGGCTTCCTTCGCCATCCGGGGCTGACGCGGCACCAGCGCCGCGTCGGACGGCACCAAGGGGGTGTCTGACGGATGTCCGCGGCGTCGCGACGCCCGTCAGACACCCCCTAGTCGTCGGACGGCAGTACGTCCGCCGGATCGAAGGCGTCGTCCAGCGACTTCATCAGCCGGTCCCGCTCGACCTCGTCCAGCGGCACCGGGCTCACGCCGGTGGCGTCGGTGAGGCGGCGGAAACCGCCCCGCCGCTGGAGCCGGCCGCTGACCCGGATCGGCAGCCCCACCAGGTGCGCGTGCCCCGCCACCCGGTACGCCTCCTCGTCGAGCACCGCCCGGACGTACGGGATCTCCGCGCCGGCCAGCACCCGCAGCCGGACCGTGCCCCCGCCGCCCGGCGCGGACCGCCGCATCCGGACCACCGCCCCCGCCACGCGCACCGCCACCGCCGGCTCGGCCTTCGTGTACCGGGCGGCGGCCTCCCGCAGCACCGGCAGGTCCCCAGGAGAGAACTCCACCGGCTCGGGGCGGGCCGCGCAGCCCGCCGGGACCCCGGCCGCCGGGGCCCAGGCCAGGGCGACCCGGGCCCCCTCCGAGCCCCGGACCAGCGCGATCAGCGCGTCGGCCAGCTCCCGGCTGACCCCGGCCTCCACGGCCGCGTCGAAGGCCTCCATGCCGCCCGTGGCCCGCTGGTAGTCCACCGCCTCACGGGCGGCGTGCAGCGCGTGGTGCAGCCGGGTCACGGTCCCGCGCCCCCCGTCCACCGGCACGTACGCGCTCAGCCGCCGCCCGCCCGGAGCGGGCCCCACCAGGACCCCGTCCAGCGCCCGCTCGGCCTGCCCGCGGTGGCGCGCCCCGTAGTACCCGGCCCGGGCCCGGTCCGCGAGGGCCCCCGCCAGGAGCAGCTGCCGGGCGGCCGAGCGCAGCTGCTCCTGCACCGTCCAGTCGGCCTCGCCCTGGAGGCCGTACGCCCCTTCGGGTACCTGCCGCTCCCAGCGGACCTCGTCGCTCGGCACGCTCAGCCCGTACAGCACTTCCCGCGCGGACGGCAGCGCGCTGCGCGAGAGCGCGGTCAGGGCCTCCTCCAGCAGGTCGGCGCAGTCGGGGAAGGTACGGCTCTCGGGGACGAGCAGGCTGGTGCCGCCGCCGGCCGGCTGGGTGGCGGGCGGGGTCCAGCGCCCGTACCGCCCGGCGGCCCCGCCGCGCCGCAGCCATCCGTGCCGGCGCAGCAGTGCGCCCAGCACCGCCGGGTCGACCTGCGCGGGATCGGGCGTCCCCGAGCTGAACTCCGGGGACGACAGCGGCTCCAGGTGCGGTGAGTGCCAGTTCATCAAGGTGTCCCTCCCGACCCGACCCGGGTCATGATCTCGCACAGCGCCCGGTCGTCGAAGATCCGCGCGGTGGGTATCCGTACGGTGGTCCGGCGCCGGCCGGTCACGGGGTGCCCGGCGAGATTGGTCCAGTAGCAGCAGTGCCGCAGGTCGAGCCGGTCGTGCCCGGCGCCGATCCACTGTTCGCGCTCACGCGGTACGAGCATCACGACGAGGATCTTGTGGACGGCGACCGGCGTGCGGGCCAGCTTCACCAGGTGCTCGTTGTCGAGGGTGAAGCCGAAGGTGGCCCCGGCCGGTCTGGGCGGTACCTGGTAGGTCGCCTTCAGCTGCACCTTGATGGTCACCTCGTCGTCGACGAGGTGCTCGGGCGCACCGTGGCTGACGTGCCAGTCGATGCCGTTGTCCGGAAAGGGCTGGGACAGGGAGCAGCCGGCCGCGGCCGCGACGGCGTGCAGGTATCCCACCTGGAGGGTCTCCATACAGGCGGTGGTGGCGAGTGTGCCGCGCAGCGGTCCGGTCCGCGCGGCGGTCCGCGGATCGATCTGCAGCGCCGGCACCCCGCCCGGTTCGGGCTGCGTGAGCGCCATGGCCGGCTCCCCATGCCTTCCGGGCTCTGCCGTGGGTGGTGGGCGGGGTGATGACCGGTCATGTGTGCGGCCCCCCAGGGAAGTTGTCTCCGCACCCGGGTGCCCGCAAACGGCGTACGGGGCAAACAGCCCGGGTATCACGGATTCGGGCAGGGCGGCACGTTCCGAGGCGGCGGCGCCCGGGTGCACCCATCTGCCGACCGGGGACGAGGAGTTCGCCATGACACGCTGGTACGAGGGCCCGCTGGCCGCATTCGACACCGAGACGACCGGGGTGGACGTGGAGGAGGACCGGATCGTGTCCGCCGCGCTCATCGTGCAGGAGTGCGCGGGCGGCCGGGTCCGCGCCACGCGCTGGCTGGTCAATCCCGGCATCCCGGTGCCCCCGGGGGCAACCGAGGTGCACGGTCTGACCGATGAGCACCTCCAGCGCAACGGGCGTTGGCCCGCGCCGGTGGTGGAGGAGATAGCCCGTGCGCTCGGCGAGCAGCAGGTCGCCGGCCGGCCGGTGGTGGTGATGAACGCGCCGTTCGACCTGACCCTGCTGGACCGGGAGTTGCGCCGCCACCGGGCGTCGTCGCTGGCCCGGTACCTGGAGAACCGGCCGCTGACGGTGCTGGATCCGCGGGTGCTGGACAAGCATCTGGACCGGTACCGCAAGGGCCGCCGGACGCTGACGGACCTGTGCGCGCACTACGGGATAGAGCTGGAGGCCGCGCACGACGCGGCGGCGGACGCGCTGGCCTCGCTGGAGCTCGTACGGGCGGTGGGGCGGCGGTTCGCGGCGCGGCTGGAGCGGCTGACGCCGGGCGAACTGCACACGCTGCAGGCGGTGTGGCACGCGGCCCAGGCGCGCGGGCTCCAGGCCTGGTTCGCGCGGCAGGGCACGCCGGAGCCGGTGGATCCGCACTGGCCGCTGCGGCCGGGGCTGACGGCGGCCGCGTGAAACGGCGGGAACGGCACAAGGGGTGTGAAATGCGGAAGGCCGGTCCGTCAGCAGACGGACCGGCCTGTCCCGGTGGGCGATACTGGGATCGAACCAGTGACCCCTTCGGTGTGAACGAAGTGCTCTCCCGCTGAGCTAATCGCCCGGGAACGGACTGAACAATACAGAAGGCTCGGTGCTCGTTCAAACCGCCTGCGGCCCGGCCCCCAGACGGGCTGCGAGTCCGCGCCGCCCGGCCCGCATCATCAGGGCGTGGTTGAGCCTGAACACCGGCCGCCCCGGCAGCGCGAGCCACCGCATCAGGGGCCTGCGCACCTCGACCTCCTCCTCGTAGAGCGCGCGGGTGCGGCTCCCGCCGCGCGGTCGGACCGTCCAGCGGGCCCAGCCGTCGAGATCGCCGTGCAGGGCCACTTCCAGGACACCGCGGGTGGGGTCGCGGAGCAGTTCGGTGGCCGTCACGTGCAGGGTGAAGGGGAGGGCGGAGCGGATCAGGGCCCTGCCGCTGCCGCTGTCCCCGCCTGCCGGCCCGGCGGCGCCGACCGCGCGGACCTGCGGCCACCAGCAGGGGTAGTCCTCGGGGCGTTCCAGTACGGCGTAGACCCGGGCGGCCGGGGCGTCGAGGTCCCACACGCTGCGGAAGCGGTAGCGGGTCCAGCGGTCCCAGGGGGTCCGGTCCATGGCTCCAGTCTGCCGCGCGGGGCGGCCGCGCACCCCGGACTCCCGCCTTTCCGTGCGTACTCACTACGTGAGATGAGTACGCGCACCCATGTCCCGGAAGCGTGACGGGCACCACACTGCGAACCATGGAAACACCCCCGCCGCCCCTGCCGCCGGCCGAAGAGTTGGCCCTCATCGACCGCGAGCTGGCCCAACTCGACGCCCGCCGGATCTATTTGCTCGGCCGCCGGCAGTGGCTGCTGAGCGGGCCCGCTCCGCTCTGGGCTCCCCCGGGCGCGCCCGGGCCGGCCAAGGAGGCCTCGGCGCCCAGTGCGCAGAACGTGCTGCTGGCCCTGGGCGCCGTGCTGCTGGCCGTCGCCGCGCTGGCGTTCACCCTGGTCAGCTGGGGCTCCCTCGGCATCGCCGGGCGCTCGGCCGTGCTCGCCGCGGTGACGGGGGCTGCGCTGGGCGCGCCCGTGCTCCTGCTGCGCCGCACGCTGCGTTCGACCGCCGAGTCGGTGGCGGCCGTCGGGCTGCTGCTGACCGTGCTGGACGCCTACGCGCTGTACGTGGTCGCGATGCCCGGCGCCGATGCCACGGCGTACGCGGCGGGTGCGGCGGCCGTGCTCGCCGCGGTGTGGGCCGGGTACGGGCGGGCGCTGCCCGGGCTGCGGCTGCCGGTGCCGGCGGCGCTGCTGACGGCGCAGCTCCCGATCCCGCTGGCCGTGCTGGCCTCGACGGCGGGTCCGGTGTGGGTCGGCTGGGCGCTGCTGGCGACGGCCGCGCTGGATGCGGCTCTGGCCGCCGGGGGCCGGGCGTGGGCGCGCCTGGCGTGGGCGGCCGCGGCGGTGCTCGGTGCGGGGGCGGCGCTGACCGGGCTCTCGGAGTCGGTGATCGCGACCTCCGTCGGGCACGCTCTGGCCCCTTCGGTGCTGCTGGGCGCGGTGGCCGCGCTGGGGGTGGCGGTGGCCTGGCGGGTTCCGGGTGCCTGGGCGGCCGCGACGGCGGGCGGTCTGGCGGCGGTGGCCGCGCTGGGCGGCCTGGCGCGGCCCGCGCTGGACACGGGCTGGACGGTGGTGGCGCACCTGCTGGTGGCGCTGGTGGTGCTGGGGGCCGTACGGGCGTCCGCGCTCCCGGAGGCGGTGCGGCGCGGCCTGGCCCGGGCGGGTGCGGGGGCGGCCGCGCCGGCGGTGGTGTGGGCCCTGGCCTGGGTGGCGGCGGTGCTGGTGGCCCGGCTGCGGGTGCTGGAGCAGGTGTGGGCGGCGACGACCCCGTCCGCGGCCCCGTACCGGCTCGGGGCGGCGGCTTCGGTGGCGCTGCTGCTGACGGCCGCGGTGGCCTGGTGGCTGGTCCGGGTGCTGCCGCGGCGCCCGGAGCCGGGCGCCGCGGCGGTGGCCCTGGGCTGGGCGGGGCTGTTCCCGGCCCCGCTGCTGCTCGGGGCCCCGGCGGGCGCGGCGCTCACGGCGCAGCTCGCGGTGACGGTGGCGGCGGGGGCACTGGCACTGCGGTCCGGTGCGGCGGACCGGGTCCCCGGGATCGCGGCGGGGGTGTGCGCGCTGCTGGGGGCCGTGAGCGTGTCCGTGGCGGCCCTGGACGGCCGTGTGGCCACCTTCGCGGTCCTGGGGGCCCTGGGGGCCGCCTGCGCCGCCGGAGCGGCGTACGGGCGCGGCGCGGTGTGGGCCAGGTCCGGCGCCGCGGCGCTCGCCGTCACCTGCGCGGCGGGGCTGCTGGTGGCGCTGGGCGCGGTGCTCGGCGGGCCGGTGGCGTGGTGGGCCCCGCCGCTGCTCGCGGTCCCGGCCGCGGTGGCGGCGCTGGGGCCCCGGCTGGGCGCGGTACGGGTCCCGGCGGAGGCCTCGGCGGCCGCGGCCGGGGTCCTCGCCCTGGCCCTGGCGGCCGGGGACGCCCCGGTGCTGGCGCTGGTCCTGGCGCTGGCCGGGGTGGTCTGCGCGGGCGCGGCGGTGCGGCCGGAGCGCCGCTCGGCGGGCTGGGCGGCCGGGGCCCTGTTCCTCGCGGCGACCTGGGTGCGGCTGGCCGCTTCCGGGGTCGGGGTGCCGGAGGCGTACTCGCTGCCCGTCACCGCGGCGGCGCTCGCGGTGGGCTTCGTACGGCGCCGCAAGGATTCCGGGGCCTCGTCGTGGACGGCGTACGGCCCGGGTCTGGCGGCGACGGCGCTGCCGAGCCTGCTCGCGGTGTGGGGCGACCCGTACTGGCCGCGCCCGCTGCTGCTGGGGCTGGCCGCGCTGGCGGTGACCCTGGAGGGCGCCCGGCGCCGCCTGCAGGCCCCGCTGGTGCTGGGCGGTGCGACGCTGGCGGCGGTGGCCGTGCACGAGCTGACCCCGTACGTGGTCCAGGTGGTCGACGCCCTCCCCCGCTGGCTCCCGCCGGCGCTGGCGGGTCTGCTCCTGCTGGCGGTGGGGGCGACGTACGAGAAGCGGCTGCGCGACGCCCGCCGGATGCGGGACGCGCTGGGCCGGCTCGGCTGAGGAACGACAGGGGCCCGAGGAACGACAAAGGCCCGGAGACTCGATTTCGAGTCTCCGGGCCTTTGATCCGGGTGGGCGATACTGGGTTCGAACCAGTGACCCCTTCGGTGTGAACGAAGTGCTCTCCCACTGAGCTAATCGCCCGGACGCACCGCAAACATTACCCCATGTCAGCGGTGCTCCTTGACCACCTGCCGGTCACTGGTCCTTGAGGTTCCAGGGCAGCACGAGCCCGTACTTCCACAGGTAGAAGCCGATCAGCGCGCCCGCGATGACGAGGCCGACGCTGGTCAGGATGATGTTGCGGCGGCGGACCTTCGGGTCGAGCGCCTTCTGCGCCGCCTCGGTGACCTTGCGCTTGGTCCAGCGCAGCACGAGGTGGGCCCAGGCGAACTCGGTGGCCCAGATCGCCAGACCCGCGAAGATCGCGACCCAGCCCGGACCGGGCAGGACCAGCATGGCCACGCCGGCGCCGATGACGACGAGGCCGACGATGAAGACGCCGACCTGCCAGCTCAGGTGCAGGGTGCGGCGGGCCTGGATGAAGGCGGGCGCCTTCGATACGTGCGCAGCCTCCTGCTCCGGCTGCTCGCCGGCGGTCTGCGCAGTGGATTCCTCGGTCGCGGACTCGTTGGCCTCGCGGTCACTCCCCGTGTTCATGCTCCCGAATCTACCCGAGCCGGAAGCACACGTGAATGAGCGTTTGGATCCGCCGTCCGGGGGACCCAGAGGTCCGCAAAACGGTCAGAGGGGTTTACAACGGCACCGTAGGTGGCATGTCGATTTCGCCGACGTGCGAATCCCCGAGCGCACACTGAGCGAAAGGCCCTGGCGCTTATGAACACCACGGTCAGCTGCGAGCTGCACCTGCGCCTCGTTGTGTCGAGCGAGTCCTCACTGCCTGTACCCGCGGGCCTGCGGTATGACACGGCCGACCCCTACGCCGTGCACGCCACCTTCCACACCGGCGCCGAGGAGACGGTCGAGTGGGTATTCGCCCGCGACCTCCTCGCTGAGGGCCTCCACCGGCCCACCGGTACCGGCGACGTCCGCGTCTGGCCGTCCCGCAGCCACGGTCAGGGCGTCGTCTGCATCGCCCTGAGCTCACCGGAGGGAGAAGCACTGCTCGAAGCACCTGCCCGAGCACTCGAGTCGTTCCTCAAGCGGACGGACGCCGCGGTCCCACCCGGGACCGAACACCGGCACTTCGACCTCGACAAGGAGCTCTCACACATCCTGGCCGAAAGCTGAGCCAGGCCTACAGCCGCTCGACACCGTCCGACTCGGGGCGACGGTGCGAGACGGACAACCACATACGGCAGTGCCGGCGCTGTTCCCGCGGATGCCACCCGCGGGGACGGCGCCGGTGCGCTTTGCCGCGGGCCCGCCGGGGAGGGACCCGCTAGAGTCGGCCCCCAGCGGCGGCAGCAGGCAGTCGCCGCAGGCCCGGCCCCTGAGGGAGACCCCGTGCAGATCCCCCACGACACCCGTCGCGCGCTCGACGTCGTCGTCGCGCTGGTGAACACCGCGGCCGAGACGGACCAGCCCGACCAGCTGGCGGACGTGAGCGCGCTGCGCGGCTTCGTCCAGGAGTTCGCGATCAGCGACGTCGGCGACCTCGGCGCCCGCGATCTCGCCGGCGTACGGACGGTCCGCGGGAAGTTCGCCCAGGTGTTCGCCTCGCCCAATCCGCGCGCGGCGGCCGTACTGATCAACGAGCTGGTCGCCACGGCCGGCACCACGCCGCAGCTGACCGACCACGACGGCTACGACTGGCACGTGCACTACTTCGCACCCGGCGCCTCGGTGGGTGACCACCTGGCGGCCGACGGCGGCATGGCGCTGGCCTTCATCGTGGTCTCCGGGGAGCAGGAGCGGCTGCGCCGCTGCGAGGCCCCCGACTGCCGGCGCGCCTTCGTCGACCTGTCCCGCAACCGCTCGCGGCGCTACTGCGACAGCCGCACCTGCGGGAACCGGCTGCACGTGGCCGCGTACCGGGCCCGTCGCAAGGAGGCCGAGTCAGAGCACGAAGAGGTCGTGCACGGCGGCCAGCAGCAACAGGGTTCCGATCACCCCTAGGAAGATCATCAGGGGCGGCTGGGAAAGCGCGAAGAGGCAGCCTCTCGGCTCCTGCGCGACGGGGACGGGGGCCGGCACGGGAACGGTCGGCTCACCCTGGGATGTCTCGAGCATGTCGGGGCGATGATGGCGCAGCGCACCCCGGTTCGCCCTCCAACACGCCAAGATCCGAGCGGTACTTCGTCAGTTTCCGTGAGATTCGGAGGCCGTGCTTCTCTTCGGAGGCCGCGCTTCTCTTCAGATGCCGTGCTTCTTGAGAATCGCCTCGATGTCGGAGAAGTCCTCCGCCGGCGCTGCCGGGGCGTTCTGCTTGGCGGCGGGCTGCGGGCGGGAGCCGGCGCCCAGCGAGGGGGCCGAGGCGGTCGGGGCCACGGCCTCGCGGCCGGCGCCGCCCTTGGCGGCCCGCACCGGCTTGTCGGCCCCGTCGGCCTTCTCGGACCTGCCCAGGCCCCGGCGCTCGATGGCGCGGGTGGTCATGAAGAGCAGCCAGGCCAGCGCGAGCACCCCGAAGCCGACCCAGACGGTCGGCTTGAAGACGATGCCGGACAGCCACTTCACGACCCCGGTCATCACCAGGCCGACGGGGACCAGTGCGTACGCCGTGATCCGGGTGGCGGCGAGGAAGCGCTTGCGGTAGGCGGTCAGCGCGGCGATGCCCAGGCCCGCCGCGGACACCGCGGAGCAGATGGTCTCGGCAAGCATGCGGTCCTCCGGCTGTTCGGGATCGGGCGGTCTGTCCCCTCCATCCTGCACCGGTCGGCGCCGCAGCGGCCATGCCCCGGGCGGTCCCGGCGCCGATCTCCGGGAGATCTCGGGGTCCGCCCTCATCCCCAGGTCCCGGTCGGTGCGGGGGCGCGGGGGCTGGGAGACTGTCCGTATGACCGATTCCGTGATCCTCGACGTCTGGTGCGAACTCCAGTGCCCGGACTGCCACAGCGCCCTGGACGACGTACGGGCCCTGCGCGCCCGCTACGGCGACCGGCTGGACATCCGGCTGCGCCACTTCCCGCTGGAGAAGCACAAGCACGCCTTCGCCGCGGCGCAGGCCGCCGAGGAGGCCCTGGAGCAGGGGCAGGCGTGGCCGTACGTGGAGGCCGTGCTCGCCCGTACCGCGGAGCTCGGCGAGCGCGGCGAGCCGGTCCTGCTGGACGTGGCACGCGAACTGGGCCTGGACGCGGAGGAGTTCGACACCGCGCTGATCGACGGCCGGCACATCCTGATCGTGGACGCCGACCAGGCCGAGGGCAAGGCGATCGGCGTCACCGGCACCCCGACCTACGTGATCGACGGCCAGCGGCTGGACGGCGGCAAGAGCCAGGAGGGCCTGCGCGCCCGGATCGAGGAGATCGCGGACCGGCTGCTGGCCGCCGGCTAGGACTGCGGCACTAGATCAGATCCTTGGCCTGGTTGAAGTTGGTCGGCCGGTAGCCGAGGGATTCGTAGAGCCGCAGCGCCGGGGTGTTGTCGGCGAAGACCTGGAGCCCGAGGGTCCGGTGGCCCTCGGCCAGGGCGGTGCGCTCCGCGAGGAGCATCAGGTCGCGCCCGTACCCGCGGCCGCGGTGCCCCTCGGCGACGAGGACGTCGAAGACGTACGAGCCCCCGTCGAGCGGCGCCACCCACAGGTGGCCGACGCTCTCGCCGGCCGCCTCCAGCACGGCGAGGGTGACCCCGGGAGTGGCCAGCCCCCGCGGCAACTGGGTGGCGTGGTCGGCGGCGGACTTCGCCTGCGCGGCCTCCCGCGACATGCCGCGGGCGACCCAGCCGGCGGCGTACGCCTCGCGCGCCCGGGCGATCCATGCCTCGTACTCGGCGGGGCTCATCGGGCGGCCGGTGACCCCGGCGGAGAGCGCGGGCGGCCCGGCCGGGAGCTCCTTGGCCATGTTGCGGCTGTACTCGGCGTACCCCAGGGCGGCGGCCAGGCGCAGGCCACCGGGCGAGTCGGCCGGTACCGAGATGCGGATCCGGCGGCAGCCCCAGCCGCGCAGCACCTCCTCGGCGGCGAGCGCGGCGACCGTGGCGCGCCCGCGCCCACGGTCGGGTTCCTCGACGGCCAGATCGCGGATCTCGCCGACCGTGGGCCCGAAGGGGGTGTCGGCGGCCAGCAGCAGGGCGCCGACGCGCCTGCTGTTGACGCGGATCTCGTACGGGCGCGAGCGTGCCCCGTCGGCGTTCTGCTGGAGCGGCCCGGCCGGCCGCAGGGTGGTGGTCATCAGTCGAGTTCTACCCGCCCCGCGGCCGTTTCGACAGGGTGTGTCAGGCCCGGGGGTCGTGGTCGGCGGCGGAGCGGGCCTCGAAGATCCGCATCGCCTCGGCCGTGACCGGTCCGGGGGCGGCGGCGAGCTCGCGGCCGTCGAGCCGGTGGACGGCCTGCACATCGCGCAGCGAGGAGGTCAGGAAGATCTCCTCGGCCTGTTCCAGCGCCTCGAAGGGCAGGTCGGTCTCCTTGGCCCCGGTCCACTCGGCGACGAGGGTGCGGGTGATGCCGTCGAGGCAGCCGGAGGCGACGGGCGGGGTGTGCAGCTCCCCGTCGAGGACGACGAACACGTTGGAGCCGGTGCCCTCGCAGAGCCGTCCGACGGTGTTGGCGAACAGCGCCTCGGAGGCACCCGCGCGGTGTGCGGCGGCCAGGGCGACGACGTTCTCGGCGTACGAGGTGGTCTTCAGGCCCGTCACGCCGGAGCGCTCGTTGCGGACCCAGGGGACGGTGACGACGGCGGTGGTGTCCGGGCGGCGGACGGCGCCGGCGAGGGCGACGATCAGCGTCGGGCCGGCGTCGCCGCGGTCGGAGCCGAGCGGCGAGACTCCGCCGGTGTAGGTCACCCGCAGCCGGCCGAGCGGTATCGGGTTGGCCTCCAGGACGGCCGCGCAGGCGCGGCGCACCTCGTCCAGGTCGGGGTCCGGCAGGCCGAGCCCGCGGGCCGAGCGCGTCAGCCGCGCCAGGTGGCGGGTGAGCGCGAAGGCCGTGCCGTCTTCGGCCTTGAGCGTCTCGAAGACCCCGTCCCCCACGGTCAGCCCGTGGTCGAACACGGACACCTTCGCATCGTCGGCGTCCCGCAGTGCTCCGTCGAGCCAGATCCTCACCGTACGACCCTCCCGTTTCCCTCATGGGCCTCTGCCGCGCCAGACGCTACCCGCAGCAGCCGGGCTGCCTTCAACTCGGTCTCCGCCCACTCGCGGTCCGGGTCGGAGCCCCAGGTGATCCCGGCGCCGGTGCCGAAGAGCAGCCGGGGGCCGCCGGGGGCCGTCCGGTCGATCCAGAAGGTGCGGATGCCGACGGCGAGCTCTGCGGTGCCCCGGTCGGCGTCCACCCAGCCGATGCCGCCGCAGTACGGGCCGCGCGGGACGGTCTCCAGGGCCTCGATGATCCGCAGCGCGGAGCTCTTGGGGGCACCGGTGACGGAGCCGGGCGGGAAGGTGGCGGAGAACAGCTCGGGCCAGCCGACGCCGTCGGCCAGCTCCCCGCTGACGGTGGAGACGAGGTGGACCAGGCCCGGGTGCTCCTCGACGGCGCACAGTTCGGGGACGGTGACGGAGCCGGTGGCGCAGACCCGGCCGAGGTCGTTGCGCACCAGGTCCACGATCATCACGTTCTCGGCGTGGTCCTTGGGCAGGAGGTCGGCCACGGTGCGGCCGGTGCCCTTGATGGGGCCGGACTCGACGTGGCCGCCGGAGCGGCGCAGGTACAGCTCCGGGGAGGCGGAGGCGACCTCGACGCCGTGGGCCGGAAGCCGAATCGTTCCTGCATACGGGGCCGGGTTGCCCCGCGCCAGCAGCGCGCTGAGGGCGTCGACATCGGCTCCGGCGGGATCCGGCAGCGGCGCGGACATCACGCGGCAGAGGTTGGCCTGGTAGACCTCGCCGGCCGCGATGTGCTCGCGGATGCGGCGTACGCCGGCGACGTACGCGGCCCGGTCGAGGGAGGAGGTCCACTGGTCGGCGTCGGGGCCGTGCCAGGCACCGGGGACGGGCGCGGGCACCGGGTCGGGGCGTATGTCCCCGAAGCGCGCGCAGACCATCCGGCCTTCGAAGTCGGCGGTCACCGCCCAGAAGCCGGAGGAGTCCAGCGCCGCCGGGTCGCTTGTGACGTCTCGGAGGTCGGTCGCGAGAAGGCCGCCGAAGCGGGCCAGAGGAAGCAGGTCGTGCACGGCTGCGAGTCTATGACCGGTGACGCGATGGCGCCGGGGAGGTGACGGTCGGGTGACCGGCGGTGATCGAGCGGCAGCACGCTGCGGAAACGCGTTTTTGAGCTGGCCCGGGAATCCGCTAGAGTTCAACACGTCGCCAGGGAGCGAAGGGGAAAAACCCCGGAGCGAACACGGTGACCTGCGGACGTAGCTCAGTTGGTAGAGCACCACCTTGCCAAGGTGGATGTCGCGAGTTCGAGTCTCGTCGTCCGCTCTGAGGTGGGGGATCTTCCCGAGAACCCCTGCTCTTGCTCCATGGTGGAGTGGCCGAGAGGCGAGGCAACGGCCTGCAAAGCCGTCTACACGGGTTCAAATCCCGTCTCCACCTCCAAGGACGATTAGCTCAGCGGGAGAGCGCTTCCCTGACACGGAAGAGGTCACTGGTTCAATCCCAGTATCGTCCACTGATCCGCAAGGATCCCCGCGCGATTAGCTCAGCGGGAGAGCGCTTCCCTGACACGGAAGAGGTCACTGGTTCAATCCCAGTATCGCGCACGCAGTACCTTGCATTACCTGCTTCACCTGCGGTTTCGCACCGTGGTCCCGCGCGATTAGCTCAGCGGGAGAGCGCTTCCCTGACACGGAAGAGGTCACTGGTTCAATCCCAGTATCGCGCACTGCTCGACAAGCCCCGGCCGTCTCGACGGCCGGGGCTTTCGCGTTCCTCCCGGCGTCAGGAGGAGAAGAGCATCCGCCCGAAGCCGCCCTTGTGGTGACCGTGGCCGTGGTGGCCGTGGCCGCCGTGGTGCGGGGCGCCCCAGGCCGGGGCGGGGGCCGCGTGCTGGACCGGGTACGGGGCCGGCGGCGCGGCGGGCGGCGGGACCTGGCCGTACTGGGCGGTGTACTGGGACTCGAGGCGGGTCAGCGCTTCGAGCTCGCCGTAGTCCAGGAAGATGCCGCGGCAGCCGCTGCACTGCTCGATCTGGACACCGTTGCGGTTGTAGGTGTGCATCATCGCGTGACACTTCGGACACTGCATGACCGGGTCAACTCCTCGCCGTTTGCCTCGACACCGGACCCGTGCCCGGTGGCGTGAGGCTCACCCTACGACGGAGGCTCGGGCTCCAAGTCGGGCGGGAGGGCGGCTATTCGGACACAGGAATCCACCATCAGCCGCTCCACGTCGTCGAGTCGGCGACCCTCTTGTACGGATTTGGCCAGAGCCAGGGCCGCGGTCTGTACGGTGAGTGCGCGGGCGGCGAGGTCGAGTTCCGGCCAGGGGTCCGAGCCGGGCGGACCCGCCGCGGGGCCGTCGGCGGCGCGGTAGGCGTCGAGGAAGCGCAGCCAGGTCGCGGGGGCGAGCACCCCGGCGGCGTACCAGGCCGCGGGCCGGGCGAGGTCCCAGGCGGGGCTGCCGAGGCCGAGGTCGTCGATGTCGATGAGCCGCCAGGGCCCGCCCTCGGCGGGGGCCCTGACCAGTTGCCCGAGGTGCAGGTCCCCGTGGCAGAGCGCGCCGCCGCCCGGGGCGGGAGCCGCACCCCGGGCCCAGGCGGGCAGGGTCCGGGCGGCGGCCCGTACGGCGCCGGCGGGGCCGGCCGGCGCGTGGGGTGCCGCGGCCAGGCGGTTGAGGGCTCGGGCCACCTTGGCCGGGCCGCGCATGGGCGGGACGGGACCCGGCAGGTGGTGCGGCAGGACCCGGTGCAGGGCCGCCAGGAGTTCCGCGGCCGCCTCCCAGGGAGCGTCCTCGGGGCGGTCCGGGTCGACCGGAGCACCGTAGGGCCACAGGGAGACGGGCCGCCCCCGCAGCCGCCCGGCCTCGGCCCGCAGCGGAGCCAGCAACACCCCGGCCAGCGCCGGGTGCGCGGCGATCCGCATGCGCACGGACAGCCCGTCGGGGTCGCTGTCCCCCGCGTGCGCCTTGGCCACGACCTCCCCGCACCGCACGACGGTCCCGTCGTCCCGCTCGGCGAGGACGCGGTACTGCGCCGCGCCGCGCCCGGCGCCCGCGTACGCGGCGAGCGCGGCGGGCAGCGACGTGCCCTGGATCGCCATGCTCCGTGCCCCCGTTCCTTCGGTCGGGAGCAGGCTACGCGTGGGGTCCGACGGGCCGGAGGGGAAGGTCGAAAAGGGTGCTGCCCGTCCGGCTCCCCAGCCGTACGGGCAGCACCCTTCACTGCCGTCCGTCGTCGCGCCCCCGTCCCCACGGGGTGCGACGAGATGATGTCCCGGTCCGGGCCGCTCTCCCGGACCCGGGGCGCCGCTCAGCGCCCCAGCATCACGCCTACGGACGACGCCTGCGCCGCCACCTGATCGAAGCCTCCGAAGACGAAGAGCAGGAGGGCGGCCAGGGGGAGCACCATGGCCGCGGCCACCAGTGGATGGCGTCGGCCGGACTCATGGCTGTTGAACGCGAAAGCCTTGCGTCCCTGCCGTGCGATGTCCGCCATGGTCCTCTCCCTGTCGTTTGGCAGCGGCGGGTTTGTGACCTCGGGGGACGAGTGCTCCACCCGCCGCTTGTCTTCAACACTAGGCGCGGGCAAGGGCCCGGTCCTCATGCCCTCGTACCCATTGGCGGGCCTCCAAGAGGATGAGGAGGCGGCCCGCGCGTACTCCCCTGGGTGGAGACGGCTCCCCCGTTCTGGGGGTCTTCCCGGAGGGGATGACCGGAGGGTAGTGACTTCCCTCACTTCCGTCACTCCCTGCACACGCGTGTCCGGCCGCGGAGTCTGCCCGGGAATCACCCGGTCCGCTCCGCGCGGGCGGTGCGCCCCCGCAGCGCTCCCTGCCGCCCCACCGGCCAATCCCCTTGGGTCCAGGGCCGTTTGGCCGTACGGACAACTCCCGTACGGACATGCGGTCGCGCGCCTGAGCATCCCTCAAGTGGACTGCGGCGCACTGACAATCGAATACCGCGGAGAGGGCGCGGCCTCTGAGCGGACATGACGGAACGTCCGTAAGCTGTGCCACGTCAACAGGACGACCGGTCAGCGGGGTGGACATGGCGATGATGCGGCTCCGGCGCGAGGACCCGCGTGTCGTCGGCTCGTTCAGACTGCACCGACGGCTCGGCGCCGGCGGCATGGGCGTGGTCTACCTGGGCTCGGACCGGCGCGGCCAGCGCGTCGCTCTCAAGGTCATCCGGCCGGATCTGGCCGAGGACCAGGAGTTCCGCTCGCGCTTCGCCCGCGAGGTGTCCGCCGCCCGGAGGATCCGCGGCGGCTGCACGGCCCGCCTGGTGGCCGCGGACCTGGAGGCCGAGCGGCCCTGGTTCGCCACGCAGTACGTGCCCGGCCCCTCCCTGCACGACAAGGTGGCCGAGGAGGGCTCGCTCACGGCCGCGCAGATCGCCGCGATCGGCGCCGCGCTGTCCGAGGGGCTGGTCGCCGTGCACGAGGCGGGAGTCGTCCACCGGGACCTCAAGCCTTCGAACATCCTGCTGTCGCCCAAGGGCCCGCGCATCATCGACTTCGGGATCGCCTGGGCCACCGGCGCGAGCACCCTCACCCACGTCGGTACCGCCGTCGGCTCCCCCGGCTTCCTCGCGCCCGAGCAGGTGCGCGGGGCCGCGGTCACGCCCGCCACGGACGTCTTCGCGCTCGGCGCCACGCTCGCGTACGCCGCGACCGCGGACTCCCCCTTCGGGCACGGCAGTTCCGAGGTCATGCTGTACCGCGTGGTGCACGAGGAGCCGCACCTGCAAGGGGTGCCGGACGCGCTCGCGCCGCTCGTACGGGCCTGCCTGGCCAAGGACCCCGAGGAGCGGCCCAGCACGCTCCAGCTGTCGATGCGGCTCAAGGAGATCGCGGCCCGTGAGGCGCACGGGATGTCGGACGGCCGCCCGCCGGCGCAGCGGGCCCGGACCGAGCGGCCGTCGGGGCGGCTCGCCGAGCGCGCGGACAGCCACACGGAACTGCACACGGAGCGCAGCACCGGCGGTACGCCCCTCCCCCGGCCCCAGGGTCAGGGCCAGGGCTCGCAGAGCGGACCGCACTCGCGGCCGTCGTCCTCCCGGAACCCGGGCGGCCAGGGCGGTGGCGGTAACCCGTCCTCCCGCCCGACCCCGGGGCGTACGGGCGGCCGCCCGGGCCCCCGCACGACGGGAGCCGGCCGGCGCCCCTCGCGTCCGGACCCGAAGCTGATGCGCCAGCGGCTGATCGTGTTCGTCGTGGTGACGCTGATCGTCGCGCTGGGCATCGCGGCGGCTCAGAAGATCTAGGCCTCCGGCAACGCCGGGGGGCGGGTGGCGTAGAAGGCCACCGCCGAGGCCGCGGCCACGTTGAGGGAGTCGATGCCCTCGGCCATGGGGATGCGGACCCACTCGTCGGCGGCGCGCAGGGCGTAGGTGGAGAGGCCGTGGCCCTCGGAGCCGAGCATGATCGCGGACCGGGCGAAGCGCTCGGGCGGGACCTGGTCCAGCGAGGTGGCCTTCTCGCTCGGCGTCATGGCGAGGATCCGGTAGCCGGCCTCCCGGACCTTCTCCAGGTCGGCGGGCCACTTGTCGAGGCGCGCGTACGGGACGGAGAAGACGGACCCCATCGAGACCTTGATGGCCCGTCGGTACAGCGGGTCCGCGCAGTCCGGGGACAGCAGTATCGCGCTGATGCCGAGCGCGGCGGCGCTGCGGAACGCGGCGCCCAGGTTGGCGTGGTCGACGAAGCCCTCGAAGATCGCGATCCTCCCCCAGCTACCGCTGGGAGGTGCCCCCGGGCCCGCCGGTCCGCCCGGCGCATCGCCCGTCAGCAGCTCGTCGGCCGTGGGCAGCGGCTTGCGCTGCATGGAGGCCAGGGCCCCGCGGTGCACGTGGTAGCCGGTGACGCGTTCGGCGAGCTCGGGGCTGACGGCGTAGACCGGTGCCGGGAGCTCGTCGATGACGTCGCGCATGACGTCGACCCACTTGGCCGAGAGCAGCATCGAGCGCATCTCGTACCCGGCGTCCTTGGCCCGTCTGATCACCTTCTCGCCCTCGGCGATGAACAGGCCTTCGGCGGGCTCGCGCCGACGCCGGAGTTCGACGTCGGTCAGACCCGTGTAGTCGCGCAGGCGCGGGTCGTCGGGGTCTTCGACGGTGATGAGATCAGCCACAGGTTGATACTGCCTTGTCCTGGGTGCGGTGCCAACGGCTCGGCACGGTTGTGCGGTTGTCCTGTTGTGCTACGCCGACGGCGGCGCGTTGACCGTCACGACGTCGCCGATGACGATGACGGCCGGGGGGCGCACTCCCTCGGCGCGCACGGTCTCGCCGACCGTGGCAAGGGTGGCGTCCACGCGTCGCTGGGTGGCGGTGGTGCCCTCCTGGATGACGGCGACCGCGGTGTCCGCGGGACGGCCGCCGCGGACCAGCGCCTCGGCGATCAGGCCGATCTTGTCGACGCCCATGAGGACGACGAGCGTGCCGGTCAGCTTGGCCAGGGAGGCCCAGTCCACCAGCGAGCGCGGGTCGTCGGGGCCGACGTGGCCGCTGACCACGGTGAACTCGTGGGCGACGCCCCGGTGGGTGACCGGGATGCCGACCGCACCCGGCACCGAGATGGAGCTGGAGATGCCGGGCACGACGGTGCACTGGATGCCGGCCTCGGCGAGGGCCTGGAGCTCCTCCATGCCGCGGCCGAAGACGTACGGGTCCCCGCCCTTGAGCCGGACCACGGCCTTGCCGGCCTTGGCGTGCTCGATCAGGGCGTTGTTGATGGCCTCCTGGGCCATGAACCGGCCGTACGGGATCTTCGCGGCGTCGATGACCTCGACGTGCGGCGGGAGCTCGTCGAGGAGGTCGCGGGGACCGAGCCGGTCGGCGATGACCACATCGGCCTCGGCGAGCAGCCGCCGGCCGCGGACGGTGATCAGGTCGGGGTCGCCCGGGCCGCCGCCGACGAGGGAGACACCGGGGGTGCTCTTGTGCCGGTGGGCGGGGGCGGTGAGGGCGCCGTCGCGCAGGCCCTCCACGACGGCGTCGCGGACGGCGGCGGAGCGGCGCGGGTCGTTGCCCGTCAGCACGGCGACGGTGACGCCCTCCACGCGGCCGGTGGCCGGGGTCCAGGCGGTGGCCGCCTCGGCGTCGTCGGCCCGGACGCACCACACGCGCAGGCGCTCGGCCTCGGCGGAGGCGGCGTCGTTCGCGGCGCGGTCCCGGGTGGCGACGAGGGCGTACCAGGCCCCTTCGAGGTCGCCGTCCTGGTAGCGGCGGCGCTCCCAGCGGATCTCGCCGGTCTCGGCCATCGCGTCCACGGAGGGGGTGGCGGACGGCGAGACCAGGAGGACGTCGGCGCCGGCCGCGATGAGGGACGGCAGCCGCCGCTGGGCGACCTGCCCGCCGCCGATGACGACGACGCGGCGGCCGGCAAGTCGGAGACCGACGGGGTACGCGGGGTGTTCGGCCATGGCGGTGCGGCTCCTGATGCGGCGGTCGTGCTGTCTTGCCGCTGCGGCGCTGGAGCGGCGGGGTGCGGTGTGCGGTTCTGACGTGCGGTTTCTCGTGTGGGTCCACGATACGGCCCGGCCGGGGCGGTGGCGCGGGGCGGGCCCTGCGGGTGGCATCCCCCACCCCGCCCCTTCCCGAAACCGGGCTCTGCCCGGACCCGCGCCTCAATCGCCGGCGGGGCTGGAATTGCCGTTGTGCGGCAACCCGGCCCCGCGGCAGCGACCGGCAGGGCTACTTCTCGGTGACTCCGGCAGAGTCGAAGGTGGCGACCTCGTGCATCGCGCGGGCCGCGCTCTGGACCAGCGGGAGGGCGAGCAGTGCGCCCGTGCCCTCGCCGAGGCGGAGGTCCAGGTCCACCAGCGGACGCAGGCCGAGCTTGTTCAGCGCCGCCACGTGGCCCGGCTCCGCACTGCGGTGGCCCGCGATGCACGCGGAGAGGGCCTCCGGGGCGATGGCGCGCGCGACCAGGGCGGCGGCGCCGGCGCTGACGCCGTCCAGGATGACCGGCGTACGCAGCGAGGAACCGCCGAGGATCAGGCCGACGATCGCCGCGTGCTCCAGGCCGCCGATGGCCGTGAGGACGCCGATCGGGTCCGCCGGGTCGGGCTGGTGGAGCTCCAGGGCGCGGCGTACGACCTCGACCTTGCGGGCGTGCGTCTCGTCGTTGATGCCCGTGCCGCGGCCGGTGACCTCCGCCGGGTCCACCCCGGTGAAGACCGAGATGAGGGCTGCGGAGACCGTGGTGTTCGCGATGCCCATCTCGCCCGTGAGCAGGGCCTTGTTGCCCGCCGCGACCAGGTCGCGGGCCGTCTCGATGCCCACCTCGATGGCCGCCACGGCCTCCTCGCGGGTCATCGCGGGGCCGACGGACAGGTCGGCGGTGCCCGGGCGGACCTTGCGCGGGAGCAGGCCCGGGGTGGCGGGCAGGTCGCCCGCCACGCCGACGTCGACCACGCAGACCTCGGCGCCCACCTGGTTGGCGAAGGCGTTGCAGACGGCGCCGCCGCCCAGGAAGTTGGCCACCATCTGGGTGGTGACCTCCTGGGGCCAGGGGGTGACTCCCTGGGCGTGCACTCCGTGGTCGCCCGCGAAGATCGCGACGGCCGCGGGCTCCGGGATCGGCGGCGGGCAGACCCGCGAGAGGCCGGCCAGCTGGGCGGAGATGATCTCCAGCATGCCCAGGGCCCCGGCGGGCTTGGTCATGCGCTTCTGCCGCTCCCAGGCCTCGCCCAGCGCCTTGGCGTCGAGCGGGCGGATGCCGGCGACCGTCTCCGAGAGCAGGTCGTGCGGCTCCTCGCCGGGCAGCGCGCGGCGCCCGTACGTCTCCTCGTGCACGACCCAGGACAGCGGCCGTCGCTGGGACCAGCCGGCCTGGGCGAGCTCGGGCTCGTCGGGGAACTCGTCGACGTAGCCGACGCACAGGTACGCGACGACCTCCAGGTGCTCCGGCAGGCCGAGCTCGCGGACCATCTCGCGCTCGTCGAAGAAGCTGACCCAGCCGACACCGAGGCCTTCGGCGCGCGCGGCGAGCCAGAGGTTCTCGACGGCGAGGGCCGAGGAGTACGGGGCCATCTGCGGCTGGGTGTGCCGGCCGAGGGTGTGGCGGCCGCCGCGGGTGGGGTCGGCGGTGACGACGATGTTCACCGGGGTGTCGAGGATGGCCTCGATCTTGAGTTCCTTGAACTGCTTGGCCCGGGCCTTGGGCAGCGAGTTCGCGTAGGCCTCGCGCTGGCGCTGGGCGAGCTCGTGCATCGTCCGGCGGGTCTCGGCGGAGCGGATGACGACGAAGTCCCAGGGCTGGGAGTGGCCGACGCTGGGCGCGGTGTGGGCCGCCTCCAGGACGCGCAGCAGCACCTCGTGCGGGATGGGGTCGGTACGGAAGCCCTTGCGGATGTCGCGGCGCTCGCGCATGACGCGCAGGACGGCCTCGCGCTCGGCGTCGTCGTACGCGGGCGCCGGGTCGCCTGCGGCGGGCTCGGCCGCTACCGGTACGGGCTGCTCGACGGCTACGGCCTCGGCCTCGGGCTCCGCCGGGGCGGGCTCCGCCGGGGTCTCGGGCTCGACGGCCGGCTGCGGCGCCGGTTCGGCCGCTACGGGGAGCGGCTGCTCGGCGGCGGCCGGCTCGGGCTGGGGTTCGGCGGCCGGGGCCGCCGCCTCCACGATCTGCGGCTCGGGCTGCGGCTGCGGCTCCGGGGTCGCGGCCGGGGCGACGGGCGCCTCGGCGGCCACCGGCTCGGGAGCGACCTCCACCAGGGGCGGCTCGGGCTGCGGCTCGGGGGCGGGCTCCGGCGCGACCTCGGGCGCGGCCTCGGCCACGACGGGCGCGGGCTCCGCGTGTACGGGCTGCACGGGCGCGGGCTCCACGTGCACGGGCTGTACGGCTACGGGCTCCACCGCGACGACCGGCTCGGGGGCGAGGACCGGTTCCGGGGCGGGCAGCGGCTCGGGCGCGGGCTCCGGGGCGGTCTCGGCGACCACCGGCTCGGGCAGGGGCTCCGGCTGCGGCTGCGGCTCCGGCTGGGGCTGCGGCTCGGCGGCGGCCGTCACCGCGACGGGCTCCGGCGCCTCCGCGGGCAGCGGCTGCGTCGCCCACGGTGTACCGGCCTGCGGCGGGATCTCGGCCGACTGCGGCACGGCGGGCTCGGCGCGCGGGATGTCCAGGTACTCGGGGCCCGGGGCGGCGACCGGGGCGGGCTGGAACGCCGGAACCGGCGCCGGCGCCGCGGCCGGACCGCGGTCCGCGAGGGACCGTACGACTCCGCCGGTGGCCTCGGGGACGGGCGGGCCCATGTGCAGCGGGCGCCGCACCGGGGCGACCGGGGCCGGGCTCTGCACCGGCGCCTGCATCCGGGGAGCCTGCGGGGCCACCAGGCCGCCGAGGTCGAGCGCGCCGGAGTCGCGGCCGCCGGCCTCGTGCGCGCCCGCGCTGTAGGAGGAGTCGGGGAACGGCTGTTCCGGGTACCCGGGTTCGGGGTAGCCCACCGGTGCGGGGGGCGCGGGCTGCGCGTACGCGGCGGACACGTCGGCGACCGGGGCCGGCTGCTGGTACTCGGCGTAGGGCGCGTCCGAGTACAGCGCGGGCTCGGGGAAGGACGGCATGGGCGGCACCACCTGCGGGTCGCTCCAGGCGCCCTGGCCGCTGGGCATCAGCAGCAGTTCCTCGTCCTCCGGCTCGGCCGGGTTGTCCACGAGGTCCTGGAAGGCGTAGCCGCCGCTCAGGGGGGCGGGCATGGGAACCGGGGCGGGGACGCCCGGCTGATCCACCATGCCCGCGTTGTCCGGGTGACCCTCGCCCGGGACCTGGCCGGTGTCAGTCATGCGTACCCCTCGCCCATCGGTGTTGCCTCTTCGATCGCCCGGTCGCCCACGAGGCCGCCGAGCGGAGTTGCGGTGCGGGTCCGCCGTACGGCGCGTCCGCCTCGCGTACGCCCTCACGGCAACCAGTAAGCATTGTCGCGCCCGTCGGCGGACCTGGCGGCCATAACCGCCAGGGTCCGCTGTGGACTGCGCCACGTCGCGCGTCCTCCGGTGTCGTAGTGCCCGAATCGTCCTGGGCGGTACGACGATCGGCCAGCCTACCCCGGGGGCTGCGTCAGCGGTTCACGGGGCGCTGTGCGGCCAGGAGGAAGACGACGGAGCGCTGCTGTTCGGTCCAAGTACGGGTGTCCAGGCCCACGGACTGGAGCAGCGCGCACTCGACCTCGTACCCGCCCGCGGTCAGGGCGCGGCCGATGGCCTCGGCCTCGTCGCGGGTGGAGGCGTGGCTGACGATCCGTTCGGGGCGCCGGTCGGCGACGGCCGCGACGACCTCGGCCCCGCCGCCGCCGACGCGTACGACGTCCGGCTCGGGGAGGTCTTCCAGTACGTGGGGGGCGCGTCCGGCGACGACTTGGAGCTGGACTCCGCGCGCACGGGCCGCGGCGCTCGCGCGTTCGCAGTTGTTCGGGTCGGCGTCGACCGCGATGACGGCCGCGCCGAGGGCGGCGGCGTCGACGGCGAGGGCTCCGGAGCCGGCGCCGATGTCCCAGACGAGGTCGCCGGTGCGCGGGCCGAGCCGGGCGAGCTGCATCGCGCGCAGGTGCGCCGACTCCCCTTCCCCTACGTCGGTCTGCGGCCGTGCCCAGCCGCGGCCCGTGGCCCGGGCGGGGCTCTGGCCGAGCAGCCATGCCGGGTCGGAGCCGAGGGCCTGTCCGCCGCCGCCGATGACGATGACGACGTTGGGGTCCCGCCAGCTGTGGTCGGCGACCTTGTCGGAGGTCAGGACGGAGACCTGCTCCTTGTCGGTGCCCAGTTCCTCGCAGATGACGAAGGTGCGGTGGACCCCGTCGAGCAGCAGCGCGAGTTCGGCGGGGCCGGCTCCGGGCGAGGTGAGGACGGCGACCTTGGCGTGGGCGCGGCAGACGTTGACGGCGCGGCGCAGGGTGCGGGGGTGGGCGACGACGACCTGGGCGTCGTCCCAGGGCATCCCGGCGCGGGCGAAGGCGGCGGCGACCGCGGAGACCGCGGGGACCACCTCGACTTCGAGGCCGTGCTCGGGGGCGCGCAGGGTGCGTACGGCGCCGAAGAAGCCGGGGTCGCCGTCGGCGAAGACCACGGCGGTGCCGCGGTGGCCGGCGATCCGGCGGGCGGCGAGCCCGAGGCTGCCGAGGCGGATGCGCTCGGCGCCGGGCGGGACTTCGGGGAGCGCGAGGTGGTGGGCGGCGCCGGCCACCAGGGTGGCGGCGGAGAGCGCTGACCGGGCGGCCGCGGTCAGGGGCGAGCCGTCCCAGCCGATCACGGTGACCCGGTCGGCCATCGTCGTCAATCTCCTGTCGTGGGGGGGCAGGCGAAGCTTCGTCCGGGAGGTCGGGCACGGTGAGACTACCCGGTCATCCGGTCAGTTCCAGTCGGCGCCGACGGCGTGGCCGTTCGCGTCGGCCCGGTGGTCGACGTCGTATCCGTCGTATCCGTCGGAGTAGCCGTCCGCGTATCCGTCCGCGTAGCCGTCGCCGTCGTCGAGGTCCTCGGGGAGCAGGCTCCAGACGATGAGGTCGGTGCGGCTGTCGGTCCAGGTGCCGTCGGCCGTCTGGGTGCGCACTATCCACGCGTTGCGCAGGACGCCTTCGCTGATGCAGCCGATCTTCTGGGCCACCTGCTGGGAGGCGGTGTTGTCGGCGGCGGTGCGCAGTTCGAGGCGTTCGAAGGCCTGGTCGCGGAAGAGCCACCGGGCGACGGCGAGCACGGACTCGCTGGCGTAGCCCTCGCCCCTGGCCCACGGGGCGGTGACGTAGCCGACCTCGGTGGCGCGGGTGCGCCAGTTGGTGTTCTGGAGGTGGACGATGCCGACGAGGCGGTGGGTGAGGAACTCGGTGACGGCGAAGACGATGCCGCGGCCCTCGGTGCGCTCGGCGTGGGAGACCCGGGTGGCCCAGGCGACCGCGTCGGCGTGGGTGTAGGGGTGCGGGACCGAGGTCCAGGCGGTGACGGGCTCGTCGTTCATCATCTCGGCGAGCGCGGTGACGTCCTCTTCCTCGAAGGGGCGCAGCACCAGCCGGTCCGTGCTGATGGTGACGTCCGGGAAGGTGGTAGTCATGCGCAGCTCCATGCCTGAGACCGTGGTGCGACCGTTGTGCGGGACCGTTTGTGCGGGTCGTAGGCCACAGCATGCAGCATCGGCCCGGCGATGTGCAGGGCCGGGTTGCCCGGAAGCGGGCAGCGGCCGGCCCCGTACGCCGCCGGGCGTACGGGGCCGTGCGACCTGGCTACGGGGTCAGGACTTCGGGGCGCCGAAGGCCGGGATGACCGAGCCCTGGTACTTCTCCTCGATGAACTTCTTGACCTCGTCGGAGTTCAGGAGCTTGGCGAGCTTCTGGATCCGCGGGTCGTTCTGCTTGCCGTCCTTGACCGCCAGGAAGTTGGCGTACGGGTTGCCCTCGGCCTTCTCCAGGGCCAGCGCGTCCTTGGCGGGGCTGAGCTTGGCCTCGATGGCGTAGTTGCCGTTGATGACTGCGGCGTCCACGTCGTTCAGGGCGCGCGGGACCGTGGCGGCCTCGAGCTCCTTGAACTGCAGGCCCTTCTTGTCGGTGATGTCGGACAGCTTGGCGGCGGTGCCGACACCCTCCTTGAGGGTGATCAGGTTGTTCGCGGCGAGCAGCTGGAGCGCGCGGCCCTCGTTGGTGGTGTCGTTGGGGACGGCGATGGTCTGGCCGGCCTTGATGTCGGTGAGGGCCTTGACCTTCTTGGAGTAGAGGCCGAGGGGCTCCAGGTGCACGTTCACGACGGGCACGATGTGCGTGCCGTTCTTCTTGTTGAAGTCGTCGAGGTACGGCTTGTGCTGGAAGAAGTTGCCGTCGACCTGGCCCTGCTCGGTGGCGGTGTTCGGCAGGACGTAGTCCGTGAACTCCTTGACCTCCAGCTTGAGGCCGTCCTTCGCCGCGAGCTTGTCCTTGACGAAGTTCAGGATGTCGGCGTGCGGGCTCGGGGAGGCCGCGATGACGAGCGGCTTGCTCTCGTCGACCTTGCCGCCGTCGGCCTTGGTGGAGGACGGGTCCGAGGAGCTGCCGCAGGCGGTGAGGCCGAGGGCGAGGGCGGTCGCGGTGGCGGCGAGGGCGGTGGCCTTGAGGTTCTTACGCACGAAGAGTGCCTTTCTTGCTTTTTCAGGGTGGTGGCCCAAGCACGACAAGTGCGGGCTCTGTTGGGAGAAAAGTCTTGTCAGCGTGGGTGCGCTCAGGCTGTCCGGCCGCGGCGGGCCAGGAGGCGTACCACGCCGTCGCCGAGCAGCTGGATCACCGTGACGATGGCGATCAGGACCACGACGGTGGCGACCATGAAGCCGGTCTCGAATCGCTGGAAGCCGTAGGTGATGGCCTTGGAGCCGAGTCCTTCGCCGCCGACCGCGCCGGCCATGGCGGAGTAGCCGACCAGGGTGATCACGGTGGTGGTGATGCCGGCGACCAGGGAGGGCAGGGCCTGCGGGAGGAGCACCTTGCCGACCAGGGTGGGGATGCCGCCGCCCATGGACTCGACGGCTTCGACCAGACCGTGGTCCACCTCGCGGACGGCGGTCTCGACGAGCCGGGCGAAGAAGGGGATGGCGCCGATGGCGAGCGGGACGATCATGGCGGTGGGGCCGATGAAGGTGCCGACGATGGCCGTGGTGACCGGGATCAGGAAGATCAGCAGGATGATGAACGGCAGCGAGCGGCCGATGTTCACGATCACGCCGAGGACCTTGTTGAGCGGCCGGTTCTGCAGGAGGCCGCCCTTGTCGGTGAGGACGAGGAGGATGCCGATGGGCAGTCCGCCGAGGACGGTCACCAGGGTGGACCACAGGACCATGTAGAGGGTGTCGAAGGTGCCCTGGGTGAGCAGGGGCTCCATCTCGGACCAGGTCACTTGGCACCGTCCTTGACCAGCTCGGCGAGCTCTGCGTCAGCGTCTACGGAGTCGGCGTCCACGACGTCGACCTGGAGGCCCTGCTCGCGCAGGAAGCCGATGGGTACGACGTTGTCGTCGTAGCGGCCGGGGAGCTCGATGCGCATCCGGCCGATCTGCCTGCCGCCGACGGTGTCCATGGCCGCACCCAGGATCGATATGTCGATGTTGTAGGTGCGGGCCAGCTGGGAGATGACCGGCTGGGTGGCGGTCTCCCCGTGGAAGGTCACGTCGATGACCGTGTGCTCGGCGGTGGTCGCGGAGCCGGTCAGCGGGAAGAGTTCGTGGGCGAGCTGGGAGCCGGGGGTGGCCAACAGCTCGGAGACGGTGCCGGACTCGACGACGCGTCCCTGCTTCATCAGCGCGGCCGAGTCGCAGACCGCCTTGACCACGTCCATCTCGTGCGTGATGAGCAGGACGGTCAGGCCGAGCTGCCGGTTGAGGTCGCGCAGCAGCTGGAGGATCGAGCGGGTGGTCTCGGGGTCCAGGGCGCTGGTGGCCTCGTCGGACAGCAGCACCTTGGGGTCGCCGGCCAGGGCGCGGGCGATGCCGACGCGCTGCTTCTGGCCGCCGGAGAGCTGGCCGGGGTAGGCCTTGGCCTTGTCGGCGAGGCCTACGAGGTCGAGGAGCTCGGCGGCCTTGCGGGAGCGCTCGCGGCCGGATACGCCGAGGATCTCCAGGGGCAGTTCGATGTTGCCCTGGACGGTGCGCGAGGACAGCAGGTTGAAGTGCTGGAAGACCATGCCGATGCGGCTGCGGGCCTCGCGAAGCTCCTTGCCGGCCCGGCGGCCGCGGCCGGCGAGCGCCGTGAGGTCGACTCCGTCCACGGTCACGGTGCCGGTGGTGGGGCGCTCCAGCAGGTTCACGCAGCGGATGAGGGAGGACTTGCCGGCGCCGCTCTGGCCGATGACTCCGTAGACCTCGCCCTCGCGGACGTGCAGGTCGACGCCGTCCAGGGCGGTGACCTCACGGCCACGGGACTGGTAGACCTTCGTGAGGCCCGATGTGGTGATCACAGGATTTCCGTCGCTGTCGAGTGCACGGCGCAGCGGGGTGCCGGGCACGGGGCAAGGATCTGGGAACGCGATACGGGTCGAACCGCCAGAAAACGCTGGTGGTGACGCATGCGCGGGGCAGTAGCGGTCCGGGGTCACACGGTGGTGCCGGACGGGCTCGGCCGGCCTCGCTTCGGGGCGCGAGACTGCAGGAAGGGGGCCCTCAGAAGGCGCACATTCGACACATACAACGAGCACCGGGCGTCTTCATCGCCTCGGTCGCAAGGGTGCGGCTGCTCGTCGTGGTCATGGGCCCCAGTAAACCAGACGTATCCCTTGACCGATCAACGATGTCCGCATAGCGGACGGATTTCGGCCGCATAGCGGACAACACCGGTTATGGGCGGGGGTCCGTCCCGACCACCAGGCCATCGGCACTGACCTGCACGGACACGGCCGAAAGGTCCCGTACGACCACGTCCGCGTCGAGTTCCGCAGCGGTGTGCGTTGTGGTCAAGGCCACGGTCCGCATCCCGGCCGCGCGGCCGGCCGCCAGCCCCGCCGGTGCGTCCTCGAAGACCACGCAGCGGGCCGGGTCCGCACCGAGCCGGGCGGCCGCCAGCAGGAAGGGCTCGGGGTCGGGCTTGCCCCGGGTGATGTCCTCGGCGGCGACCAGCTCGGGGAAGTCGATGCCCACCTCGCGCAGCCGGGCCTCGGCCAGCGGCCGGGTGGCGGAGGTGACCACCGCCCAACGGCCGGCCGGCAGCGCGGACAGCAGTTCCTTGGTGCCGGGCAGCAGTACGGCCCCGCCCGGTACGTCCTCGATCTCCAGCGCCTCGATCCGGGCCAGGGCCGCGGCCCGCACCCCGGCGGGGAGCAGCTCGGCGATGATCTCCGCCGCGGGGCGGCCGTGCAGCTCGACCCGGGCGAATTCCTCCTCGGTGATCCCGTACTCGCGGGCCCAGCGGGTCCAGCAGCGGTGCACGGAGTCCATGGAGGAGACGAGCGTGCCGTCGTTGTCGAACAGCAGAGCGTCAGCGGGGATGGCATGCAGATTCATGTCTTCCAGCAAAGCCCGGGAGCAGGGGTGCGCGCACTGGGTCTTTCGGCCCGTAATACGCTCGCTGCATGCTCGACGCCCTGACGGTCGCCATCGGCGTGGCCGCACTCGCCCTCGCCGCCTGGTGCGGTTTCGCCGCCTGGCGGGACCAGCCGACCAAGGACTGGCACTTCATCGGCATGGCCGTGGTGACCGTCCTGGTCCTCGCCCAGCTGGTGGTCGGCCTGGTCCAGCTCGCCCGCGGCGAGGAGCCGGGCCAGGGCACGGTGCTGTTCGTGTCGTACCTGTTGGGCGCGCTCGCGGCGATCCCGGCCGCCGCGCTGCTCTCGCTGACCGAGCGGACCAAGTGGGGCTCGGTGACGGTGGCCGCGGGCGCGGTCGTCCTCGCTGTCCTCGAAGTACGGCTCTACGACATCTGGGGATCCACCGGTGCCTGACACGACGACTGACACTCCCGCCGCGCGCAGGCGGCTGGTCTCCGGGCCGGGGCTGCTGCTGGTGTGGCTGTACGGGGTGATGGTGGTGGGCGCCGTCTCGCGGTCGGCGTACCAGATCTCCACCGAGTTCGACCGGGCGCCGCTGGCGTACTCGCTGTCCGCGGCGGCGGCCGTGGTCTACGCCTTCATCACCTACTCGCTGGTGCGCGGCGGGGAGCGGGCCCGCAAGGCGGCGCTGCTGTGCTGCGCCGCCGAGCTGGTGGGCGTACTGACGGTGGGGGCCTGGACGCTGGCGCGTCCGGAGGCCTTCCCCGACGCGACCGTGTGGTCGGACTTCGGGATGGGCTACCTGTTCATCCCGGTGATCCTGCCGATCACCGGGATGCTCTGGCTGCGCAAGCGCTGAATCAGGCGCCGAGTCAGGCTCTGAATCAGGCGCTGACCGCGAAGTCCGAGGCCTCCTTGGCCTCCTTCTCCAGGATCACCAGCCGCACGCCGTCGGAAGCGGTGCGGCCGCCGACCTGGGTGTAGCCGGCCTTGCGGTAGAGGCGCAGGTTGCTCTCGCTCTTGTGTCCGGTGTGCAGCCGGTAGCGGGCGGTCCCGTCGTGGCCCGCGAGGGCCTCCTCGACGGCGCGCAGCAGCCGGGCGCCGAGCCCGTGGCCCTGGAGCCGCGGGTGCACGCAGAGCTTGGCGATCTTGCCGGTGCCCTCTTCGTCGACGTTGCCGCGCACGGCGCCGACGATCTCGTCGCCGAGCCGGGCCACCAGAACGGTGTCCGACGCCAGCTCCGCCTTCAGGGAGTCCAGGGACTGGGTCAGGGGCTGGATGCGGTAGTTGCCGTACAGCTCCGCCTCGCTCTGGAACGCCAGGTACTGGAGTTTGATGATCTGCTCGGCGTCCTCGGCAGTTGCTGCCGAAATGGTCACGCTCATGCCCATGTGCGCATGCCTCCCGCTCACCTGGTGGCCCGTTGGTCTACCGCTCCTTTCCCCGCAGGCCAGGAGCCGCAACCTCTGCAGCCAGCATTCTGCGCAGACATCCCAGGCAACGGGAACGGACAGGCCCCAAACTTCCTTGTGAGATACCCAACTCTCCTGCGATTTCACGGTAGGTGAGGTCCCTGGGCGAAAGAAGTGCTCCCATCAGCTCCGGACACCGTCCGGGCAATCGGGCGACCGCCGATCGGAGGGCCCTGTTCTCCTCCCCGTTCAGAAGGGCGTCTTCCGGTTCTGCGGCCGCGCTGGTAAGGGGTCCCCCGTCCACCTGGTGGCGGCGGTGGCCGTACGGCACTTCGCGCCGCGCCCGGCGCCGCGCCCGGCGCGCCTCGCCCCGTACCGCCCGGCGCAGCCAGCGCGCGGGCTCGGCGAGGGTGCGCTGACCCGGGTCGCGTTCGAGCAGCCTGACCCAGACGGCTTGTTCCAGGTCGGCCGCGTCCACTCCGGTGCCCGCGGCCTCGGCGGCCGCCTCGGCGGAGAGCAGCGGGCCGAGCTTCTCAAAGAGGTCAGCCTTCAGCAGGTCCATGCCGGGCGGGACGCGAAGGCCGCGCCCGGCGGTTTCCCCGCCGGGCGCGGCACACTCGTACGAGAAGCCCCGGCTACCGGTTGACGCCCCGGCCCGGGCGGAAATCCTCCGCCGCGAGCAGCCCGGTGTCCGGGTTGTCGGTGAAGATGCCGTCGATGCCCTGTTCGAAGTACTTCCGGAAGGCGGCGAAGGCGTCCCCGTAGGCGTTCGGGTCGGTGCCCTTGCGGTAGTCGGCGGGCAGGAAGGTGTTCTCGTTGCGCGCCGTGTAGGGGTGCAGGATCAGCCCCTGCGCGTGGGCGTCCTTGACCAGCGTGGTCGGGGACGTGAGCTTGCCCGCCGCGTCGCGCGGCAGGATCAGGTCCATGGTCGGGCCGAGGCCCTGGGCGAAGCCGGCGATCCACTTCAGGCCCTCGGGCTTGACCAGGTCCGCGACCGTACGGGGGTCCTTGGCCAGCTCGAAGTCCCACGGGCGGGTGGCGGCGGCGGAGAGCAGGACCACGCGCGGCGCGGAGACCAGCCGGGAGAGCCGCTGGATGCTGGACGGCTCGAAGGACTGGAGGAAGAGGGGCGCGCCCCGGCCGTCGCGACCGTAGCGGCGCAGCAGCTTGGCGAGCGGCTCCTCCAGGCCGAGGCCGAGCGAGCGGAAGTAGCTGGGGTGCTTGGTCTCGACGTGCAGCCAGACCCGCTTGCCGCGCCGCTTGCCCTCGCGGTCGGCCCAGCGGAGCACCTCTTCGAAGGTGGGCACCGCCCACCGGCCGTCGTAGAGGGTGTTGCGCTGCCGGACGGCGGGGATACGTTCCTTCGCCCGCAGGGTCTTCAGCTCGGCGAGGGTGAAGTCCTCGGTGAACCAGCCGGTCAGCGAGACCCCGTCGATCGACTTCGTGGTGCGCCGGGACGCGAACTCGGGGTGGTCGGCGACGTCGGTGGTGCCGCCGATCTCATTCTCGTGCCGGCACACGAGATGGCCGTCCCGGGTGGGGACGAGGTCCTGCTCGACGACGTCGGCGCCGAGGTCGAGGGCGAGCTGGTAGGAGCCGATCGTGTGCTCGGGCCGGTAGCCGCTGGCCCCCCGGTGGCCGATGACCGTCGGGACGGGGAGGTCGCGGTATCCGCCACCGTGGCCGGCGCCCGCCGCCGCTGCGGGACCCGCCGAGAGACCGGCCAGACTGCCGCCCGCCGCCAGGACTGCCGCCCCCAGGACCGTACGCCGCGCTGCCCCACCCTGTGTCATGAACACTCCTCTTTCTCGGCCCGGATCGGCCCGCCGATGGTAGGCAAATGCCGATGGCGGGACGGTGGGACTGTGGGGAACATGGCGGAAACATGCGTCAACACTGCGTATCCACCTCGTGAACCCGATGTGCGATCAGACCTGACCCGCGAGTATCGTCCTCACCTGCACTGCTGCCGTACGGCGAGTGCGCGAACCGCTTTTCGATGCCGGAGGGCCCACGTTGTTCCGTACTGCGCTCATCAAAGCCACTGTCGGACCGGTCATGCGCATGATGTTCCGCACCCGCGTGGAGGGCATCGAGAACATCCCGGGCTCCGGACCGGTGATTCTGGCGGGCAACCACCTCACCTTCATCGACTCCATGATCCTTCCGCTGGTGTGCGACCGCACGGTCCACTTCATCGGCAAGGACGAGTACGTGACGGGCAAGGGGCTCAAGGGCCGCCTGATGGCGTGGTTCTTCACCGGCGCCGGAATGATCCCCGTCGACCGTGACGGGGCCAACGGCGGCGTCGCGGCCTTGATGACCGGTCGCAGGATCCTCGACGAGGGCAAGATCTTCGGCATCTACCCCGAGGGCACCCGCTCCCCCGACGGGCGCCTCTACCGCGGCCGCACCGGCATCGCCCGCCTCACCCTGATGACCGGCGCCCCCGTGGTCCCGTTCGCGATGATCGGCACCGACAAGCTCCAGCCCGGCGGCGCCGGCATGCCGCGCCCGGGCCGGGTCACCGTCCGGTTCGGCGAGCCGATGGAGTTCTCCCGCTACGAGGGCATGGACCGCGACCGCTACGTGCTGCGCGCCGTCACCGACTCGGTGATGGCCGAGGTCATGCGGCTCTCGGGCCAGGAGTACGTGGACATGTACGCGACCAAGGCGAAGGCCGCGTGACCGCGTGACCCTACTGCCTCTGCAGTGACCGGCTGACGCCCGCCGCCGTGGTGGTGGCGAGGATCCACCCGGTCACGACCAGCAAGTAGGACAGCCACTGGTGCCAGCCGCTCGGCGCGTAGGCACCCTCCTGCCCGAAGCTGATGATCGGCACCAGCAGGTCGATCGTGTAGAACACCGCGTTGAAGTCCGGGGCCTCCCCCGCCTTCAGGGGCCGCGGCGGAGTGATCCCGTAGGCGATCGCCCCGGTCAGCAGCAGGGCCAGCAGCCAGCCGACCGGCCGCAGCGGCCGGAATCCGTACCCGACGGTGACGTCCTGGAGCTGCCCCCACAGCCGGGCGGGCCGGGGCAGGGTGCGGCGGTGCCTGCGCAGCTTGGCGAGCTGGACGGTCCGGGCGCCGGCCTCGTCGCCCGCCGTACGGTAGGCCGCGGCGAGCTGTTCGTAGATGTACGGCAGGTAGCCCGACTCCTCGCGCTCCAGCGCGGGCAGCCGCTGCTCGGCGGGCAGGTGCGGGCTCATCGCCCGGTAGCTGAGCCCGGCCAGGCGCACCGTACCCGGCCAGGTCTCGGGCTCCACGTGCAGCAGGTCGAACTGGGAACGGCGCAGGTTGACCGAGCCCTGGATGGTGCCGCAGTCCCGTAGCCAGACCTCGCCGGCGGTGCAGCTGCTCGCCCGCAGGGCCACGCCGCCGGGGTTGGTGAACCGGGCGCGCGCGAAGTTGAGCTGGCCCGGTATCCGGGATCCGGTGAGGTTGACCCGGCCGAGGAACTGCGCGCGCATCGCCCGCAGGTCGGTGCCGACGGTCACGTTCTCCGCGTGCAGGGCCGTGCCGCCCAGCTCGTGGAGTCGGGCGTCGTCGAGGTTGATCTGGCCCCCGACGACCGCGCCGTTGACGCGCGTCTGGCCGTGTACGGTCAGCCCGAAGGCGATGATGTCGGTGCCGATGGCGGCGTGGTTGAGCTGGAGCGCCGCTTCGCCGGCGAGCTCGCCCTCGACCGGGCCGATCACGGCGCCCTGGAGGAAGAGACCGCCCTCTATCTGGGCTCCCGCGAGGCGCACCGGGCCGCGGATCCGGCAGCAGGCCAGCCGCAGCGCGACCTCGACGCGGACGGTGGAGGCGGTGAGGCCCGGCAGGGACGAGTCGGTGAGGACCAGTGCGCGCAGCCGTGCCCCGTAGAGCCCCGGTTTGCGTTCGAACCAGCAGCCGCGCATCCGCATCGGGGCGTCGATCGCGGCGTACTTGAGGTCCAGTTTCCCGGTGACCTTGGCGCCCTTGATCTTGAGTCCGGGGACTTGGCCGGCCACGCTGGGGCCGCTCAGCAGGAGCGCCATGAGCACTTCGGCGCGTACGGTGCGCTCCGGTCCCCAGGAGGCGCCGTCGGCCGCGTCCTCGTCGGGGTCTGCCCGGAAGTCGACGCCGTCCCCGCGCGGGTAGGCGTCCCATACGCGGCGCTCCGCCGGGGTCAGGTCGTTGATCTCCATCGCCGGGATGGTGTCCCGCGGGCCGACGGACTGTCAACTCCGCACGGGACACCACCCGCTGGCATGGCGTCAGTGTTCGATGCCGTCCTGGAGCTTCTGGCCCTTCAGCAGGAACCAGGCGGCTGCGGCGGTGGCCAGCAGCACGGCCGCGCCGACGCCCGAAGCCAGCCGGAGCCCGTCCACGAAGGCCTCCTGGGCCGCGCCGACCATCTGCTGGGCGGTCTGCGGGTCCAGCGACCTGGCCGCTTCGACGGCGCCGCCGAGGGATTCGTGCGCGGCGTCGGCGACCGGGCCCGTGACGGAAGCGGGGGCGTTGAAGCCCTGGTAGACGCCGGTGACGACGGAGCCGAGCAGGGCGATGCCGAGGGCGGCGCCGAGTTCGTACGCCGTCTCGGAGACGGCGGAGGCCGAGCCGGCCTGCTCCTTGGGGACGCTGGAGAGGATCACGTCGGCGGTGACGGTGAAGGAGAAGCCCGCGCCGAGGCCGACGACGAGCAGGGCCGCGCCGAGCAGCGGGTAGCCGCTCTCCTTGTGGATCACGGTGAGCGCGGCCAGGGCCAGGCCGATGGCGGCGAGGCCGCCGGTCACGATGGACCGTACCGAGTACTTGCGGGCGTACTTGCCGGCGACGAGGCCGGTGGCCACCGCACCGATGGCGGCGGGCAGCTCGGCGAGCCCCGCCTCCAGCGGGTCGCGGCCCTGGACCAGCTGGAGGAACTGGGAGAGGAAGAAGACCAGCCCGGACAGCCCGAAGACGGTGAGCAGGTCGGCGAGGACCGCGCCGGAGAAGCCGCGGTGCTTGAAGAGCCGCATGTCGAGCAGCGGGGACGGCAGCGAGAACTGGCGGCGGACGAAGGCGTACAGGCATCCCGCGCCGAGCACGGCGGCGGCCCAGACTCCCCAGGTCAGGCCGTGGGTGGCGACTTCCTTGATCGCGTAGACGACGCCGATGACGCCGACGAGGGACAGGGCGACGCTGAGCAGATCCCAGGGCCCGGCGACGGGGTTCTTGGACTCGGGCAGCAGCTTGATGCCGACGAGGACCAGGGCGATCATCACGGGGAGGTTGATGAGGAAGACCGAGCCCCACCAGAAGTGCTGGAGCAGGGCTCCTCCGACGACCGGTCCGACGGCCGCGCCGGCCGAGGCGGTGGCGCCCCAGATGCCGATGGCGAGGCTGCGCTCCTTGGGGTCGTGGAAGATGTTGCGGATCAGCGCCAGGGTGGACGGCATCAGGGTCGCGCCGGCCACGCCGAGCAGCGCCCGGGCCGCGATCATCATCTCGGGGCTGGTGGCGTAGGCGTTGAGGACCGAGACGGCGCCGAAGGCGGTGGCGCCGACCAGGAGCAGCTTCTTGCGGCCTATGCGGTCGCCGAGGGAGCCCATGGAGACGAGCAGACCGGCGATGACGAAGGAGTAGATGTCGCCGATCCACAGGAGCTGGGTGCCCGACGGCTTCAGGTCCTCACTGAGGGAGGGCGTGGCGAGACCGAGTACGGTGGCGTCGACCGCGACCAGCAGGACGGCCAGGACGAGCACGGAGAGCGCCAGCCAGCGCCCGGGGCTCCTCCCCTCCGCCCCCTTCTGCCGGCTCAGCTGTTCGGTACGGCTCATTTCTCCACACTCCGTCTTGCGCCACCGAGCAGCAACTCGATGATCATGTACTGAAAGTCCTTGGCGGCGACCCGGCCGTCCATCACGGCCCAGGCGCAGGTGCCGATGAGGCCGTAGAGGGCCTCGGTGAGCCAGGCGGGGCTCAGGTCGATGCGGATGTCGCCCTCGTCCTGGCCGCGCCGGAAGAGCGCTCCGACGCGGGCGTCGAGCCGCGCCCATCCCTCGTTGACCTCGTCGCCCTCGAAGAGCTGGTTCTCGGTGACGAGGAAGGCCAGGAGCTCGGCGTTCGGCTCCGCCTCGGCGACGAGCCGCCTGAGCGCGTCGATCGCCGTCCCCTCGTGGAGGCGGGCGTTGTCGAACGCCACCTCGAACTCCCGGATGCCGAGTTCCTCCAGGGCCCGTACGAGGGCGTCGCGCCCGGCGAAGTGCCGGTGGAGGGTCGCGCGGCCGATTCCGGCGGCGCGGGCGACCTCGTCCATCGTGGCGGTCGATTTGCGGGAGAGCAGGGCTGCCGCGTCGCGGAGCACCCGGTCACGATCCATAGCCATGAGACAACCATACCCCGAATGAGACGTCAACGTCTCATTCGATCGAAAAATAGGCTGCGAACAGGCAGCACGGAAGGAATCCTGCCGAGATGAAGCCCGCCAAACCCCTGCTGTTGATCGACGTCGACGGGCCGCTGAATCCGTACGCGGCCAAGCCCCAGCGCCGGCCCGAGGGCTACAGCACCCACCGGATGCGCCCGACGGGCTGGTCCCAGGCCGAGAGCCCGCGCCCGCTGCGGGTCTGGCTCAACCACGGCCACGGCGCGCAACTGCTCGCGCTGGCGGACTCGTACGAGCTGGTGTGGGCGACCACCTGGAAGGACGAGGCCAACGACTGGATAGGCCCGCACCTGGGACTGCCGCGACTGCCGTACATCGACTGGCCGGTGATGCACGGCCGGGCGCCGCGCGGGACGTTCTGGAAGACCCAGTACATCCTGGAGTACGCGGGGGCGCGCCCCTTCGCGTGGATCGACGACGACATCACGGCCATGGACCACGAGTACGTCGACCAGCACCACCCGGCGCACGCCCTGCTCCTGCGCATCGACGAGCGGATCGGGCTCGTCCGGGAGGACTTCGACACCCTGGCCGCATGGGCCGCACGGCCAACGGCCTGATCCTCGGCAGCTTCCGGACACGCGGAAGGGGTGGGGGGGGGGGGGGGGGGGGGGGGGGGGGGGGGGGGGGGGGGGGGGGGGGGGGGGGGGGGGGGGGGGGGGGGGGGGGGGGGGAGGGGGGG